>JAFMDS010000048.1 GCA_017857175.1 Candidatus Nanopelagicales bacterium | reverse complement strand
GGCAATCCAATGAATGCCGGCCCGCAATCGGCGGGGTCGAGCAAAGTACTCACCATTTGAGGCAGTGAGGTCAACAGTTGAGCGGGATGACTAATTCGATCCCAGTATCGAACGACCGGCTTGAATGAGTCATTAACCGTGATGGTGGGGTTGCCAAAGTGTTCCACCTGCTGAAGCACGGGATCAGGCAGGCGACAGGTGAATGTGTCACCGCTGATGAACAGCACGGGAAGCCTGTTGGACATTGCCACACCGGCAGCCGTCACCATGTTTGTAGCACCCGGGCCAATAGAACTGGTTGCAATCAAAACCTGCCGGCGCTGCTTTGCTTTTGCATATGCCGCTGCAGCTAATCCCATGCCCTGTTCATTTTGTCCCCGCCACACTGGGATCTCATCGCGATGTTGCTCGAGGGAATGACCCAAACTCGTGACATTGCCGTGCCCAAAAATACCGATGACTCCTGGGAAGAGTTTTTCGGTAGCACCATTAACGTCGATTTTTTGCGCAACGAGAAATCGAACAAGTGCTTCAGCGGTCGTGATGCGAACTGTGGTCATGTCATCTCCTGCCAAGTGACTTGTAAATCAATTTCCTTCGGGTGCCAGCGCAACTACTGGTTCCCAACCTCGTGTTTCCCATGAGTTGATCAGCGCCTGTTGCACGTTGACAACGTCAACGGCTTCCGTGAATGACGGTGAGAATGGTGTGTCGTTGACCAATGACTGGAGGAATGCCAAGTCTTCGATTGCAACTAGGTCCTCAAAACCGATGTTGTTCGCCTGGCCTGGCGCGAATGCACCGTGGTAGGGGAATCGATCCCCGCCAAAGACAGTGGTGAAACCACTGCTGAGATCCTCCGTGAGGCGATACACACTTAACTCGTTGAGTCTCTCAAGATTCCAATAGATGGCACCCTTTGTTCCATAGATTTCGAATGCATTCTGGCTTTCTGGACCCACCATTGTTCGACTTGCCTCAAAAGTTCCCGTTGCACCGGATTCAAAGGTGCACAGCATGGATGCGAAGTCTTCATTCTCAACAAGGCCCTTGGGATCCTCTGGCTTTCCACGACCGTAATGGCCTGCTGCGCCTTCTTGCGGTACCGGACGGTGTGTGATGGTCATGTTTTTCATGCCAACCACCTCTGAGATTGGTCCTGCAAGAAATTGAGCCATCGAAACAGAGTGGCTCAAAATATCGCTTGTTACGCCGTAGCCCGCTTGGTCCAAGTAGAAGCGCCAGGTGAGCAGGCCCAATTCATCGCTTCCATACATTGAAAGAAAACGGCCACGGTAATGGGTAATCTCACCGATCTCACCAGACTCAATCAACGACTTCGCATGAATCACGAGCGGTGCCCACAGGTAGTTGTAACCAACACCTGACTTCACACCCGCTGCGGTTGCCGCGGTTAACGCAGCCACTGCGTGTTCCGGTTTGCCACCAATGGGCTTCTCACTGAACACTGCTTTGCCTGCCGCACATGCGGCTTCAATCATGGGTATGTGCATCATGTTGGGCGAGGTCACCCAGACTGCATCGACACGGGGGTCATTAACAGCCTGCTGCCAATCCTCGACCGCTTCTAGGAAACCGAAGTCTTGGACCGCGCGCTCACGCCGCGACGCATCAACGTCTGCACAAACAATGAGTTCAGGCTGCACATCGCGATCAGGGAATAGTGATGGAATTCGAAGCATGGACCGACTGTGAGCTTGTCCCATCCAGCCAAGACCGAGAACAGCAATACCGACTTTTTTCATGATTAATTTCCTTGGACTCGACCGTGCGCGGATGTATATGGCAAACGTGGATCAGTTCCCTGGGCCTCCCAGGTTTCCCGGATCCAATGATGGTCGGGATCATCGCAAAAGGCCATAGTTCGGTCCTCCGCTGGCCCTGCCAAGACGTTCAAGAAATACATTGGATACTCCGGCGGCGCGATAGTGGGTCCGTGATATCCCTGTGGAACCAAGTAGGAATCCCCGTCTTTGACCGTGACTGATTCATCGACCGAGCCGTCCACCGTGTAAACATGAAAAGTGCCAAGTCCCACGGGATCCCCGTGTAAGGACTCCTCGCGCCCAATGCGGAAGTAGTAGATCTCTTCATTGGTGGCAATGCAGCCATCAATTCCATCGTGGCGGTGGGGTGGCCACGATGACCAGTTTCCACCCGGAGTAATTACTTCGCACACATTGATTTTTCTCGCGCTGGTAAAGGAATCGGGTGTTGCAATGTTTGTTACCTGCCTCGAAGCTTTTCCACCACCCCGCACTTCAACAGGGACCTCTTGGGCCGGCGTGTAGCAAGCTGGAAAGTCAGATTGCGCGCGCGCTGTGCAAACTGCGACTTCGCCAGATGCCGCAGTCATGGTTACCCGCGAACCATTGGGGAGGTACAGCCAATCCGACACAGCGGCAAAGACTCCCTCGCGACCTTGGAGGACAAAATCTCCATGGTTCGTTGTGAGCGCAATGTTTTGCGCAGACAGGGGAACAATGACGCACTCGTCATCGGGGAGTTCAAATGTTATGGACTCTCCTGCATCAAATCTGTACACCTGCAGGCCCGAGTAATTCCACCCTGCACTCTCAACAGTGATGTTCGTTTCTACGTTGCCCAGACTCGAGGTCCCTGCGGGTAAATACCAACTCATACGCCCTCCTCCATGTGCACAAAGTGAGCAGCTGTTTTTACTGCCTTGGGAATGTCGTTACCCCGCGGGTAGAGCAGCGCTCGGCCCACGACAAGGCCTCGAACATTAGGTTCATCCATGGCTCTTTTCCAAAGATCAAATACCTCTTCGGTTTTGTCTCCGGGGTCGCCACCGAGCATGAGAATTGGCATGGTCGTAGCCGCCGCCACAATTTTCATGTCTGGGCTTGCCGGGATTTTGAGCCACGAGTAGGCAGAGGATGCACCCAGCCCTGATGCAATGGCAACAACTTTGACCAATCGTTCAGTGGATTGATCGAGGTAAGCGCGACCCGATGCATCCTTTAAATAGGGCAATGGCTCAAGCAGGCACATAATTTTGTGGTCGGCCAAGCGACTTGTCACCGATCCTGCCCACTCCAATGTTGAAGCCACGCCTGAGTCGGTGTCCTCGATGCGCAGGAGCAATTTCCCGCCATCCAACCCATAAGCGGCGATGCGTTCGGGGTCATAGGCCGTCATGCGATCATCTAGTTCCCATGAAGCACCAATGATTCCACCGCGGTTCATGGTGCCGATTGCTAATTTCCTGTCTAGGGCACCGATGTACGCCAACTCTTCTAGGACATCAGCACTGGCTAACACTCCATCCACTTCAGGCATGTCGAGGGCCTCTTTTAGCCTCGACAGCAAACTGAACCTGTCTGCGACGGCCAATGGGTCACCATCGACGGCAAGCATGCCTCGAGCCGTGTGATCAGCGGCGACCATGAGCAAATTTCCATCGGCACCCAAGATTGGACGCCTTGTGCGGTTGAGCAACGCACTTCGAAGATCCTCAGGTGCTCGGAGGCGAGCCTCAAGAATCCCCAGATACTGCTCACGGGTCAACACACTCATTTACTACTCCCAGCTAGGCCTCGACTGTTTTTTGAAATTAATTCGCGCACTTGAAGTTCGGTGGGCATGTCATCTGCGCACGATAGTTGCCCAACAACATAGGCCCCTGCGGCGTTTGCAAATTGCCCGATTTCGGTCAATGACCATTGCGACAGAAGGCCGAATACGAGTGCTCCACCAAATGCATCTCCTGCACCCAAACCACACACAAGGTCAACGGTCACAGGGTCAATGCGCACGCGCTCCGAGTCGCTTGCGAGCAGAACTCCGCCGCCACCCATTTTCACAACTGCCAGTTTCACTCCAAGCGCGAGTAATACATCGGCAGCTTTATCGGGTTCGCTCTCGCCAACGGCCATGTCGCATTCAGAGCGGTTACCTACCGCAACCGTGCAGTAATCGAGCGCCTGACGAACCTTTTCACGAGCGGCAAATTTCGATTCCCACAGCGTTGGGCGGTAATCCAAGTCAATAATTGTGTGCCCGGCTCGCCCTCGCATTCGGGCCCAAGCTTGTGCAGCATCGGCTGTTGTTCCCTGAGCTAGCGCACCCGCGCTAATCCAGAAAACTTTCGATTCCTGCACAGCGCGGTCCATTTCCGGGGTCGGGATGACCTTTGTATCCGGTGCGTTATGTCGGTAGAAAGTTATTTGGGGGTCCTCGGGTGGATCAAGTGCTGCGAGCACCACGGGTGTTTGTGCATCGAGTTCGGTGTCAATAAAACTCGTATCAACATTCCATTGCGACAACCGCGAAATTACGTATTGCCCCAAAGCATCTCCACCAACCTTGGTTAGCGCAGCTGCATTTAACCCATATCTGGCTGCCGCCACGGCGACGTTCGTGGGTGAACCACCAACAGACTTGAGAAATGTTTGTGGATCAAGAAAAGAAGCACCGATCTGCTGGGCATAGAGATCAACACTGACACGCCCCACGGTAATGAGGTCATGTCTTTTCATGGAGTCCTTTGCATTCTTAGACACTCGAGGCAACCTTTGGAGCCACGATTTCCTTCAAGTAATTAAGCGAATTTGCAACTTGCTCTATCGGACCTTCACCTTCACTGGGCATTCCCGCGGTGATGGCCGTGTCCTGTTCAATGACGTACCACCCTTGATACCCGCGACTCTCGAGCGCTTCAATGACACCTGCGATATCGACATCTCCCTGACCAAGTTCGGTAAAGAGTCCCTCTTGAACGCCCTGCATGATGGATTTTTCGCGATTCATGACCGGCGCGACCTTGGACAGGTCTACGTCTTTTAGGTGAACGTGACCCACTCGATCAAAGGCATCTTTGGCAAATGCCACGGGATCCGTGCCGCCAATGGCCAGATGGCCCGTGTCAAGGCACCAATGAACATCGCAGGTATCGAGAACCTTTTGAACATCCGAGTCGGTCTCGACCATGGTCAACACATGGGGGTGCATCACCTGCTCTAGGCCGTGCTCCGCGCAGATTTCATCGACGATTCCAAAGATTTTGTTCATTTGCTTGAGTTCTTCAGCCGTTGGCGGGTGCGGTTCGGACCAACCCCAATCTGTAACCGGGGCCGAGATGAACTTCGTGGCCCCTGCGCTCTGGAACAACGCTGCCGTGGCCCTCGCCTGTGAAATAGTCTCGTTTTCCTGGGATCGGTCGTGCACCACGAGCGGGGTAAACCCGCCGATAAGGGACATATTGACCGAATTGAGCATTGCCATGATGGCAGCAGGTTCTTCCGGGAGAAAGCCTGGAGCCCCCAACTCGGTAGCAGGGAGCCCTAAACCAGACATTTCTGACAAAACCCGTGGAGTAGATAACATTGCCCCCCAACCTGGGACCTCACAGATCCCCCAAGAAATTGGGGCTGATGCAATTCGGCTGAGAAAATTCGACACCGGGGTTCCCTTCTTGGAACGTTCCAACTAGTGTCCTGATCGTGTCACATTCACCGAGCATCGCGCAAGCCGGTTCCCGAAATATTGTGAGAGCCCCATCACAGACCCAAAATGCTGATACTCGGTCAATCCAATCTGACGAACCTCTAATCTTGGGGGATCTCACAACGCGAGTACCGGTTGCTCACGAAGGATGCACCCATGGCAGTCCATAAGCCAACGATTCACGATGTCGCCGCGAAGGCGGGTGTGTCCAAATCACTAGTCTCGCTCGCACTGCGCGGGTCGGACAAGGTCTCTGCGGAAAGTCGATTGGCCATTGAGAATGCGGCAGCCGAATTGGGCTATCGTCCCAACGCCGCGGCCCGCAGTTTGGCCGACCGCAGAAGCCGGGCAATAGGTGTTTTGGTTCTCGATTTCAATAACCCGATTTTCGCCCAAATCCTTGACGGCGTGCAGGAAGTGGCCGGAGAGAACGGTTACAACACTTTGATCGTGACGGGCTCGGCCGATCCGGTGCGGCAGGAGTCTGAACTTGCTCGCTTACTCGAGTTCCAAGTTGAGGGACTTATTTTGATCGCCCATCGCCTTAGCGCCGAAACAATTACCAGAATTTCCGATGAACGCCCCGTCACAATCATCACGCGAAATGATGTAACCGGTGCCAATGTCGACACAATTAGTAATGACGATCAAGCTGGCGCGCGCATTGCGGTGGAGTATTTGATCTCTCTAGGGCATTCGCACATTGCTCACATAACGGGAGGAGATAATCAAATTTCGCGTGACCGTGAAAAGGGTTATCGCGATGCAATGCATGCAGCGGGCCTTCATGACCACATTCACGTGATAGTTGGAGACTTCACGGATTCAGGTGGTTATCGGGCGGCCAATGAGTTATTCGCAAGTTACCCCGAAGCCACGGCAGCATTTGTCGCAAACGACCTGTCGGCGTTGGGCGTGATGGCTGCCGCCACCGATTCAGGTCTCAACGTTCCAACAGACTTCTCAGTGATCGGCTACGACGGCATGGCATTGGCATCACTGCGAACACTCAACCTCACCACCATCCAGCAGCCCCTCGTGGAGATGGGCAGACTTGCAGTGGCCCAACTGTTGGCACGGATTTCGACTCCCAACATTCCCAACGTATCTGTCCAAGTCGATTCCAAGCTTCACCTGGCGGGGACTTGCGCACCGCCTAGAAAATAGAAAAAACATAAATCGAATTCTTGGGTATTTGAGAAAACCGCTTTTCGTGTTGTGTAGTTTTTTCCCATGAAATCCAAGTTCCTCGCATCCGTTGTTGTTGCGACGCTATCGATTTTTCCCCTTTCTTTCGCCGCCGCTCATGCAGAGACATTTAGCTTGCAGGGGTCCAGTCCCACAGGACTCACCGGGGTTAGCCCTTTCGCCATGGCACTCAGCCCCACAACGGATCGAGTGTTCTACAGCGGAGGCATGTCAGGGTGGTCCATGGCCACCTGCACCGTTGGTGGCACCTGTGCCGGCGCCACATTGCCATTCGGATTTGGCACGGACTACACCCAAGTGACACTGCGGGATGGTTCCCAACGGGCCTACTTCATTGAACCGAGTCCATCGGTGAAAACGATTTCAACGGCACCGGTGTCCTACGACGCCGCGGGTCAGCCTCAACTGGGCGCGACAACCTCTTTGGGTATTTCATCACCTCCCGGCCAAAAAGCATGGGGGGTACCCGACTCGGTTGTGTTGCCCGATGGTCGAGTCCGGTTGTACTGGGTCGCTATGCCTGATGGAAACGTTGCTTCAAAGTTCCAACCAACATCGAAGCAACTCAAATGTCTTGCCAAGAATTTGAGTAAAAGCCAAATCAAGGCACTCTCTAAAGGTGGAAAGCCCTCCATAAAAGAAAAGAAAGTTTTGAAATCCTGCAAGGTCAATCTGTCGGCACTGGGGTCGGGAGGTGGAGCCAATGAAGTGATCCTCAGTGCAACTTCCACCGATTCCACGGGTACATCATTTGTCCAGGATCCTGGTTACCGGTTCACCGGCGGATACGTTGACTCGGCAATCATCCAAGCTGATGCAGGCAAGTGGATTGCACTAGTTTCCACGGGCCCTGGCGCTCCTCCCCAACGGCTCTATGCAGCAACGTCAGCCGACGGTCTCACATGGAAAGTCAACGCCCAGGCACTCACCCCGACAAACGTGAACAGCCTAGATCCCACCGCGGTCAAAACGGGAGCGAACACCTGGCGGGTTTATTACTCACAGTCCCCTGCCTCGGACCCATTCTCGAATCAGACGGTTGTTGTGGGGAACCTGACCCTGAAGTAGTCGGGCATCCCTATGCTCAACCCGTGAAAGCTCAACCCGTCAAACGCGCGCTGATCCATTCAGAGAAAGACATCGCACACGAACTGGGCTACGTTGGCGAGTGGCTGGATGCCAATGGGTATGAAGTAGTCCGAGTCTTTCGACCAGAATCGGTCAAAGATGAATCATTCCCCGCTGCCGACTTACTCATCAACCTAGGCTCGCTCAGCTCGGTGGTCGAAGGGTTTACCACCGATGCAACGGAGAATGAAATTGCCGCGGTCACAGATTGGATTGCCGCAGGACATCCCTATCTGGGTATTTGCTTTGGCGCGCAGGTTATGGCTAGGGCACTCGGTGGCAATGTTGAGCGGCAGCCTGCGGTGCACCGAGGCTTTGAAACTTTCGAACAACCCAAGCAGCTTGGACCGTGGATTCGCTGGCATGAGGATTTCATCACCGACCCAGGGTCGGCCGACATTGTCGGCCAGACCGAAGATGCCATCATGATTTTCAAATCTGGTAATGCGTGGGGCGTTCAACCCCACCTCGAGTTGACACCTGAAACGCTGGCGCGCTTGGCTCAAAGGACAGGCGTCGATTCCGCGGAAAGTTCACAACTGGTCAACGAACTCACCATCAGTTCCGCGGCCGCTAAGAATTCCACCTTGGCCCTACTCGACCACATATTTGAAGGACAATCATGACCGTACATAGAGTTTCCATTCCACGTGATGACTCAGATGACTATTCAGCCGCTGCAGCGGCAACTAGGCGCTCATTTCTCGCGGAACAAACAGGCTCGGATCTTTCCCACACCGGTAGTTTTTCTTTTGATCCTTCGGGGCTAGTGGGTAACATTGAAAACTTCATCGGTGTTGCTCAAGTGCCTATTGGGATCGCTGGTCCATTGCTCGTCCGCGGCGAGCACGCAGTTGGTGACTTCTATGTGCCACTAGCAACGACTGAGGGTGCCCTAGTTGCCAGCTACAACCGCGGTATGCGAGTGATTCATGAATCTGGTGGCGCTACCGTCACGGTTTCATCCGATCACATGCAACGCTCCCCCGTCTTCCTGTTTGATAGCGCTCGATCCGCACGCGACTTTGGCCTTTGGATTGAGAGCAATCTTGACCAGATTCGAGCAGTGGCCGAGGCAACTACGCGCGTGGGCAAACTTAAATCAATCACGCAATTCGCTGTTGGTCCACTGCTCTACCTGCGCTTCGATTACACAACGGATGATGCCGCCGGGCAAAACATGGTGAGCAAAGCAACACTGGCAGCATGCCAATGGATCACTCAAACGCATCCTGATCACCCTGAGTTCATCCTGTCCGGCAATATCGACACGGACAAGAAACACTCACAAATAAATATGTTGATGGGTCGCGGCAAGCGCGTCATCGCTGAAGTCACAACGCCTCGTGGGGTGCTGGAGCGCCTACTTGGGGTCACGCCAGAGAAACTCTTTCGCGCTCGCCAAATCTCCCAAGCTGGCGCATTTCTCGTTGGCTCAGCAAATAATGGTGCTCATGCGGCAAACGGATTGACCGCGCTCTACATGGCGACGGGGCAAGACGTTGCCAATGTTTCAGAGTCCCATGGTGGCCTGCTCTATACGCAACTCCTCGACTCAGGTGATTACTACTGGTCCATCACACTGCCGTCCGTCATTGTCGCTACCCGAGGCGGTGGCACAGGACTACCAACCCAAAACGAATGCCTGTCATTATTGGATTGCCTAGGCGATGGCAAGTCACAGAAACTTGCTGAAATTGTTGGCGCGACCGTCCTTGCTGGTGAAATTTCACTCGCGTCCGCAGTCATCGCAGGCGACTGGGTTACCGGTCACGAGAATCTAGGGCGCAATCGGTAGTCACCCATCCTTTTTGATCAGGCATTTGAGCACCGATCAAATAAATACATCATCCATTACGCATTGCCACGACCGTGATGAGATTTAGCCTCCGATCACCTGACGTAACTTTCCACTGCCATGGTCCTGCGCCGGAGGTGCAGGGTCCTGGATAATTTTCACTGCACTGACCCCAAGTGAGTCGAAATATTCTTTCACTCGCTTTGATACCTCGTGCTCAACTCTTGGCTTCTCGAATTCTGCTTCGACATCAAGCCGAATCGAAATTTCACGCGGGTTATGTCCCACCACTTGGAAGCGATGAACTCCAGGTGTTTCTTCTATCACCGAACCCAGCGCCAATGGCAAGATCGAAACTTGCTGCTCGTCGGTACCTTCCAATCTCAATACCTCATTCGTGCGACCTTCAACGAAAAGCGACGGCAATGCGCTGCCACAGGAACATTTATCGGGCAGCAAGGTGACCCTGTCGCCAAGGTCATACCTGATTATCGGCTGCACCCGATTTGCCAGATTTGTTACTAGGACGGTTGCAGATTCTACTCCCATAGGCACCGGACGGTGATTTTCATCGACCGCTTCCAAGACATACCAATCCGCATTGACATGAAATCGATTTTCCGTGCACTGCATGGCCAACGCCGGCACTTCCGTCGCCGCATACCCCTCCGTCAAAGGACAGTTGAAAACCTTATTTATTTCGTGGCGTGCAAAGGGAGTGAGCAACTCACCCGCGCACAAAATATGCAGTGGCTCGATTCGCAATCGACCGGCGCGTTGCTCCTCCGCCAGTAGAGAAATGATGCTGGGATATCCACTGATAAGGGTGGGAGTAAAGGAATTCAGTTCTGCAACAATTTCATTGATGGGACGCAAAACGGATATGACCCGAGTCCGCTCTGCAATCAGTGGACTGACGCGCCTGACTCGCTCCGTGATTGCGGCTGCGCCATAGTGCCCGCCAGTTGCAAATAATGCGGCAGTGCGCATTCCTCTTCGCGCCAGTTGCACGAGATTAATTCTTGTGACAATTGCTTGAGGCCGTGTGCGTCCCATAACGTTTATGACTTTCCAGGACTGATCATCCTGCAAAAGGATTGCCGGCTCACCCGTTGTTCCTGATGTTGTCATAACCATGTATCGACCAAGATACAGATCTCCGACCCTGTCAAGATCGTTAAGAAAATTCATTTTTAGGTCTTTCAGGCGCACTTCTGGATCAGCCACCCAGTCATCAAAAGACCCCATCAGTGTTGCTTTGTCAACACTTGGCAATTGGGCAATGTTCTCGATGTTCTGAGAAACCCCTTGGTAGTGATGACGGTAGAAGGGCGAGCTGGTTCGGGCATGACGCACTAAATCGGTCAAACGCCGGTGTTGTACGGCACCTATGTGTTGGGAAGTGGAATGGGCAGTCACAAGCGAATCTGCCAGTGTCCAAATTAACGTGTTCGATAATTTCATCTCATGCCCCCCTTTGGAAACCAAAATAACAATTTTTCGGTGCTCAAGCGCGGTCAGGACGAATATCTGATTTACGTCCTTGCATCAAAGGTGCCGCTCCTGTGATGAAAAAGAGGGGGTCTGGGACTCCAAAGTCCTTTCCTTCCCGAGTCACCCGCCTTGAAACATGCAACTCCAAATACGAATGGTGGCAGTAACGAAGGCCTTGGCGCTGGCTCCACGTCCCAACGCCATCGTCGTGCGCGTCGCACGCATGCGCACTATCAGGCAATTGATACGCCATTGAACTAGCGTGGCTGCATTAAAAAATTAATCATTGCAAGCCTGTCCGTATTGCTCCTATTACTGCCTGTCGGTGTAGCTCAAGCACAATCACCCGCGGCCAAAAAGAATGTCGGAATCAGCGGTATGTGGGTTGGAACAAATTCGGGATACGAAAATGGTGTGTACAAGTCAAGTCCAGTTCGCTACACCATTACTCAAGTAAACGGAGTCGCACTCACTGGCGTGAAATCTTGGATGACAGCGGATGGCACCTGGAGCGAACCTGAATCATTCCAAGGTGTGCTTTACAAGTCGGGCGAATTCCATGCCGTTGACAATGACGGCTACTTGGTTGGAATGTGCATATCCAAAACCAAGATTCGGGCCACCTACCTTGAAGCTGGAGTTGATCAAGCTGCGCTCGTCACCGTGCTTACCAAGGCGAGTAAGTAACTAAACCCTTAAGATTCACGAGCACGTGAAAGGGGCCGGGAATTCTCCCGGCCCCTCACAAACCGCTCCCCCATCTGGACTCGAACCAGAAACCCTTCGATTAACAGTCGAATGCTCTGCCAATTGAGCTATGGGGGAATGACTGCCGAACTTTACCAACAGGGCGTGCGCCTCAATCTTCGGGTTAGACCCCGAGGGTCGCCCGCAGTTCAGCAAGTGCCCGATCTGCACTGTCTCGGATTCGATGGTCTTTGGAGTCCTCCTGATTGTCGAATTCCAATATCCACGAAATCACATCACCCAAGGGCTCACGCCTGCCAATGCACACGACAGATCCACCAATATCGAGTGGGACACGTTCGCGAACAAGAACGCTGGCAGTGACACGATCTCGAACTACCGGGGGAATCTCTCCACTGGAATCAAGGTAGAGCTTTGTTCGCTCACCCTTCACAGAGGTAATGGTTAGCCAGGGTTGTTCCCACGTAGCTTTGGCAATTTCGTCCCATCTAATGTGCGCTGAGCCAGTCTCGGTTGCAAAATAAATCCCTCGATCAGTAGCTATAACATCTCTCGGCTCATACGTCTTAGGGCCTATTCCGATAGCTCTGATGCGCTCTCCACGAGGAATGTTTAATTCCCCAGCTGAAGTTTTTGCCTCTTTTGACAACCTCATGATGATTCGCCAAATGAAATTTCACGCAGACTTCGTCTGTAACTCTCCAACGCAAATAACTGCTGCATTATTTCCGGGGATTCACCGTTTTCTTCGGCCCTGGTCAGTTGGCCTTTTAGTTCATCGATGCGCTTTGATGAATCAATTTCCAAGAGGCGGGCAATCATCCCAACTGCATAGCGTTCATCAGTACCTGCTTCAGCGGGCATTGGTTCGACAGCGAGTTCACGCACCGTCGAGCGAACATCATCGTCAGGACATGCGGCAAGGACTACATCGATCCAGGCCATGTCGACAAGCTCTGAAGAAGGTCCGCCAGCTGCAACTATTGCTTGGTGAACCTGCTCGGCCTTTTCATGGGTGAATGCGGTTGGCTCCAAGCTCTGATACCACTCACTAACTGCCGCCGGATATTGCAGTGCTGCCTTCAATGCCTCACGCTCGACTGACGCGCCAATGGGCGCTCTGGTCGTGCGGGTGGGCTGAGAGTTTTTCCCTGTCACTGCTTTGCTGACCGTCGCCGGATCCATTCCGAGCCATCCCGCAAGGCGTCGCGCATATTCAGGGCGCAATGAGGTGTCGCGAATCTTGCTCACGATTGGTGCGCTCTCTTTGAGAGCTGCTATTCGACCTTCAGATGTGTTGAGGTCATAGGTTGCCAGAACGGATTTAATTGCAAACTCAAAAAGTGGAACGCGATTTTCAATTAACGCTTGGACCGCTGCGTCACCATGTTGCAACCTCAGATCGCATGGGTCAAGTCCGGATTTTTCAACGGCAACAAATGTTTGCGACACGAACCGCTGGTCTTCCTCGAATGCACGAAGGGCGGCTTTCTGGCCAGCTGCATCCCCATCAAAGGTGAAAACCACCTGGCCTTTCATGCGGTCATCATCCATTAGGAGGCGGCGCAGTACTTTTATGTGTTCGGTGCCGAAGGCAGTACCACAGGTGGCGACCGCGGTGCCCACACCCGCAAGGTGGGCAGCCATGACGTCTGTGTACCCCTCAACGATTACTGCTTGCTGTTCTTTGGACACTTGTTTGCGGGCAAGGTCGAGGCCATAGAGAACAGAACTCTTTTTATAAATTGGTGTCTCTGGGGTGTTGAGATATTTCGGTCCCTCGTCATCGTCGTACAACTTGCGAGCACCAAAACC
>JAFMDS010000047.1 GCA_017857175.1 Candidatus Nanopelagicales bacterium | reverse complement strand
GGCTGCGACGCCAGCGTCCATGCCGCGCTTAACACCCATGGGTGACGCGCCAGCGGTGACCTGCTTAAGGCCTTCATGGACCATTGCCTGAGCGAGCACCGTGGCTGTGGTCGTGCCATCGCCTGCGATGTCGTTGGTCTTGGTGGCAACTTCCTTGGCCAACTGAGCGCCGAGGTTCTCATAAGGATTTTCGAGTTCGATTTCACGGGCGATGGTCACACCATCGTTGGTGATCGTGGGTGCGCCCCACTTTTTGTCGATCACAACATTGCGACCCTTGGGGCCGATTGTGACGCGCACTGCATCTGCGAGAGCGTCAACGCCGCGCTCGAGGCTGCGGCGGGCTTGCTCATCAAATTCAAGGATCTTGGCCATTTGTTACACCTTTTTCTGGGTTCTTCTACATTCTGGGGTGGCGAACTGGTCTTATTGCTAGATGAAGTTGTGCCTACTGTGAGCGAGCCCCGCGCTCCCGAGGGAATGCGGGGCTCTCCATCACAACGTTTTTGTTAGTCAGTGCGACTAAATGTTGAGAATTTACTTCTCAACGATTGCGAGTACATCGCGAGCGGAGAGCAACAGGTACTCCTCGCCGTTGTACTTGACTTCGGTGCCGCCGTACTTGCTGTAGATAACGACATCGCCCACCTTGATATCAAGGGGAATGCGCTTGGCGCCATCATCATCAAAGCGGCCGGGGCCCACTGCCAGGACCTTGCCCTCTTGGGGCTTTTCCTTTGCAGTGTCTGGGATGACAAGTCCCGAGGCAGTTGTTTGCTCTGCTTCGAGTGTTTGAACCAAAATACGATCTTCTAATGGCTTTATGGAAACCGACACGGTTACGTCCTCCGGTACGTCGACGCTCGCTTTTTACACGAGCCACGGCTTGGGATAATTGGCACTCACATGGTGAGAGTGCCAAGTGAAGGTTACGGCGCCGTTAGCACTCTGTCAAGTTGAGTGCTAGCCCAGTCGCCTGTTGCCTCAGGGAACTCGGAAATTGGACCACTCTCATAGTCTTGGCCCATGACTTCGGCCCTGCCTCCCCTAGTTGAGCAGGTTGCCCACCTCCTGCCAGAAGTCATCCGACTGCTCGAAAGCAACTCTGAACTCAGCGTCAACACGATGCTTCGGGCGCAGGGTCATGACCCCGAGGTCATTCGATCAGCCATGGAGCAGGCTGCGCTCCTGCGAAAAGCCGATGCGGGCTGGATCAGCGCCCGACCGGGGTGGCTCCTCACCCGCGATGGCTTGGAGCAAGCCACGCATCCATCGGTGGCCGATTTTCACGCTGCAGTCGTGGCAGCGGCCGGTATTACGCACGTGGTTGACCTCACCGCAGGGCTGGGTGGAGACACGGTGGCCTTGGCTCAACACATTCTCAGGGTCACCGCCGTGGAACGAGACCCGGCAACGGCCGAATTACTCGCCTTCAATCTCACAAATGCCACAAACGTCACCATCGCTATGGGAGACAGTTCATTGCTTGAATTTCCGAATGCTGATGGATTTTTTGTGGACCCTGCTCGACGCTCCGGCACTCGGTCGGCCGATGGCAGCCGCGCTCTACCTGAACGTGATCCAGAACGCTGGACACCGCCCCTGAGCGAGGTTTTGCGTCGGGCCAATGGTTCCCTCGTTTTCATGAAAGCTGCTCCAGCTTTTAGCGCGCCGAAGGGTTGGGCCCAATACTTTATTAGTCGCAATGGAAATTTGATCGAATCGTTCTGTACGAATGCTTCAACCGGAAATCACGCAGTGATTATTGATTCGGTTTCAACCACAGTAATAACGCAAGAGAATATTTCCGATGTACCTGCAGGATCCGAAATTGGTCGATTCATGTTCGAAGTTGATCCTGCCATCATTCGCGCAAGCCTCACCGGACAGATTGCCCAATCATTGGGACTCGAGGTTATTGGTATCGGCGGACTGTGGCTCACGGGCTCAGTAGTTCCCGTGGTGCCATATCTTCGCAACTACAACGTTTTAGAGACTTTCCCCCTGAGAGAACTCAGAGCACACGTGCAATCCCTCCCTGGTGTTGCATTAAAAACAAAAGACTCACGGGTGGACATCGATGTGCTGCGAAAAAAGATTAAGAAGCCAGATAGCAACGAATGGGCCGTTATTTTCACCAGCATTGCCGGTGAGGAAATCTGCGTGCTCGCGCGCCGAGCACCTAAATAAAACGAATTGCAGGAAACGGGCTAGAACAGGACCTGGGCGATCGGCAGCGTGGATGTCGCCGGGAAATCAAGTGGGGACGCCATGGCGCCACGGCGCACAACATGCGCACCTAGAGCCGCAACCATCGCTCCGTTATCGGTACATAAACCCGGACGGGGGATGCGCAGAGATATTCCGGCACTTTCACAGCGCTCTTGAGCTAATGCACGCAGCCGGGAATTGGCTGCAACTCCACCACCGATGACAAGGTGGGGGGCATTGTGTGCCTTTGCAGCGGCAACGGCCTTCGCCGTTAGGACATCGGCAATTGCTTCTTGAACCGATGCAGCAACATCAGGGACAGAAATAGTGTTGCCCGCATCGCGTTGTTCTTTCACCCAACGTGCTACCGCAGTTTTCAGGCCCGAAAATGAAAAATTGAACTCATGCGCGGGATCTGTGCTGAGCGCACGCGGAAAGTCAATGGCATGTGGATCGCCCGATGCAGCAACTCGATCAATTTCCGGTCCACCCGGGAATGGTAATCCGAGTAAGCGTGCGACTTTGTCGAATGCTTCACCTGCAGCATCGTCCAAAGTGTGACCAAGTGAGTCGAAGGCCCCACTTTCCACTTTGATCAAAGAGCTGTGGCCGCCTGAGACCAGAAGACCAATGACAGGTTCAGGTAATGGTCCGTGTTCCAGTTCATCAACCATCACATGCGCAGCCAAGTGATTCACGCCATAAATCGGCTTGCCTAGTCCTAGCGCTAACGCCTTGGCTGATGCGACACCCACAATCAGCGCACCGACAAGCCCTGGCCCTGCGGTTACCGCGATTGCATCAACATCTTTGAGTGAAATTCCTGCAGCAGCACATGCTCGCTCAACCGTCGGGACCATCGCTTCAAGGTGTGCTCGACTGGCTACCTCAGGAACCACCCCACCAAAACGCGCATGCTCGAGAACACTTGATGCCAATTCATTTGCCAGCAATTCGCGGCCGCGAACAATGCCTACACCTGTTTCATCGCACGATGTTTCAATGCCGAGAACAAGCGGTTCTGATTCATGAGTCATTGTTCCGGGTTCGCTTCCCTGTCATCACGCCGAAAAATGAGCGCGGTACCTCCGTCGGGGTAGTAAGCAGGACGGGAACTCATTCGAGTGAATCCCGCGTGTTCATAAAGTGCAATGGCAGGTGCGTTGTCATCACGCACTTCAAGGAAAATGAATCGCACACCAAAACTCTTCGAAGACTCAATCAGGTGATTTAGCACCACCTTCCCGTGCCCGCGACCTTGCCACGGAGTCCCAATAGCCATTGTTTGAACATCGGCATCGGGTGTCTGCACTGACAGCCCGCAGTAACCAATAATTTCGGCGTTTACCGTGGCAACCCAATAGTGATTATGAGGCGCGGCAAGCTCTCGCCACCACTGATCTGTTGACCACCTGTCATGGGGAAATAGATCACCTTCAATGGCGTCAACCGCTGGAATGTCCCACCACCGCATTGGTCGAATCGTGAACTGCGATTCAAGAACTTGCTGCGTTGCTGCTGCTTGAATCATGTTGGAGTACCCGCCTGGGTCTGTGGCTGAGCATCGGGTGCACGCAAGTACAAGGGCGTAAGCCCCAGAATTTCCGAGCTCCCAACACATTGGGCAAGGTCGGTCGCATGTGGCAGCACATCAACAACGACCTCACCTGACATGGCAAGGACATCTTCTTTTGTCGAAACTTGGGGTGCGCCAACTCGCATGCCCTCGGACGAATACCGTGCCCAGTAATACTCGCCGCGACGTGCATCTAGGGCGACGACACACTCCCCCAGATTCGGTCTCGCATTTCGCGCGGCACGCGCCACCGCATCAAGTGAACAAATTCCTGAAATTGGTATGCCCCAGGCCATGGAAAGGCTTTGGGCGAAAGCAATTCCCACACGAAGACCCGTGAAAGGTCCTGGTCCCACCCCACACACGATCAAATCGGGCAGCACGAAATCAGGCTCGGTGACATCGATCTGTGGGATCTGTTTGAAAAGGGCACCAATTGCCTCAACATGGCCGCGCGCATTGTGGTGTTCTGCTTGCCCAATGACAACCCCTGAGTCAACAAGGGCGAGTGATGTCAATTCACTCGAGGTGTCGACCGCGAAAATCCTCATGTCAGCGACCTGCGGTTTCTTGTCGCTGTATTCGGGTGATCAGGGCATGGCCTTTTTCGGTGTGGCCAATGAAATCAATATTTCGTTCCGAGTCGATGGTCATCTCGGCAACGCTCTCGCCGAATTCAGTGACCCACGGCGCTCCCCACTCCACCAAAGTGAAACCGTATTGGGCATCTGATTCTGACCAAAGGTCCAGGAGTTCATCAGGCGTGGTCACTCGATAGACATCGAGGTGAAAAAGATCAAGCCCTTGGGTCTCTGATGGGTAATGCTTGGACATGACAAATGTTGGACTGGTGACATGCTCAGTGATCTGCAATCCACGAGCAACGCCCTGAGCAAATGTGGTCTTTCCCGCTCCTAGTTCCCCAGTCAGAATCAATGCATCGCCCGGTTGCGCCACGTGCGCGATTCGTGCGCCCAGTTCCTGCATGGCCTGTGCTGTTTCAACCTTCATTTGGAATCATTCTTTTGGAGTCAATCTTTTGTGACGCATGATTGTTTTGCCCGATGACTGACTCAACAAAACCAATGAGAATCTCATTGACTTCTACGTGTCGCTCAATGGTCACCATGTGGCCACTCTCCGCTAGGACAACGAGTTCGGCACCGGGGACCTGATTAATAATTGCGTGACTCTGGCCGGGCGGAGTCAACTTATCGGACTCCCCCACGATCACCAGAGTTTCAACATTTTGCAAAATTGCGAGAGCATCGACCTTGTCATGTTGATAAAGATTGGGCAGGAAATCCACCAGGACATTGAAATTTGTTCCCGCGATCATGTCGGCCACAAATTCACCCGCGTGAACCGGTGCGACCGACCCAAATGAATACAAGCGGGTAAGAAGTAAGCCCAGGTCACTCTTGCTCCACCGGGAGCGGGTGATCAATTCACCTCCACGAGCAACAACACCGGCCACGGTGGGTAGGGCCCCCTGCACAACTCGAGCAACGGGTGCAGGAAGTCCCAAAGTGCTGCTACTGACCGCGGAGGCGGCGGTCGCGATGAGAGCCACGCCAATGATTCGTCCACCAAAGAGCTCTGGGTGTTGCTCTGCCAGCGCCAACACGGACATACCGCCCATGGAATGGCCAATAAGGATTATTTTCCGAGTGGGTACACACTGTTGAATGACGGAGTAAAGGTCGCGCCCGAGTTGATCGATACTGTGATCCAAATCCGAGGAGCTCACGGGGCCCGTCACAACGCCCCTGGAATTCTTGTAATTCGACTCGCCATGACCTCTTTGGTCGTAAACCACGATATTTGCCAGCGGCCGCAGTGCCAGGCGCTGATAGAACCAAGAATTGCGATTGAGTGCGAAACCATGTGGCATCACGATTGTGACGTCTGATTCGGGCAAATGATCAATGTCCGCGACCAACACAACACCGTCAGAGGTGAAGACCTCTTTGCGTTCACCTGTAAGCGAGCTGAATTCACTCAAGTCCACTTCGGAATCAGGATCAGCGCTCAAGCGCATGACAAGTCTCTCGGCGGCTGCTCCTGCAGCAGCACCTAATGCAAGGGCACCCAGTGATAGTGCCGCGCGGCCAGCGACACGCGGCAGGTCAATGGCCATTGCGCGTCACAACGCCTTCTATTAAATCGCTCACACATAATCCTTGGGAATTCGCAAACCAATGCGCGTCACAATTTCATAGCCGATAGTTCCCGTGCGAGCCGCCCATTGATCGGCAGTTAATTCCCCAGCAAACCCGGGGCCAAAGAGCGTTACAACATCGCCTACCTGGGCATTGGGTTGATTGCCTAAGTTGATTACGCATTGGTCCATGGCAATCCGGCCGACCTGTGGGACCAGCTGCCCATTTATTGCGATCTCCACGAGACCGCTGGCCGAGCGAGGAATTCCATCGGCATATCCAACGGGGACGAGTCCCACACGCGTGTCTTCCTGTGCAATCCATGTGTGCGAATAGGAGACACCCGAGCCGGCAGGAATCGTTTTCACGTTAGAAAGATGTGCTGACACTGTCATTGCAGGAGTTATTCCCAAGTCAGCGCTCGTTTCACGCTGTGGATTCGGTGACAGGCCATAGAGACCTATACCGACTCGGACCAGGTCGTAGTGAGCACTCCGATGCCAGAGTGCTGCCGCAGTGTTACCCATGTGCCGAATGTCTGGATTTAACCCCGCACCAGCGAGTAGGGACAGTGCATGATCAAAAATGTCTATCTGGCTGTGAACACTGGACTCGGCAAGAGCAATATTTTGGTCGTCAGCGCTGGCCAGGTGAGTCCACACCCCGCGTAGATGCACGTTGCCATCATGAACCAATGGCAGCAAAACGTCGATCAGTTCGGGGAGATTGGAAATCATCACGCCATTACGTGACAGGCCTGTATCAACCTTGAGGTGAATATTCGCCGTTACGCCGGCTGCCTGCGCAGCCCGAGAGATTTCATTGAGTTCACGAGTGCTCGAAACCGAGAGGTCAATTCCACCGACAACGCATTGGGCAATTGCTGGATCCCCCGGAGTTGAGAGCCAACACAGAACATTCCCTGTGTCACCTGAAGCCCTGAGTGCGAGTGCCTCGGCGGGAAGTGCAACGCCGAGCCACTCGACGCCATGAGCACGCAGTGCAGGTGCGACGTGACTGACGCCATGACCATAAGCATCAGCTTTGACTACCGCCATAGCTTTCACTCCGGCGCGCTGTGCGATGGTCGCGTAATTATTCACGATGGCACCGGTATTGACCAACACTTGCGCTCTGGCAAAACTCATGAGTTCTGCACCTGCGCACACGCGAAACCAATGTCCACGGCTGTGGGATTCCTCGCATCAAGTTCGGCGATCCGTCCGGCGCGGCCGTGCATCCATACCCCTGCGGCAACAACCTCGACCGGGTCCGCATCAGGACGCGCGGCAAGTAGTCCGGCAATGATCCCGGTCAACACGTCGCCGGAGCCAGCCGTTGCCAGCGCTGGAGTTCCCTCGATGTCAATGAACATCTGGCCCGTTGGTGAGGCGATAACGGTACGGGGACCTTTGCCCACCACGACGCAGCCCAGTTCGTGAGCACCACGCATGACGTCAGCAACACCCATATGTGTCAGGCCCGGAAAGAGGGAAAGGAATTCACCCACATGCGGTGTGAGCACAGTGATCGCACTTCGGGTCGCAACCAGCGTGCGCAGGGAATCTTGAGTGCTGACCAAGCGCAGGGCACCCGCATCAAGGACCACGGGCAACTCCCCGCTCAAAATTTCAGTGAGGAATTGCTCCTCGGAGTCACTGCCTTCAAAACCTGGGCCAGCACCCCATGCTTTTATGCGCTCACTATTTCCATCCGTCAATACGACGCTGGGAAATTCCTGAGTGATTCCCATGTCAGCGGTACCAGTTTCACGGAACATCACCATGCCGACGCCCGAGTACAGTGCGCCCAGAGTTGTTAACTGAGCAGCCCCGGGGTAGGACCCTGAACCAGCCGCGAGTGCCACCACACCACGCGAATACTTATAGTCGGAGAAAGCCGGTACAGGAATGAGCGCTTCAAAGGAATCCTGCGTGAAAATACGAGCCAGTGGCTCCACTTCATCGAGTGCATCAAGACCAATGTCCACGAGTTCAACATCGCCAGCGAACTCAGCGCCTGGGCCAAGGACAAGCCCCGGTTTGATTGCACCGAATGTGTAGGTCACATCAGCATGCACGCAGGCATTGACATCGCAGGCGCCACTGTCCGCATTAACCCCGCTGGGAATATCCACCGCAATCACAACAGGTTGAGTGTTAATCCACCGAGCAAGTTCACCATCCACGGGACGCGACGATCCCAGCCCCGCAATTCCATCGATGGCCAGGTCAAAGTCCTGGCCACTGAAGTCACCTGTAACTCCGCCCGCTGCGAGCAGCGCACTCATTGCTTGCGCGTGAAAAGTTCCGGGGACCACCACATGCGCTGAGACTTTGACCCCTCGGCGCGCCAAATACGCTCCTGCGAAAAGTGCATCTCCTCCATTGTTGCCCGGGCCGGCAACGATCACCGCGGTTGTGCCATAAACAATCCCGTAGGTCTCCAACAGAACATCGCAGCAACCAACAGCGAGCGCAAATGATGCACGCTGCATTAATTCGCCAGGTGCTGTGATCGCAAACTGCTGGGATTCAGCATCGCGAACCTGATCCACGCTGTAAACGGGTAATCCAATGGTCATGTGATGTACCAACTATTCAACGGTGACAGACTTTGCAAGATTTCGCGGTTGGTCAACATCATGGCCCCGCTCGCGCGCCATTTCCAGCGCAAAAACCTGAAGGGGAACGACGGCAACCAGTGGCTGCATCAAAGTTGGCACTGCTGGAATACGAATTATGTGATCGGCGAATGGAACGATGCTTTCATCGCCTTCTTCAGCGATGGCAATAACCTGCGCACCGCGAGCGCGCACCTCTTGGATGTTTGAAATCATTTTGTCGTGCAACACTGCTCGGCCGCTCGGGGAGGGAACGATCACAACGACGGGTATACCGGGTTCAATTAATGCAATTGGTCCGTGCTTGAGTTCACCTGCGGGGAAACCTTCTGCATGCATATACGCGAGTTCTTTGAGTTTCAATGCGCCTTCAAGGGCGACCGGGTAGCCCACGTGGCGACCCAAAAAGAGAACCGAACGTGCTGATGCAAGTTTGCGTGCCAATTTCTGCACCGGCTCAGTGGTATCCAGGACCAAATCCACCTGGCTGGGCATGTCATTGAGTTCGGCCAGAACGCTTCGAATTTCGTCCTCGAACATGGTACCCCGCGTCTGAGCAAGAAATAGCCCCACCAAATACGTTGCGGTGATCTGGGTGAGGAATGCCTTGGTGCTGGCGACAGCAATTTCTGGACCTGCGTATGTGTAGATAACGGCATCCGATTCACGCGGGATGGTCGAGCCAACGGTGTTGCAAATAGCCAAAGTGCGTGCACCCTGCTCTTTAGCGTGACGTAGTGCCATCAGGGTGTCCATGGTCTCCCCCGATTGTGAAATTGCAATGACGAGTGAGTCAGGACCAACAATGGGATCGCGGTAGCGGAATTCACTGGCCAGTTCGACATCAACCGGCAAATGAGTCCAGTGCTCGATGGCGTATTTAGCCACCATCCCCGCGTGCGCTGCAGTCCCGCATGCCACCACGATCACTTTCTTGAGATCACGAATGATTGCTGGTTCAAGATTGAACTCATCAAGTTTGATGCGATGTGATTCATCGATGCGACCGAGCAGCGAGTCAGCGACCGCCTTGGGTTGTTCGGAGATCTCCTTTTGCATGAACAGGTCAAAGCCACCCTTTTCAGCAGCGGATGCATCCCAGTCGATGGTGAATGGCTTGGCTTGCTCAACATTTCCTGAGAAGTCAGTAACAACTACAGAGTCAGCGCGGAGGATGACGATCTGGTCTTGCCCTAGTTCCATCGCATTGCGCGTGTGATCAACAAACGCGGCAACATCGGAGGCCAAAAAATTGCCGTCGGTGCCGAGCCCAACAACCAATGGCGAGTTCCTGCGGGCACCAACCACAAGATCGGGCTGCTCGCTATCAACAACAACCAGTGTGAATGCACCTTCAAGCCGAGAACACACCGCTTGCATTGCTCGTGGCAGATCATGATCCACTGAAGGGAGAGCCTTCGAGATCAGGTGCGCAACCACCTCGGTGTCTGTTTCGGATTCGAGGATCACACCGGATGATTCCAACTCGGCACGCAATGATTGAAAATTTTCGATGATCCCATTATGAATAACGGCAATACGATCATCTGAACTCACGTGCGGGTGCGCATTACGATCGGTGGGCCCACCATGAGTCGCCCACCTGGTATGACCAATGCCCGTTGTTGAATTCGGGAGTGGATCGGCTCCCAGGAGGGTTTCTAGGTTGACCAGCTTGCCCGCCTTCTTGCGAACCTCTAGCTTTCCGTCAGCCACGACCGCCACGCCTGCGGAGTCATAGCCCCGGTACTCCATTCGCCGCAATCCGGCGACGATTATCTCGAGAGCCTGCTTCTGGCCGACATATCCAACAATTCCACACACATGCCCAGCGTAGTGGCGACAGGCTCAATAGTGGCCGATGCGCTCCCCTGACGCCCGAAGCAGCGTGACTCGAAGCAAAGGCGCACATTTACTCTCGCCATCATGAAAGACACGGCTACCGATTAATTAACAAGCGACAGTTCCGCCGTGATCACGCGAACCAGCTGCTCTGCAACCCGCAAGGCTGCAACCTCGCTTTCAGCCTCCACCATCACGCGAATGACCGGTTCTGTCCCCGAGGGGCGCAGCAGAATCCTGCCGTCACCATCAAGTGCTGATTCCAGTAATTCAAGTTCCTGAGCAATCCTGGTATTCGTTTCCAGCGCCGCTCGGTCAACACCACTGACATTGATGAGCACCTGAGGCAGCTTGGTCACTACTCCGGCAAGATCAGTAAGAGGTGTATCGCGTTCCTTCATTCGAGCAAGTAAATGAAGTGCAGTCAGGATCCCATCACCGGTCGTTCCAAATTCACTCATGACTACGTGACCACTTTGCTCCCCACCGAGGGTGTAGCCATGCTCGCGCATTGCTTCAAGCACATAGCGGTCACCAACGGCAGTTGCAACGACTGAAATCCCAGCCGACTGCATTGCGTTGGTGAAGCCCAGATTCGCCATCACTGTTGCCACGATTGTGTTGGATGCGAGGGTGCCGGACTCAGAAAAGGCAATCGCCAGGATCGCCAGGATATGGTCGCCATCGACATCATTGCCCACAGCATCGATGGCCAGACAGCGATCGGCGTCACCATCAAAAGCAATTCCCGCATCGGCACCATGTTCGAGAACGGCTGCCCTCAGGTCCTCGATATGCGTGCTGCCGCAGTTCTCATTGATATTGAGCCCATTGGGAGAGGCATGAATAGCAATTACTTCAGCGCCCGCTCGGCGCAGTGCTTCAGGGCCAACCACGGATGCTGACCCATTGGCGCAGTCAACGACAACCTTTGTGCCTGAAAGGGAATCGGAGATGGTGGAAATCACATGCTCAACATAAATGTGACCAGCCTCCGGTGCGGAAATCACGCGGCCAACATCGGCGCCCAATGGTCGCTCCCACGGTTCACGCATGCGCAACTCAATTGCTGCTTCAAGTGCATCGTCTAATTTGAGACCGCCGCGGGCAAAGAATTTGATGCCGTTGTCCGGCATCGGGTTATGCGATGCCGAAAGCATCACTCCCAAGTCAGCTTCAAAATGTGACACCAAGAACGCAACAGCCGGAGTCGGTAACGCCCCAACGAGTGTGACGTCGATACCCGCGCTGGCTAGTCCGGCAACAACGGCTGCCTCGAGGAATTCACCACTTGCACGGGTATCACGACCGACAATCGCCCGAGGGCGATGGCCTGCGAATTCACCGGCATCTGCCAAAACATGCGCAGCCGCCACCGACAAATCCAGTGCTAGTTCGGCGGTGAGATCCTTATTGGCCAGCCCTCGGACACCGTCGGTACCAAAGAGGCTCACGCGATTAGCGCTTGCTGTATTGCGGAGCCTTACGGGCCTTCTTCAGACCGTACTTCTTACGCTCCTTGGCCCGTGGATCACGAGTGAGGAATCCAGCCTTCTTCAGAATTGGGCGGTTGCCTTCTTCATCGATCTCGTTGAGGGCACGAGCAACACCCAAGCGCACGGCTCCTGCCTGTCCGCTGGGGCCTCCACCATGCAGGCGGCAAATGACATCGAACTTGCCCACTGCTCCAAGGGAGACAAATGGCTCGTTCACGATCTGCTGGTGCACCTTGTTGGGGAAATAGTCACTGAGTTCGCGACCATTGATTTTCCACTGTCCCGTTCCTGGAACGAGGCGAACACGCGCAACGGCTTCCTTGCGACGACCTGTTGCATTCGCAGGTGCGACAACAACGTCACGAGTAATTACTGGCTTTGAACTTTCGCTTGTGTACTCCGAGGGAACTTCTTCGAAGTCTTCTTCGACTACATCAACTACTGAAACATCTGACACGACTGTGGTCCTCTCCTGTGCGCTTACTGCGCGACCTGGGTAATTTCAAAAGGCTTGGGGTTTTGCGCAGCATGCGGGTGGTTAGGACCTGCATAAACTTTGAGCTTGGTCATCTGCTGACGGCCGAGCTTGTTGTGAGGGACCATGCCCTTCACAGCTTTGGTGACAGCACCTTCGGGGTTGCTCTCCAACAGTTCGGAGTAGCTGGTTGCTGTCAAGCCACCGGGGTAACCCGAGTGGCGGTATGCCTTCTTCTGCTCCAACTTGGAACCGGTGAGTGCAACTTTGTCCGCATTAATGATGATGACGAAGTCGCCCATGTCCATGTGGGGGGCGAATGTGGGCTTGTGCTTACCGCGCAGAAGCGCAGCAGCCTGGGATGCGAGCCGACCGAGAACAACATCGGTGGCGTCAATGACAAGCCATTCGCGAGTTATCTCGCCGGCTTTGGGGCTATAGGTTTTCATGTGAAGCGACCTTGCTTTCTCGTAGGGACTCGGTTTCTGCACTCAAAGGCATGTGCCAATGAGCCGTACTGGGCACCTTCCCGGGTGCTCAGGCCGCGGCGACGGGTGCGAACCCAACCACAGCAGCAGCCAAGAGTACCCAAGCCTGCATTCGCGCAGCAGGTGGCCCCTAGAAAATTTGCCAAAACCTGCATATAGAGGTGTGCAGATCTGTAGCATCCGGCCATGTCAATCACCCAAGAGACTTCACAATCATCCAAATCCAGCATTGACCGCTGGTTCGAGCTCACCAAGCGTGGATCGACCTATACCCGCGAATTCCGAGGCGGAATTGTCACTTTCGTGACCATGGCCTACATCGTGGTCCTTGGCCCCCTCATTCTGGGCACCGCGACCGATTCCACCGGCTCACTCATCGGCGGATTCAGCGATGTCGGCGGCTCGATCACCGCCGTTGCCTCGGTCATGGCTCTAGTTGCCGGCATCATGTCAATTGCCATGGGCGCTATTGGTCGAATCCCGATTGCGATTGCCGCGGGCCTTGGGCTTCTGCCGGTCGTCGCTTTCTCTTTGGCTCCTCGCATGACTTGGGCCGATGCCATGGGGTTGATCGTGCTCGAAGGTTTGCTCGTGCTGGCCCTAGTGTTCGCCGGACTACGCAAAAAAGTTTTTGACGCAATTCCTGACCCGCTGAAGTTCGCTATCGGTGTCGGTATCGGCATGTTCATCACGCTCATCGGCTTGGTCGATGCAGGTATCACTCGTCCGGGCAATCCCCTCATCAACTTTGGTGTCAATGGCAACCTCGCCGGTTGGTCAGCGTTCATTTTCGTCTTTGGACTGCTCCTCATGACGGTTCTGGTTGTTCTCAAAATCCG
>JAFMDS010000011.1 GCA_017857175.1 Candidatus Nanopelagicales bacterium | reverse complement strand
TGGTTTTCACTCGATGAGACAAGCAGAGGCAAACTGGAGCCGGGCATGCTGGCAGATCTCGCGATACTTTCTGCCGACTATTTCGAGGTTGACGTGGATGAAATTCCAAACATCACTGCAGAGGCAACCATGGTGGGCGGAAAGTTTGTCTACACGTCGGAGGCTTTCACCCAGGTTTAGTCACCTAGGTTTAGTCACTGAATTCCAGATTCAAATCGCGCATCATGACCATGGCCGCATTGCGCCCTGGGGATCCAGTAATTGAACCACCTGGATGTGTTGTTCCTCCGGTTTGATAGAGCCCTGGGATCGGCATTGTGTGCGATGCCCAGCCTGGAACGGGGCGGAGCGGTCCGGCGAATGGCACGCCTTTGTCACCGCCATGTGCGCACCCGTTAATCATGTGTTGATTGGCGCGCTCAATGTCGAGTGGACTCTTGACGATTCGCGTTTCAATAGTTGAACTATTGATATTTGGCACCTGGGTCGCGATGTAATCAATAATGCGATCCGCATGGTGCTCTTTTGCGTCGTCCCAACTCGCTGCTCCATAAGGGGCAACGTGCGATACGGGTACAAGGAGTTTCACCGTGTGCTTGCCTTCTGGTGCGCGAGACGGGTCAACCAGACTTGGTGTTGCCACGAGTGTCCAGGCCGATTCAGTCACTGGTTTGCGATCTCTGATGTCTCTCACCTGAGAGAGAACTTCAAGTGGCCATTGGGCTAAACCACTGCTGACCGCAGTATCTGCCGCGCTCATGCCCTTAAATGTGGGGATCTCATTCATCACGAGGAAGATTGCGAGAAGGGGTATGCCAATGTCGTAGGTTTCAACACCGTAAACGAAGTCTTCACCCCACGCTTCTTTGGGTGCCATGTCAACGAGGTGCTTGATATGAATAGTGGAGAGCACACCATCTTTGCCATGGAATTCTCGGCCGTCATCAGCTTTGAATCCAACACAGCGACCGGAGTCAATGAGTAATTCCGAGACCTGGGTATTGCACACAATCGAGCCGCCGTTGGCTTCAATCACTCCCACGAGGGCATCGGTCAACTTCCCAGAACCGCCGAGTGGAATTGTCCAGCTGCGCTTTTGGCGGCCGCCCATGATTGAGTAGGGAAGAACCCCAGAACCAGGTAGGTCGACTGACCCAAAAGTCTGGCAGGCCTCCCACAACAGAAATGCTTGTATATGTTCCTCGGTAAATTCATGTCGAATCACATCCCAAGCACTGAGTGCTCGACGCCGACGCCAGGTCCCACCGTTGGGCAGAGCATCGAGCAATTGGTCAAGAGTTTTGCCCCAACCAATTGGCGTGTTGTTGGCCGTGGCGAACGCTGACTTTGCGTTGTCCCAATCCTCGAGCATCTGCACATAACGATCGGCGTCCTTGGTGGAAAATCGAGCAAATTCGTCATAGGTTTTCTGCGGATCGAGGTGCATTCCGATTTGTTCGCCGTCTGGCATGGCAACTCGCGCTACGGGATCTGGATCCACGTACGTCAAGCCATATTGGGAAATCAAACCAAGTGAGTCGTCCTTGATAACAGGATTGCCTTGGATGATGGTGTGGCCGGTTGAGCAACTGTCCATGAAGAACCCAGGAAGGAATTCCTCGGTGGCGACCCCTCCTCCGGGGATCGCTCGTGCGTCAACGACAACAACACTCTTGCCCGCTTTTGCCAGATATGCCGCGGCAATGAGGGCATTGTGCCCGGCGCCAGCAACTACGATATCGGCGTTCACTACTTCAGTCATGCAATCGATTGTAGTCGCTGCGCCCCAATGATTCAGGTGATTTTCAGGCAAGAATTTTGGCGGGGGATTCCATCAAGTCGACGAACTCGCGCAGCCACATGGCACCCGTTGCTCCATCGATTGGCCGATGGTCAACAGACACGGTCACTCGCATGACATGTCCAGCTACAACAGTGCCATTGTCAACCACTGGTTCTGCTGTAATGGCCCCAACAGCGATGATGGATGACTGGGGCGGATTGATAATCGCATTGAAACTCTCAACACCGAACATGCCGAGGTTCGAAACGGATGTTGATCCGCCTTCGAGCTCATTTTGCCGCAGGCCGCCTTCCTTGGCCCGTGTGGCAAAATCCTTCGAAGCGAGTGCAATCTGGGTGACCGTCATATTTTCAACGCCGCGGAGCGTTGGTGTTACCAATCCGTTGTCGGTTGCAACCGCCATTGAAATATCAACAGTGGAATACTGCAGGACCGCATCAGGTGTCCAGATCACATTCATCTGTGGAACCCTCAAATGCGCGGCAGCAACGGCTTTAATGACAAAGTCATTAAATGAAACTCGGGTTTGTGCTCCATCGTTAATTTCAGCACGCAAGGCCATTAAGCGATCAACCCGGATAGTTGCATCGAGGTAGAAGTGTGGCGCCTGAGTCTTGCTTTCAACGAGTCGTTGAGCAATCGCGCGGCGCAGCCGGCTGTGGGGGATTTCGGTGACAGTTCCAGGAACAGGTGTCGGAATGGCTGGTGCAGTGGTTGCAGTTGCTGGCGTCGACTTCCCAGAGGTCGCTTGCACGTTGTCCAGGTCATGTTTGCGAATTCGACCCTGGGGTCCGGTGCCGGTCACCTGAGACAGGTCAATTCCCTTTTCTTTGGCATGGCGCCGGGCCAGTGGGCTTGCAAACACGCGACTGGAAACTTCAACGGAAGTCTCCGTGGCCGGGGCAGCACTGGTAGCTGGTTCAGCGGATGCACTAGGAGTTGAATCGGGGGAGTAGCCCAGTTCACTTAAGGTGGCATCTATGTCGGCGATAACTTCGCCGGGCGCAGCAATGAGTGCGATGGGTCGACCGATTTCAACTTCTTGGCTTTCGGCGATGAGAAGTTTGACCAGGATGCCATCGGACTCGGCTTCGACGTCCACGACCGCTTTATCGGTTTCGATGATGGCCAATATCTCACCGGCGCTGTAGCTGCTGGCCTCTGCCAGTGGCCATGAAGAGAGAACGGCTGAAGTCGCGCCGGCGGCAACTTCTGGCATGAGGAGTAGTTCAGCCACGGTAACCCTCCATGAGTTCATTGAGTGCGATTTCTACTTCTTCACTCTTGGCAATTGCAGCGCGCTCAAGCATCTTGCTAATGCTGGGCGAGCTTTCGCCTCCGGATACACGTTCAACAGGGTGGTCAAGCCAATCAAAGAATCGGCGCTGGATTTCATCGGCCAGCCAACCACCATAGGAAGTTCCGCGCGCACCTTGCTCAGCGATCATCACCTTATTGGTTTTGCGAATACTTTCACCGATTGTGTCCCAGTCGATGCTCGCGCGGTCCAGCCAGCGAAGGTCAATAACCTCAGCGTCAACATTACCCATTCTCTCGACTGCCTCAAGAACATAATTTGTCATTGCGAGGTAAGAGATTATGGTGATTTCGCTACCGCTGCGCCTGATGGCTGCTTTACCCACGGGTAGTGAGTAGTCGAAGTCATCAACAGGACCAATGCCTGTTGAGTTGTAAAGATCAACGTGCTCGAGAACCACTACGGGGTCGTCGCAGGCCAGTGCCGTGTTCATGAGGCCGACGTAGTCAAATGGTGTCGAGGGAGCAACAATCCGCCAGCCAGGATTGGTAGCCATGATTCCTGCCGGGTCCATGGAGTGTTGTGAACCGTAACCCGTACCCATGGCAACTTTGCTCCGAAGTACAACGGGCACTGCACCGGTACCGCCAAACATGTGTCGTGCCTTGCCAATCTGGTTGAATAACTGATCAGCTGCGACCCACATGAAGTCGGCATACATAAATTCAATGACAGGACGGAAACGACCATCGAGGGCGATGCCGCCTGCGAGTCCTGTGAATGCATTTTCACTGATTGGGGTGCCAAGAATTCGATCTGGGAAGGCGTCTTTGAGTCCACGCGTTGCACCGTTGGTCCCACCGTTGAGGCGGTGAATGTCTTCACCCATGACAACAATGCGCGAGTCCTGGTCCATGCGGGCAAACATGACGCTGGCAACGGAGTCAATGAACTTCACCGTGTCGAGCTCGCCGCTAAAGGTATCAAGATCCTCAACCCGCATCCCGGCAAGTTCACTCAGATCCCCACGAACCCCAACGTTGACGAATGCCGGGTCAGGCCATTCAGATTCCTTGATCCGACGCTCATTGGGCTTGCCACCGGGCACTGGTTCAAATAATTCGGCGGTGAGTGAAGCCATGAGTTCCTTTGATCGAACAATGAATGCGTCGATCTCTGCCTGGGTGAGAATCTCGCGGCGAACTAGGTGACTACTGATCTGATCGATTGGATCACGATCTCGCCATGACTGTTCTTCTTCCTTGGTGCGGTACTTGAATGCGCTGCCCGGGAATGGACCGTTTTGATGGAAGAACCGGTAGACGTCTGCCTCGATGACCGTTGGTCCATCACCGTTGCGCATGTGGTTAAGAGCGTCTTGCATGGTGAGGTACACGGCGAGTGGATCCATGCCGTCAACCTTGTAGCTGCGAATGCCGAAACCGGGGCCGCGCGCTGACAAGCGCGGTTCACCGGTGGCTTCAGCCACGGTAGTGGATACCGCATATTGATTATTTTCGATGAAGAAACAAACGGGAATTTTCCACGCGGCAGCCAAGTTAAATGACTCCAAGGTCGAGCCGATGTTGGCCGCTCCATCACCGAAGTAGGTAACGGAAACATTGTCGGTGTCGGCGTGCTTATGCGCCCAGGCGGAACCGGCGGCGAGGGGAACACCGCCGCCGACAATTGCGTTGGTGCCAATGGCGCCGGCTTCCTCCCACTGCAAATGCATGGAGCCGCCGCGGCCGTGACTGAAGCCCCGATCGAGCCCGCAAATTTCAGCGAGGGTGCGCAGCATCGCGTCATAAACCTTGGGATCAAAGTCGTTGCGGGGATCGATTCCATTGGGTGTGAGGTAGGTGAGGACTTTGGCGATGAATTGATGGTGCCCGCGGTGTGATCCATTCACGGTGTCGGCGGCCTCGAGACCAATGACCGAACCGACGGCGCCACCTTCTTGACCAATGCTGGAGTGGGCGGGTCCGTGAATCAGACCCTCGCTGGCCAATTGGAGGACTTCCTCTTCAAAAGTGCGAATCAAGACCATTTCGCTGAGCATGGAGGTGAGCAGATTGGGGTCTGCGGCATCCCAATCAGCACTGGTCGTAGAAATCTGCAGCCAGGGCGCTTCAGGGGTCAGTTCCGTGATGTCAGACATAGCTCACCTTTTCACTCATGTTATTGGCGCCTACCAGAGCACCGTATGCCCAGACTCTGCCATAAAATGGATCCATATTCAATACTTTTTAAGAAAAATTGCCCAAAATTGCCCATAAAGATCACAAATGCACTAAATTATGGATCCAAATACAAGCGAGAGGGTGAGAAATCCATGACAGGAATTCCCGGTGTCACAGGCGTGGATCACATTGGTATCACGGTCCCCAACTTGGCTGAAGCAGATGATTTCTTTATCAACGTGCTCGGATGCGAGTACATGTACAAACTGGGTCCATTTGAGCACCCGGACACTGATTGGATGACTGAGCACCTCAATGTGCACCCACGAGCTGTCATGCGTGAGTTGCATTTCTACCGCCTTGGCGGCAAAGCGATCTTTGAAGTTTTTGAATACATTGCCCCGGACAGCAATGACGTGGTGCCGAAAAATAGTGACATCGGCGGCCACCATGTCGCTATCTATGTGGAAGACATGGATGCGGCTTTGGCGCACCTCCATTCCCTCAAAGACAAAGGCATAGTGGTCTTGGGCGAGCCGACGTCGAGCAAAGGTGCCAGTGAAGGGCAGCGTTGGGTGTATTTTTTGAGTCCATGGGGAATGCAGTTTGAGTTGGTCAGTTACCCCAACGGCAAAGCCTTCGATCACAATCCTGAGAGGTTTGATTAATTGAGTGAGCTCTCAGTTCAGGAACCCGCGGCAAGTGAGCGCATAGCCGCGATCTTGCGCGATGAAATCCTGAGCGGGAAAATTTCCCCGGGACAACGCATCCTGCAGGAAGAAGTGGCCGAGCGTCTGGGCTCGAGCAGGCTACCTGTTCGCGAGGCGATCCGGATCCTTGACGCGGATGGACTCGTGGACGTGGAAGCAAATAAAGGTGCTCGCGTCCCGCATTTGGATATCAACCAGGTTGAGGTGCTCTACCGCATGCGCGAGCGCCTTGAGCCCCTTGCATTGATTGAGAGTATGCCTGCTCTCACGGAAGCAGATTTTGAACGACTCGATGAAATCCAAGTTCGCATTGAAGCTGGCGTTGATGTTCAGGCATTCCTAGAACTGGACCGCGAGTTCCACCTCTTGACGTATTCACATTGCCCTACAGAGCAATTGCGCGATTCGGTCACCAGACTTTGGAATTCTACTTCCCACTACCGTCGCGCTTTCATGGAAATTACAGGTGCCCGGCGAATGTGGATTGTCAACGCCGAACACAGACTCCTGCTGGAAGCCTTGGCCCGCCAGGATTCACAAGATGCAGAGCGCTACCTGGTGGGGCACATTCAACGCACCAGAAAAGAACTCAGTCAGCACCCTGAAATTTTCACGCACTAAGCAATTTCCATTGCCGCACATGGTTTTTAATACGGGTTGGTGACAACCAACTCTTCAGCGGGGAACAGTGTGAGAAGTTCGGCACCGTTCTCGGTCACCACGAGTTCCTCTTCAATGCGAGCGGCGGAATGACCATCATCAGCCGGCCAGTATGTTTCAAGGGCAAACACCATGCCAGGCTTGATTTCCACCGGGTTGTCAATTGAATTGAGTCGGCTCACAACGGGGCGCTCGTGCAATCCAAGGCCAAGGCCGTGACCGAATTGCAGTCCGAATGCTTCCATTTCGGAGCTGAATCCAAACTCATCGGCTTTGGGCCACAACTTCGCAATTTGGTCCGTGCTCACACCGGGCTTCACCAGAGCAATGGCGTTGTCGATCAGTTCGCGTGCTTTCTTGTATGCGTCGCGGTGCGCTTGAGTGGCGCGACCGACCGCGAAAGTGCGGTAGTAGCAGGTGCGGTAACCGTTGAATGAGTGAATGATGTCAAAGTAGGCTTGGTCTCCCGGGCGAATGTAGCGATCCGAGAATACGTGTGGGTGCGGGCTGCAACGCTCGCCGGCAATTGAGTTGATGGCTTCAACCTGCTCGCTGCCCATCTCGAGGAGCCGCTTAGTTGCAAGGGCGACGACGTCGTTCTCGCGAACGCCTGGCTTGAGAAACTCGTAAATATCTTGGTAAACACCATCGACCATGGCCGCGGCCTGGCTCAGAAGCAGGATCTCGTCTTTGTTCTTGATCTCGCGGGCATCAAGCATGACCTGCTGACCATCTCGAACATCGATACCTGCTGCCTCGAGTTCACGAAGCATTGGCATTTCCACGACATCGACACCGAGAGGCATTCCAAAAACGCCTTCTTCTTTGAGAATTGCGGCGATTTCGGCTGCAGTGCCAAATGGCAGCCCTGAGGTCGGGGCTATTGCTCCTTGGAGTCCGTTATTGCCCCCGCGGGATTGATCAGGATTCAACCATGGTGAGTACATGCGATGGTTTTTTGCGGCAGAGCCGAAATCCCAGATCCATGGCTCTCCGGTACGTGTGAGCAGCGCCCAGCGCTCCGTCTTGTTGTAACCCCAGGTGCCAATATGCGTAGAAGTCAGGTAGCGGATATTCGATGATTCGAAAACGAGTACAGCCCCGAGGTCACTCTTGGCCAAGGCTTCCTTGGCTCGCCCAATGCGATAGTCCCGGAGGCGGTTGAAATCAACGCGCTCTTCCCAGTCCACACCGATAATTCCTGGTGCGGCAATAGAAGTTTGGGCAAACTCGCGGGCTGGCATCAGTGACATCTTGGCTCTCCTGACCTGTCTGGCCGATTACTTATGCAATCGATTGCGGTTAGGCTACCACCCCATGATCACGATGACCACAAAATCCCCCAACTAACTAATCGTTCTGAGAATATTTTTCGAGTTGAGGGGCAGATTGACCACCCGAACGCCCAAGGTTCGAGCGAGAGCATTGCCCAATGCCGCGGCAGTCGGCCCGATCGATGTTTCGCCCGAGCCAAGGCTTTGTTCAAGGGGACGATCAATGATTTCCACGTGCACAGGCGGGATGTCAGTGAATCGGGCGATGGGGTAGTCCTCCCAGTTGTCACTCGTGACGAGGCCGTCCGCGATCTGGATCTGTTCCCTGAGGGTCCAACTTAGGGATTGAATGGCTCCACCCTGTATCTGGTTGAGCACGCCATCAGGGTTGATTACCCGACCAACATCAACAGCAATCCACAGATTCCTGACGGTGACCGAATCGGTGACCTCGAGCTCGGCCACGGTGGCACACCATGCCCCCTTATTTTTGTAGCGGGCAACAGCAACTCCGAGAGCCGACGTGTCCGAGGCTGTGTATTCAGACCAGTTCGACATGGAAGAAACACGTTGCAAAACATCAATGGCACGTTGGTCACTTAAATTTCGCAATCGAAATTCAATGGGGTCAAGGTTGCAGGCGGCTGCCAATTCATCGATATGGGACTCGGTGGCAAAAACATTAATGTGAGCACCCAATGCGCGCATCGCTGACGTGCGTACGGGAACCTCGAGTGCTCTATTTGTCTGGACATTAACTGCAGGAATTTCATAAAACGGGATTGCATTACGGCCAATTCCTCCGCCTGTGGGGACAGGGGGATCACTGGCAGGGGGAAGTTGCCCGTGCCCTAAAAGTTCTTCAGCCCAAAAAGCAGGCGTGGGCAGTGTGGTGGGGCGAGTTGAATGCCCATTGCTCCACGAATCATATTTCCAATTAAGAATCTTCCCATCAGATGTTGCTGAAGCTGAAATGTCAACGACTGCCGCAGGACCGAATGGATCCCAGGCCAACTCGTCCTCGCGACTCCATGTGAGAGCGAGAGGGTTTCCTGGGTGGGCAATGGCAAGGAGGGCAGCCTCGAAGGCAACGTCATCAGCGGGATTGTGTCCATAGCAACCTGCGGCGGGCACATGTTCAATGAATATCTGGTCGGGAGACATGCTCAATGCCGTGGCGATGTCCGCGCGCAGCGGGAAAATCCCTTGCGAATGCGTCCAAATCGACAGGTTGTTGCCATCAAACTGCGCGATGGCACAGGAGGTTCCAATGGACGCGTGGGCAATATATGGGCGCGTGTAGGTCTGAGAGATTTCGATCGAATGTGATTCATCAACAGCGAGCTCGCTGGACGCCAAAACGTCAGGGATGCACGCGCTCGTTCTTAGCAATCTCTCCATGTCGCTGGAGTTAGTTGTGAAACTTCCAGTGCTCCATTGCGCTGATTTGGTGAGCTGCTCACGTGCATTGATAGCCGCCCACTCACTCGATGCAATAACCGCCAGGAATGACCTGTCCCGGTGAACCGAGACAACACCGGGCAAGTGTTCAACCGAATCGATGTCAATAGAGGTGAGTTCACAACCGCGCTGAGGTGGTCTCACCACGCGGGCAAAAAGCTGCCCATCGAAACGCAGATCCTGGAGAAAACTGGCCGCCCCGATTGCCTTTCCTGCGAAGTCATCGCGCGGTATTGATTCGCCCACGTAAATTACGGGGGCTGCTGACACAGAAATAGTGGTAGTCACTTCAGCGATGTCAACATCAAGGTCAAGCTGCGAGTAGTCGTCGACATTGCCTCGCGCAGCCAACTCGCGTATTGCAATACATGCTGCGCGCAAGGCATTACCCGAGTGCTCAATGGACATGGATCCGGCAGTGAAACTTTCATTGGGGCTGGCAACGATGGTGGTGGGCGCCAAATGAACCTGTGAAAGAGTAAATCCGAGTTCATCGGCCACGATCTGCCGGAGTGCTAATCGAATTCCTTGCCCCAACTCAACTTTTCCAGTTTGAGCAATGACAGAGTGGCGGTCAGGGAAAGCGAGCCAGTGTGCGATTTTTGGACTTGCTGCAAGGGAAATTGATTGGGTCATGCTGGGTGTTGTCACTTGTCGCGCACCCGACCTTGAATCATGGTGGCGTTAGCGCGCGTCATTGCATCAATCATTCGATTGTGCGCCCCGCAGCGGCACAGGTGACCGTCAAGTTCTTGGCAAATAGTTTCCCGATCAAGAACTCTTGATTCTTGCTCAGCCTTGTTCAGGCACACGGCTCCGCGCATGATGATTCCTGATATGCAATACCCACATTGCATTGCCTGTGAGGTGACGATCTCCCGCTGGAGCGGGTGCTCATCACCGTCGCGGGCTAGGCCTTCGATAGTTGTGACCCGACTGTCTCCAACCGACCAGATTGGCGTATCGCAGGCATGCCTTGCGGCCCCGTCAATATGCACGGTACAGGCTCCGCACAATCCGCTCCCACAACCAAATTTCGTGCCGGTCAGACCTAATGCGCCACGAAGAACCCACAGGAGTGGAGTGTCCGGCATGCACGTCACCTGATGGCTTTCGCCGTTCACGTGGACGGTGAATGACTGCTCCATGTCAGGGTGCCCTTGACCTTTCTAACAATCGATTGCATCTTTTTGGTAAATGTACACCGACAAACCATGGAATGCCTTACAGTCTGTTAAAACGGGGAGACTTTACTAGAAAGGTACGCAGTGACCCAACGAATTAGTTTTGTGCCACTCGAAGACATGGACCCGCGCATGCAGGAGGAAATGCATCGGTGCGCGGCCCACGGGACACCGCGGCCAGAATCCTCGGCGGTCAGGGCACATGTCCCGGGTGCTTTCTGGGGATTTGCTGACTCCTGGGATGCCATTTTTCGCAATGGCGTGTGCGATCACACCATCAAAGAGTTGTGCAGGGTTTACATCTCCCGAACAGTCGTGTGCGAATTTTGCGGAAACCAGCGCTCGGAACAGGCGACCACTGCTGGGTTGCAGGAAGCACAGTATGACGAACTTTTGAATTTTGAGGCATCAGATAAATACGACGATAAACAACGGGCAGCTTTGCGCTATGCACAGGCGATTGCGTGGGGTCCATCGACAATTTCTGACCCCGATGCATTTTGGGCCGAACTCCATAAGCATTTCACTGAACCCGAACTTGTTGAGTTGGGTTGCGCAATTGCACTGACATTTGGTCAGCAGAGTTGGATTCGACTGCTGGGGATTGGTCACCACCAATACATGGCTGGCAGTGCTGCCTCCATGGCACCGGGATATGAGACCCCCGATGACTATGAAGCAAAGACAGGTTCTGAGGAATACTGGGCCCGTTCATAGCCTTGGTGTTTTTTGCCATGTCTTGATCAAGCGTATGCAAGTATTGGCTCATGATCCTTGATGGAAAAGCCACAGCAACTGCCGTTAAAGCAGAACTTCGGGTTCGCGTCGACGCGCTGAAGGCTCTGGGTATTACCCCGGGATTGGGAACAGTTTTGGTAGGGGATGACCCCGGATCCCATGCCTACGTTGGCGGAAAGCACAAGGATTGCGCTGAAGTTGGTATCAATTCGATCAGGGTCGACATGCCAGAATCCTCGACACAGGAGGAAGTGGACGCGCAAATAGCGCGACTCAATGCCGATCCGTCGGTCACGGGTTACATCGTCCAGCTTCCCCTGCCCAAACACCTCGATTCAAACAAGGTGTTGGAACTCATGGATCCCAACAAGGATGCCGATGGACTGCACCCCATGAACCTAGGTCGGTTAGTACTTGGGGTTGACGCTCCGCTGCCCTGCACTCCGAGAGGAATTGTTGAGCTACTGCGCCGCTATAACGTCACCATTGACGGTGCACAGGTGTGCGTGGTTGGCAGGGGAGTAACAGTGGGCCGTCCATTAGGGCTCCTTCTCACTCGCCGCAGCGAGAACGCAACGGTGACTCTGTGTCACACGGGGACCAAAGACCTAGCTTCTGAGTTGAAACGAGCAGACATCATCGTGGCAGCCGCAGGCGTTCCAGGGATTGTCTCAGCTGAAAACGTGAAGCCTGGGGCAGCGGTGCTGGATGTCGGCATCACCAGAACAGATGCGGGACTTGTTGGGGACGTTGCCTCAAATGTTGGTGACATTGCAGCCTTTATTGCACCCATGCCTGGTGGTGTTGGTCCCATGACGCGAGCAATGTTGATCACCAACGTTGTGGAATCGGCAGAACGCGCTGCGGGACTTCGCTAGGGATCACGTTCTATCCATCTGAACCCCGGGTTCGGGTAGTCTGACCGATATGGACACCAGTGGCGCCAGCGTTCATCCGCTGCCTCGGCGGCGCAAGAGCCGTCTGAGTCAATGGCCGCTGACTTTGGTTTTCGTCGGTATTGGGTTTTCACTCATCATGATCGCGACGGATCATTTTCGCCGCGGATCTGTTGGCCTAGCCGTGAGCGTTGTCTTGGCCACATTCCTGCGATTATTCCTGCCAGATTCGCAGGCAGGGATGTTGGTGGTGCGGTCCAAGCGGGTTGACGTGGCAGTTTTGGCAACTCTGGGAGTGACATTGACCATATTTGCCCTATGGGTTCCTGCCCCGAACTAATAATTCGGAACAGAACGCGGTATCTTGACGTCAAGATAATCGCTCATCATCAGGGATCTCCTCTCGAAGGGAAAACGCATGTCACGCTCCGGCAAGGTCGCCGTCATTGGCGCAGGTTTCTATGGCTCAACCACGGCACTCAGACTCGCTGAATATGACATCTTTGAAACGGTCGTGTTGACCGACGTTGTTGACGGTAAAGCCGAGGGCTTGGCCCTAGACATGAATCAATCCCGCTGGATTGAAGGATTCGAAACCAAACTTGTTGGTCAAACAACCGGCATGGATGGCAGTGGCTACGAAGCAATCGCTGGCGCTGAAATTGTGATCATCACTGCAGGCCTTCCGCGCAAGCCAGGAATGAGCCGCATGGACCTGATTGAAACGAATGCGAAAATTATGCGTGGCGTCGCCGAGAATATTGCCAAGCACGCACCAAATTGCGTGATAGTGAACGTGGCAAACCCCCTCGATGAAATGACAGCATTAGCGCAAATCGTTTCCCAGTTTCCGTACAACCGAGTGATTGGCCAAGCCGGAATGCTCGACACCGCACGCTTCTCACACTTTGTTGCTGAGGAACTTTCCGTCCCTGTGAGTAGTGTCACCACGCTTACACTTGGATCTCATGGCGACACAATGGTCCCCGTAGCTTCAGCCTGCAGTGTTGATGGCAAGCCACTTACTGATCTTCTCTCACAAGAGAAAATTGATGAGCTCGTCGAGCGCACTCGCAATGGTGGCGCGGAAATTGTTGCTTTCCTGAAAACAGGTTCTGCCTACTACGCACCATCGGCTGCTGCAGCACGCATGGCGCGGGCTATCCATGAGGACTCAGGCCGGGTTATGCCCGTGTGTGCATGGGTTGATGGTGAGTATGGCCTGTCCGGTGCCTATCTCGGAGTTGAAGCCGAAATTGGCCAAGGTGGCATCAAGCGCGTCATAGAAACTCCACTGACCGAGGCTGAGCGTGTCCTGCTCGGTGAAGCATATGAAGCCGTCAAGGCGAAGCAAGCTGACGTCAAATCACTTTAAATTGCAACCCAAATTATTCTGAAATCACAGGAGCTATTCACATGTCTAACAAAATCAAGGTTGTCAATCCAGTCGTAGAACTGGATGGCGATGAAATGACACGAATCATTTGGCAGTTCATCAAAGATGAACTGATTTTGAAATACCTCGACGTCGATTTGCACTACTACGACCTCAGCATTGAGCACCGCGATGCAACCGACGATCAGGTGACAATTGATTCAGCCCATGCGATTCAGAAATACGGTGTTGGCGTTAAGTGCGCGACCATTACTCCTGATGAAGCTCGGGTTGAGGAATTTGGTCTCAAGAAAATGTGGAAGTCTCCGAACGGGACAATTCGTAACATTCTTGGCGGCGTGATTTTCCGTGAGCCAATCATCATCTCGAACATCCCCCGGTTGGTACCTGGTTGGACCAAGCCGGTCATTGTTGGTCGCCATGCCTTCGGTGATCAATACAAGGCCACGGACTTCAAGGTCCCCGGTGCAGGAACGTTGACCATGACGTTCACACCTGAAGACGGCACCGAGCCAATGGAATTCAATGTGTTTGATTTTCCTGCTGGCGGCGTGGCCATGGGTATGTACAACCTCGATGAATCAATTCGCGACTTTGCCAGGGCATCCATGCGCTATGGATTGAATCGGAAGTACCCCGTGTACCTGTCCACCAAGAACACGATCCTGAAGGCCTATGACGGCCAGTTCAAAGATATTTTTGCTGATATCTATGAAAACGAATTCAAAGCGGAATTCGAGGCAGCAGGAATTACCTATGAACACCGCCTAATCGATGACATGGTCGCCGCTGCTCTCAAATGGGAGGGTGGATACGTGTGGGCCTGCAAGAACTACGACGGTGATGTGCAGTCGGACACGATCGCGCAAGGCTTCGGCTCACTTGGCCTGATGACGAGCGTTCTCATGACACCGGATGGTCGCACCGTTGAAGCTGAGGCAGCACATGGCACCGTGACCCGTCACTACCGCCAGCACCAGCAGGGTAAGCCGACTTCCACGAACCCCATTGCCTCGATTTTCGCCTGGACGCGGGGACTGGAGCACCGAGGTGTTCTGGATTCCACCCCTGAGGTCACCGAGTTTGCCCGCACTCTCGAGCGCGTGTGCATTGAAACTGTTGAGCAGGGAAAGATGACCAAAGACTTGGCCATGTTGATTGGACCGGATCAACCGTTCCAAACAACCGAGGAATTCCTGGCCTCGATCGATGAGAATCTTCAGAAGGCGACTGCGCGCTGACTTTCTGCGTAAGGGGGGACCGTCTAGGGTAAGCCTGTGAATGAATTGTGGGTTAACGTTCTCGTTGTACTCCTGTTCACGGTACTCGGTGGTTTCTTCGCCGCCGCTGAAATTGCTCTCGTCTCCATCCGAGAAAGCCAGGCTCAACGCCTGTCTGAGACAGGACGCCGGGGTCGAGCCCTTAAGAAGCTGGTCGATGACCCAAATCGGTTCCTCGCGACCGTTCAGGTGGGCGTCACACTTGCTGGTTTTATTTCCGCGGGTTTTGGTGCCGCGCAGATCGCTCCGCTGTTGGCGACCCCGTTGGTTAATGCCGGGCTGAATGAGAGTGCAGCAAATACAATTTCATTTATTGGTGTCACCATTGTGATCGCCTACATCAGTTTGGTCCTGGGAGAGTTGGTGCCCAAGCGCATTGCACTCCAGAGAGTTGAGCGCACCGCATTATTTGTTGCAGGACCGATCAACTTCACCGCCAGAGTCACTCGCCCCTTTATCGTCGCCTTGAGCATCTCAACGGACGCAATTGTGCGCCTCCTCGGCATTGACCCCAAAGCGGCCAAGGAGCAAATGTCGGGGGAAGAGTTGCGTGACTTAGTCGCGGGCCACGAGGACCTTTCGGTTGAAGAACGCGAAATGATCGATGACATCTTTGCCGCGGGTGGGCGTGAACTGCGTGAGGTGATGATGCCTCGGACTGAAGTTGCATTTCTTGATGCGACGCTGCCAATCAAGGCCGCTGTAGCTATGGTGATTGATCAACCACACTCGAGGTATCCGGTGATCCGTGGCTCGGCAGATGAAATTGTTGGATTTGTCCACATCAGAGACATTTTGGACCCCGCTCACGCTGAGCATGACATGCGTCTTGGACAGATTGCACGGCATGTGCAGACATTCCCAGGTTCGAAAGCGGTACTCGCGTCCCTGAATGAGATGCGCAGGCTGCGGGCCCACATGGCCATGGTCCTTGACGAGTACGGCGGCACAGCGGGACTTGTCACCATGGAGGACCTAGTTGAGGAACTCATCGGTGACATTAAGGATGAATACGATCCGGAAACGCCCGTCTTTGACAACAAGGTTCCCGGAGAGGTCACGGTGGACGGACTGCTCAACCGAGATGACTTCACCGATGAAACCGGCATCGAATTGCCTGAAGGTCCATTCGAAACTGTTGCAGGTTTTATTGTTGCAGAGTTGGGAAGGTTGCCCGAAATCGGCGACATCGTCCTCATGGATAACCATGAATTTCATGTTAGAGAGCTAGATGGTCGGAGAGTCTCACGAGTCTGGGTAGCGACCAATGAAATTGTTGAGCAGGAAGGCAGCGAAAGTGAGTAGCGCGCCCAAGATTTTTTCAGGTATTCAACCAACCGCTGATTCATTCCACATTGGGAACTACCTTGGCGCTCTGCGACAGTGGGTGGAACTTCAGGAGACCCATGACGCCTTCTACTGCGTTGTGGATCAGCATGCAATAACCGTTGCGCACGACCCCGCTTTGTTGCGCCAACGAACTTTGGTGTCATTTGCGCAATTACTCGCCATTGGGCTGGACCCCGAGAAGTCCACGATTTTCGTTCAAAGCCAGTCCCCAGCGCATTCGCAACTTTCTTGGGTGCTGCAATGCCAGACAGGTTTCGGTGAAGCTAGCCGCATGACGCAATTCAAAGACAAAGCTTCAAAGGAAGGGTCAGAGCGCTCAACAGTTGGGCTTTTTACCTACCCGATCCTGCAAGCAGCAGATATTTTGCTATACCAGGCAAATGCTGTCCCCGTTGGTGAGGATCAACGTCAACATCTTGAGTTGACCCGCGATCTAGCCCAGCGTTTCAACAATACGTTTGGAAAAACTTTCACAGTTCCTGAGGTTCTCGTGATCAAGGAGACCGGCCGGATCGTTGACCTGCAGGACCCCAACGCAAAAATGAGTAAGTCAAGTCCCAGTGGCTGTGTATTTCTCTTGGACGATGACAAGGCAATGCTCAAGAAAATTAAAACTGCGGTAACTGATTCAGACCGTGACATCATTTTCGATGAACAGGCAAAGCCTGGTGTCTCAAACCTGCTCACCCTCCAGCGCGCCATTACGGGCGCGAACATGGATGCGTTGGTCGCAAGTTATGAAGGCAAAGGTTATGGAGACCTCAAGTCTGACACCGCCGAGATTGTTCACTCGACGTTGGCACCCATCAGAGACCGAGCGCTTGAACTCATGCAAGACACTGCAGAGCTGGAACGTTTGCTGCGCCTTGGCGCGGATAAAGCGAGAGCCGCAGCGGCACCCACCATCGATTTGGTGTACGAGCGCGTGGGATTTGTTCAGTAGCAGGTTGTGGGTTTAACCCTCAAGTTTGATTCGGCCTCGGGTGGCATTCAAGCCTCGGTTCTTGCGCGCAGCGAACACCGAACGCACTCCGTAGGCGACAAACCCGGCAATGGCAATGAACAGGAAAATCCACCCCATTGCCAGAGGATCAAGGCTTTCCCCCGAAGGACCTGCGGTTGCTTGGGCGGAGGGCGCATTTTCTCCCACGGTTGATTCAACTGAAGCCGGGACACTTCCCGCGGTGGCGTCGACAGAGTTGGTGGTGGCGCCCCCGAGAGTAGGTGACACCAATTGGCCGATGGGCGTGACTTTGTCGCCATTGGCAAAAGCCCAGTCAAGGAGCTTGGTCGCCGCGGTGGCGCTGGCTTCTTTGATGCCCAATGCAACAACGATCAGCGTTGTTCCTTTGCGTTCAGCCGCTCCGATAAATGTTCGTCCCGCCTGCGTGGTGAACCCGGTCTTAACCCCGATCGTTCCCTTATAGCCACCGGTGAGCAGCCGATTCGTGTTGTAAATATCTCGGGTTTTCTTTTTATAAGGAAACGCGTATTTCTTGGTTCCAACTATTTCTCGGAACTGAGGGATTTTCAGTGCTTCACGTGCGATCAGGGCCAGATCGTAGGAGCTCGATAGTTGTCCGGGGATATCGAGACCATTGGGATTTTTTGCAACGGTGTCCCGGGCACCGAGCCCTTGAGCGATGGAGTTCATCTGTTCAACGGTGGTTTTGACTCCTCCATTGGCTTGTGCCAGTGCGATGGCCGCGTCGTTGGCGCTGGGCAGCAGCAACGCGTAGTAGAGGTCTTCGATTGTGTACTGCTTACCGCGAACCAATCCCACTTTGCTGCCGTAGGTATTGACAGCTCTCTTTTTCGCCCGAACTTCCCGTTGGGCATCAAGTTGGGGCATGACCGCCAGAGATGTCAAGGTTTTAAGTGTGCTGGCTGGGGCGCGCTGAATATGTGGACCCTTTGCCGCCAGAATCTCACCGGTATTGGCGTTGGCAACAAGCCAGGTGGCCGCCCATACCTCGGGGAGTGGGTCAGCGCCCTGCCCCAAATTAACAATCTTCCCTTTGCCCGTGAGCTGCTCGCCACCCACGGGTGGTTCAGCATGTGCGGGGGAGGACATGAGCGTCAATGACGCGGTGACAGCGATTGCACAGGCTGCAATGACGGCGCGGATGCCATCAAAAGACTTTCGAGTCACCAACATGATCGGCCCATGCTAAGGGACGCGGGTGAATCAGAGAAACCCATTGGGTGGTGTCTGAGCACGCTGCGTGTTGGGAAGGTCACACTTTTCCCACGGGACGGGATCAACCACTAGATTACGGTCACCAACTCCGAAAGGTTCCCCATGTCAGTGGACGCACTTCCCGCCAGCACTCCGACTCGCCTACTTATTGGTGGTGAATGGATTCAGACAGCGACGGGTCTCAATGTCATCAACCCTGCGACCTACGGCACGTTGGCCGAGATTGGCAATGCCACGGTCGAGGATGGAATCGCAGCCGTCGACTCGGCATATGAGGCCTTTCAAACCTGGTCATTGACTCCTGCCCGCTACCGTGCGGAGATTTTGCGCAAGGCATTTGAAATCATGACTGCTGAAATTGAAGATTGCGCTCGACTGATAGCTCTGGAGAATGGCAAGGCCTGGAGTGATGCCATGGGCGAGTCTCTCTACGCAGCCGAGTTCTTCCGCTGGTTCTCTGAAGAAGCCTCACGTGTTGAGGGCGGATTTAGATATTCACCATCTGGGGATAAGACCATCATCACCGACCACCGCCCCATGGGTGTGGCCTACATGATCACACCGTGGAATTTCCCGGCCGCGATGATCACCCGAAAGATTGCGCCAGCACTTGCAGCAGGGTGCACCGCGGTGCTCAAGCCGCCATCAGAAACTCCTCTCACCGCGCTCTGGATCGGCGAAATCCTTCAGCGCGCAGGTGTGCCCGCGGGTGTGGTCAATATCGTGACCACGGCAAAGTCCGGCCCGATCTCCAGCGCAATTCTTGCTGACCCTCGAGTGGCAACACTCTCGTTCACCGGCTCAACCTACGTGGGCAAATTGCTTCTCGAACAAACAGCGCAGCGTGTTCTGCCATCGTCCATGGAACTGGGCGGAAACGCACCGTTCCTTGTCCTTGAAGGCGCGGACGTTGACAAGGCAGTGGCCGGTGCAATGGTTGCGAAAATGCGTAACGGTGGTGCCGCATGCACGGCAGCCAACCGGTTCTATGTTCACGAGTCCCTGAGTGCTGAATTCACCACCAAGTTTGAGGCAGCGCTTCGCGGACTCAAGATCGGTCCAGGAATTGATCAGAGCAACAACTTGGGGGCCATGGTCAGTGAGAATGAACGCAACAAGATTGTTGAGCTCATTGATCAAGCACGCAGCGAAGGTGGCACCGTCACCGAAGCCGGAAACGCTCCCACCGATGGTGCATTTGTTGCCCCTCACCTGGTCAGCGGTATCGAGCACGGCTCGATATTGACTCGCACTGAGGTATTCGGACCGGTTGTCCCGATCGTGACGGTCGGCAGCACTGAAGAAGCCATCAAAATGGCCAATGACACCGAATACGGACTGATGAGTTATGTATTCGCCAAAGACAACGGCGAAGGCATTCATGTGGCGCGCAAGATGCAATCCGGAATGGTTGCCATCAATCGTGGCATCGCATCTGACCCTGCCGCGCCATTCGGTGGCATGAAAGAGTCGGGACTTGGCCGAGAAGGTGGTTTCGCAGGAATCCACGAATTCCTGGAGAAGCAGTACTTCGCAGTCGAGCTTTAAACGCTGACATTGCACGCGTGCAATGTCGGGCAAATTCTTAGATAGCAATTTGAGGCCTCGTGATGGCTGTGGATAGCTGGTTGCACGGACTCGCAGCGGGCGCCAAGATGTGTGAATGTTCAGCGCTGGCGGGCCCTTGCGGGGCACATATGACCTCGGAACCTGGGCACACCCCGGGGGTCCGCATGCGCCACCGGATATCCCCGACACCCGTGTCCACGTCGAAAACATGCACCGCTTATTGAGTTGGCGCATGTCCTTCTGGCTAAACGAAATTCGCTTCCAAGCAGGCTGCACGCAGGCAGAGCTCGCCGCGCGCATCGAAACAACGCAACCAGCATTTTCCAAGTGGGAAAATGGTCATAATTTGATCTCCTTGGATGTTCTGGGTCGCCTCGGAGTCTGCTCACAAATCCCTATTGCCCTGTATGCGGAATTGCCCAGTAACCGGCAGTACAGCGTTATCTGGCTTTAGAAAAACAATGCGACCTAGGTCCTTAGAAGAAGTCCTTTGGCGTGTAAGTCCCCCACACATCGCGCAGGGCGTCGGACACTTCACCCACAGTCGCGTGGGCCTTCAGCGCATCACGCATGGGGTACAGCAGGTTCCCATCACCCTTTGCAGTTTCAGAGATTTGGGCTAGCAGTCTTGTCACCTCGTCGTTGTCCCGCTTAGCTTTCAGCAAATCGAGCCTGGCAACTTGTTCGGCCTCGATAGCCGGGTTGACCCTCAGTGGTTCGTAGACGTCTTCATGTTCGACCGTGAACTTGTTAACCCCAACAACAATGCGCTCACCAGCATCAATTTGTTGAGCAATGGAATAGGCGGTATTTTCAATTTCCAGTTTCTGGAAACCCTGCTCAATAGCTGAAGTGGCGCCACCTCGAGCATCGACTTCAGCCATTAGTTCCAGTGCTTTTGCTTCTACTTCGTCAGTCAAAGACTCCATGACAAATGAGCCCGCGAATGGATCCACCGTCGTAGTGACATCAGATTCAAATGCGAGCACCTGTTGCGTGCGCAATGCCAGTCGGGCAGCCTTCTCTGTGGGCAATGCAATTGCTTCGTCATACGAGTTCGTATGCAGCGACTGGGTTCCACCGAACACCGCAGCGAGGGCTTGCACGGCAACCCGAACTAGGTTCACTTCAGGTTGCTGCGCGGTGAGTTGCACACCTGCTGTTTGGGTGTGAAACCGCAGCATCCGCGACTTGGGGTTCTTCGCGCCGAATTCATCTCGCATGATCCGTGCCCACATCCTGCGTGCTGCTCGGAACTTGGCTACCTCTTCAAGAATCGATGTGCGAGAAACAAAAAAGAAAGCCAAGCGAGGTGCAAACTCGTCAACATCGAGTCCCGCATCAATTGCCGCCTGAACATAGGCCTTGCCATTGGCCAGTGTGAAGGCAATTTCTTGTGCGGGGTTGGCGCCAGCCTCCGCCATGTGATACCCAGAAATCGAGATTGTGTTCCAGTTGGGCAGATTGTCTTTGCAGTAGGAAAAAATGTCAGTGATCAACCGCACGGACTCTTTGGGCGGGTATATATAAGTCCCGCGAGCAATATATTCCTTCAAAACATCGTTCTGAATCGTTCCGTTGAGCTTGCTGGCATCGATCCCGTTCTCCTCGGCAACCAACTGATAAAGCAGCAAAAGGATTGCAGCGGGAGCATTGATGGTCATTGACGTGGAGACTTCATCCAACGGAATGCCGTCGAAAAGTGTGCGCATGTCCTCGATCGAGTCGATGGCGACACCCACTTTGCCCACCTCGCCGTGAGCTAATGGGAAATCGGAATCCATACCCATTTGGGTTGGAAGATCAAAGGCAACCGAAAGACCGGTGGTGCCGGCCGCTAGAAGTTGCTTATAGCGCTCATTGGACTCGGCAGCGGTGCCAAAGCCCGCATACTGCCTCATGGTCCATGGGCGTCCGGTGTACATGCTGGGGTACACGCCTCGCGTGTAGGGATACTCCCCGGGCTCACCGAGTTGGGTTGCACTGTCAAAGTTGGCTAGATCTGATGTGTCGTAGACCTGCTTGATGTCAAAACCGGATTCGCTGCTTTGTGGCATGGCACAAGCCTAATCAGTTCACTGATGTGCGTTGAGTGAGGTGAATTGACGGCTTTAGCAGCGTCCAAGCAGGGGTTGCGTACCCCAGATCGCGTGGAATGAAAGATCGCTTGTGAAATATGCGTAGTGACCCAATGGGATGAAAACCCCTTTTATGCTTCCGTCACCATTGAAAGTTTCGTAGGCACCCCAGCCCATGTCCACCTGACGCTGGGCAAATTCAACGGGGAAGTCGGCATATGTGGCCCAGCCCAAAAGTTGGAGGCCAGCAGTCGGCGGTGTCGCTGTGCTGGGCGTTTGCACCCACGTATTTAACTCTGCAGCCGCCTGGTCCGAATTGGACTCCGAACCCTGCCAATTTATTTGGCCGATTTGAACTTCGGTTTGTGTGCTGGCCGAACCTGCCGAACTTGCCGCAGTGGCTGAAAACGACAGGACTAAAGATCCCGCGATACCCTGACTACCTATTCCCCCCGAGACGCTTCCGCCTGCGCCACCCTGTGGAGTGAAAGTTGCCGATCCCACCTGCCGGGCGCTCAGAGCAAATGATCCACCTGCACCACCGGAACCTTGCTCTGAACCGCCGCCACCACCGCCATAGCCATCACCACCACCGCCACCTGTAGTTGCGGAAAAACCAGCACCACCGGCCCCGCCTGCCGCCCACGTTTGACCTGCGCTCCCCGCGGAGCAATAGGTTCCACCCGAACCGCCCAGACCTGAACCGTCAGCACCTGTTGCGTCCACACCCCCTGATTCATTTGTGGACCCGGAGCCACCGGCTGCCGTATTTGAGGCGGCACCATTGCCCCCAACGGCACCCGTGCCTGATCCCAGCGCGAGACCTTGCCCCCCACCGCCTCCACCGGCGATCAGAAGTACATCACCGGCTGCGGACGATGCCCCTTGGTAGATGGCCGAATATCCGCCGCCACCGCCAGCATTTGAATTTAGGCCACCCACGCCACTTGATCCAGCAACAAATCTCAAGGTTGAAAGCGAATCAATATTCAACGTGGCACTCACCCGAGCCCCATTGCCACCTGCACCGCCGTTGCCATATCCACCTCCACCGCCGGCCCCATTGAGGGTGATGGAAACAGTGCGGGCACCTGACGGAATTGTCAGGTCAGCAGTAGAACTGCAGGTAACGCTCTGATCAAGGCCGGGAGTCATGTCCGAGCAGGGAGCCGGGGCAGGGGCTGGCGAAGGAAATCCTGCAGCCGCAAGTGCAAAGGCACCGAAACCCGACATGATTCGTAGGGATCGATTGCGAGGAGAGAGCCAAAAGATCATACGAGGGTTCCTTTTGTCAGACGGACCTCCACGGTAACACTCATGAAAAGCGAGTGGACAAGTGCACACGTCGATGCATATGCAAGATCACATATATATATGCAAGATCACATGTAAACGCGTCCTGTCCGATGTGCCAGATGTTCTCGATGGGACTACTCTGACCCGTGTAGGAAAAGCACTCATTCCAACTGAACGGATGTAACAGTGGCTACGAAAACGCCGGTTTCGCTCACAGCGACACCAATTGGCACCTTGTACCGGGGTGGCGAGGGCATGTGGACATGGGTTTTGCAGCGCATTACCGGTGTCTCGGTCTTCTTCTTCCTGTTTGTGCACGTACTGGACACGGCGCTTGTGCGTGTTTCCCCCGAGGCATACGACACGGTCATTGCAACCTACAAAACTCCGATAGTCGCCCTACTCGAGGTTGGCTTGGTCGGGGCGGTGCTCTACCACGCGCTCAACGGCATCCGGATCATCCTGATCGACTTCTGGTCCCGCGGGCCTCGCGTTCAAAAGCAGATGACCTGGGTGATCGCTGCTATTTGGTTGGTCGTGATGGTCCCCGGTGTTTTCTTCATGTTGAAACACTCGGTAGAGGCGTTGTTTGGGAGCACACCATGAGTTCACCTTTAGCTGCTCCTCGCAGCCAAACGCGCAACAAGCAGCGCAGCAATTTTGAACTTTATGGCTGGCTGTTCATGCGCATCTCTGGAATTGTTCTGGTATTCCTTGTGCTTGGCCACCTGTTCATCATGAATATCTTGGATGGCGGTGTGCAGCGCATCAACTTTGCGTTCGTTGCTGGGCGCTGGTCCAGTCCGTTCTGGCAGGTGTGGGATTTATCCATGCTGTGGCTAGCAATGCTGCACGGCGGCAATGGAATGCGCACAATTATCAATGACTACGCGGAGCGGGATCAAACCCGGTTCTGGTTGAAAATGTTGCTTTATGTCGCAACTGTTTTCATCATCATTCTCGGAACACTCGTTATTTTCACTTTCGATCCAAGCCTTGGTTAAAGAGGAGACACACGTGCAAACACATGTTTATGACGTCATCATCGTTGGCGCAGGTGGCGCCGGCATGCGAGCTGCTCTCGAGTCGGGCACCCGTGCCCGCACTGCGGTCCTGACCAAGCTCTACCCCACACGTTCGCATACTGGGGCTGCTCAGGGTGGCATGTGCGCTGCGCTGGCTAACGTCGAAGAAGACAACTGGGAATGGCACACCTTTGACACGATCAAGGGTGGCGACTACCTCGTTGATCAAGATGCCGCAGAGATCATGTGCAAGGAAGCAATCGACGCTGTCCTCGACCTCGAGAAAATGGGCTTACCTTTTAACCGCACACCCGAAGGCCGCATTGACCAGCGTCGATTTGGTGGCCACACCAGGAACCACGGTGAAGCGGCAGTGCGTCGCGCTTGCTACGCAGCCGACCGTACCGGCCACATGATCCTCCAGACCCTCTACCAAAACTGCATCAAAGAGGGCGTTGAGTTCTACAACGAGTTCTACGTTCTCGACGTCCTGCTCAACGAGGAATCGGGCGAACCGGTTGCCGCGGGAGTTGTGGCTTATGAATTAGCCACGGGTGAAATTCATATTTTCAAGGCGAAATCAATTATTTTTGCAACCGGTGGCTTTGGCAAAGTGTTTAAAACCACCTCCAATGCGCACACCCTTACGGGCGATGGCATGGGAATCATCTGGCGCAAGGGCCTACCACTCGAGGACATGGAGTTCTACCAATTCCACCCAACAGGTTTGGCTGGGCTCGGTGTGCTTTTGACCGAAGGTGCTCGAGGCGAGGGCGGAATTCTGCGTAATGCCACAGGTGAGCGCTTCATGGAACGCGTTGCACCCACCATCAAGGACCTCGCTCCCCGTGACATGGTTGCTCGCGCCATGGTTCAAGAGGTCCGTGAAGGCCGCGGAGCAGGTCCACATAAGGACTACGTTTACCTCGACCTCACCCACCTGCCCAAGGAACAAATCGAGGCGAAACTCCCCGACATCACCGAGTTCGCCCGCACCTACCTGGGCGTGGACCCCGTGACAGAACTCGTTCCAGTGTTTCCCACCGCTCACTACGCCATGGGCGGCATCCCCACCGATGTCGAGACCCGCGTGTTGCGCGACAACGAACACGTGGTCCCAGGCCTTTTCGCTGCGGGCGAGTGCGCCTGCGTATCCGTACATGGGGCTAACCGGCTCGGGACCAACTCCCTTCTCGACATCAACGTGTTTGGTCGTCGCGCAGGGATCGCTGCGGCCGAGTACGCCAATATGGTCGATCATGTGGAATTGCCCAATGATTCCCAGGGGCAAACGATCACCATGGTCGAAATGCTCCGCTCATCCAATGGGACCGAGCGCGTTGCACCACTGCGCAAAGAACTACAAGAGACCATGGACATGAACGCTCAGGTCTACCGCACAGAGGTCACGCTCAAGCAGGCATTGAACGACGTTCACGCCTTGCGCGAGCGCTACAAGAACGTGTCCATCCAGGACAAAGGCACGCGCTACAACACGGACCTACTCGAGGCAATTGAACTCGGATTCCTGCTTGATCTCGCTGAGGTACTCGTTGTCAGCGCACTCGAACGCAAAGAGTCCCGCGGCGGTCACGCCCGCGAGGACTACCCGCACCGCGACGATGTCAACTTCATGCGTCACACCATGGCAAGCCGAAAGGTCAACGCCGAGGGTGAAGAGTTTGTCTCATTGGAATACAAGCCTGTGTCCATGACCCGTTACGAGCCAATGGAGCGCAAGTACTGATGAGTACCGCAGTCATAGATATTCCTGAAACAGTTGTTCCGGTTGCGACCGATGTAACCTTCCGCATTCGTCGCTATCGCCCTGAATACGACCAAGAACCGCATTGGGAGGACTACACCGTCGCCCTCTACCCAACGGACCGTGTTCTCACCGCTCTGGAGAAAATCAAGGCCGAGCTCGATGGGTCACTCACATTCCGTCGTTCCTGCGGCCACGGTATTTGCGGCTCCGACGCTATGCGCATCAATGGTCGCAACCGCCTTGCCTGCAAGACATTGGTCAAAGATCTAGATATCTCCAAAGTGATCACCGTCGAAGCCATCAAAGGTCTGCCCCTGGAAAAGGATCTAGTGGTCGACATGGAGCCGTTCTTTGCTGCGTACCGCCAGGTACTCCCATTCCTCATGCCAGAAGGCCACGAGCCCACTAAAGAGCGCATCCAGTCCGCTGAGGATCGCGCGCGCTTTGATGACACCACTAAATGCATTCTGTGCGCATGCTGCACGACATCGTGCCCCGTGTTCTGGACTGACGAGGCGTACTTTGGTCCGGCCGCGATTGTTGCTGCTCACAGGTTCATCTTCGATTCCCGCGATGCAGGATCCGAAGCTCGGCTGGAAGTGCTCAACGAGAAAGAGGGTGTCTGGCGCTGCCGCACCACTTTCAATTGCACGGACGCCTGTCCCCGTGGAATTGAAGTCACCAAGGCAATACAGGAAGTTAAACGCGCACTGATTTTCAAGCGGGTCTAGTCGCAGGGTCGCACACCCTTTCTCCCGATATTGCACGCGTGCAATATCGGGAAAAAGAAGCCTGGTCACTGGCGTGCCCGTTAACTTGCTTTTTGGCGTGGCCGTTAACGTGCGCACATGTCGGAAAATAATCCTCGCAAAATCATCCTTGACTGCGACCCCGGCCACGATGATGCACTGGCCATCATGCTGGCAACGGCCAGCCCAGAGTTGGAGTTGCTGGGTCTCACGACGGTCGCGGGGAATTCTTTGGTGGAAAACACCACGCGAAATGCCCTCATTGTTCTCGATATGGTCAATCGCGCAGACATTCCGGTGCATGTTGGCGCGGTCAAGCCACTTCTTAGAGAGTTGCGCACCGCTGCCTCAATGCACGGCGATGGCGGGCTCGACGGTCCCGTCCCGGCGGCTCCGAGTCGCCCCGCTGATGATGGTTCCGTCCTCGAATTCATCGAAAAGACTTTAACTGACGCCGCAGAGCCGATAACCCTCGTTGCGACTGGCCCTCTCACCAACATTGCCGCTGTCGTGACCGAGTTGCCGCATCTGCACCACAAAATCGCCGAACTCGTGTTTATGGGCGGAGCGATTGAATTGGGCAACTGGACGCCGGCTGCAGAATTCAACATCTTGGTGGACCCTGAGGCCGCTGACATCGTGATGAATTCACCAATAAAGAAGACGATGATCGGGCTCGAGGTGACTCATGAAGCATGGCTAGATGACTCCCATGCGAACGAACTTCGAGGAACGGGCCAGTGTGGTGACTTCGTTGCTGAACTCTTAGACCATTTTGTGGGTTTTCATCAGCAGCGATTTGAATGGCCGGGTGCGCCAATTCACGATGCAGTCACAATTGCACACCTCATTGATCCATCACTTGTGACAACAATTTTCACTAACGTCACAGTAGAAACACAATCGGAATTAACATTGGGGCGCACCGTTGTTGACGTCTACTCGGTGACCGATAAATCCCCGAATGTCCACGTTGGGACGCATATAAACCGTGACCAATTTGTGACCCTGTTAATGAGCAGACTGGCATCACATTCGTAACAATCAGGGTCTAGGCTCACAAGGTGATCACACGTCCGAGTGTTCTTTCGGGCGCCAAAAAATAGGAGATACATTGAAACGCAATTTCAAATTGGGTGCCGCGGTCATCACCGTTGCAGCCCTAGCTCTGGCTGGTTGCAGCTCGAGCGATTCAACAGAAGACACAGCAGCAACAGCGAGCGAAACTGCTGCCGAATCAGCGTCTGAAGCACCTTCAGAAGAAGCATCTGAAGAAGCACCCATGGATGCCATGAAGGCATGTCAAGTAACCGACGTCGGTGGTGTTGACGACAAGGGCTTCAACCAAAAGGCATATAAGGGCGTCACCGATGCAGCAGATCAGCTTGGTGTTGAAGCAATCGTTCTCGAGTCACAGGCTGAGACCGATTACATGCCCAACATCCAGTCATTCGTTGACCAGGGTTGCGACGTCATCGTCACGGTCGGCTTCTTGCTGGGCGATGCAACGATGGAAGCAGCAAACGCCAACCCAGACATCCCATTCACCATTGTTGACTACGCATACGCAGATGGCGACATTGCAAACAACAACGTTCTCGGCCAGGTGTTCAACACCGATGAAGCCGCATTCCTCGCTGGCTACCTCGCAGCAGGCGTAACTAAGAGCGGCAAGGTCGGCACCTTCGGTGGCGTCAACATCCCACCAGTGACGGTCTTCATGGACGGTTTCTACTACGGCGTCCAGAAGTACAACGCTGACAACGGAACCAACGTTGAGGTCCTCGGTTGGGATCCCGCAGCACAGTCCGGTCTTTTCACCGAGAACTTCGAGTCCCTCGATGATGGTCGTACATTTGCTCAGAACCTCGTTGACGAAGGCGCAGACATTGTGATGCCAGTAGCAGGCCCAGTTGGCCTAGGCTCGGCAGCACTTGCCAGCGAACTCGGCACCGACAAGTTGATGATCATCGGTGTTGACAGTGACCAGTACCTTTCCGACACAGCAAATGCGGATGTGTACCTCACCTCCGTGCTCAAGGAAATGGATGTCACCACATTCAACGCAATCAAGGCAGTTGTTGACGGTACCTTCGAAGGTGGCGTAACAGTGGGTACCTTGGAAAACGGTGGCGTCAACATTGCTGACTACCACGACATGGCATCAGTCGTTCCTGCCGAACTGCAGGCTCAGATTGAGACCATCCGTGCAGGCATCGTCGATGGCTCCATCAGCACAAAGGGCTAGTAACTGCACTACAGATCGACAAGTGCGCTCATGAGGCGCATTGCTGGGGGAGGGGCCTGATTAATTCAGGCCCCTTCTTCATGCGAAACCGTTACTATGCGCTGTCAAGTAATAAGCATTCGAGAGGAGCCCGGATTCGTGGAACTTGAGTTACGCGGAATCACCAAGAGATTTCCTGGTGTGTTGGCCAATGACGACGTCTCCCTTACAGCGCGCTCCGGAAAAGTGCTTGCTCTCATTGGTGAGAATGGTGCAGGCAAAAGTACCCTGATGAATATTCTCTCCGGCATTTATCGACCTGATTCTGGGGAAATCATCATTGATGGCAAGCTCCAGCACTTTGCTGATCCAGGGGATGCAATCAAAGCTGGAATCGGCATGGTGCACCAGCACTTCATGTTGGTGCCAGTTTTCACTGTTGCTGAAAATGTTGTTCTAGGAGTCGAACCCACATTTGCAGGAAACATTCTCAATCGCAAAAAAGCAAATAAAGAAGTTGAGGAAATTTCAAGAAAGTATGGTCTGGCGGTTGATCCCAAAGCGCTAATCGAAAATCTCCCCGTTGGTTTACAACAGCGAGTTGAAATTATCAAGGTCCTTTTGCGTGGGGCGAAAATTTTGGTTTTCGATGAACCAACCGCTGTGTTGACCCCTCAAGAGGTCACCGAGTTCTTTGGAATTGTTGAGGAGCTCAAGTCGCGTGGATCCACGATTATTTTCATCACCCACAAACTCAAAGAGGCACTTGCGATCGCTGATGACATCACGGTCTTGCGGGGAGGCAAGGTTGTGGGTAACGCTGATCCCAAGACCGCAACGCAAGAGGAACTTGCCAGCATGATGGTGGGCCGCGACATTGACTTAACGGTCAAGAAAACAAAGGCTAATCCTGGCGAGGTAGTCCTCGATATGGCTGGAGTTTCGGTGATGGACGATTACGGCCGACCGATTCTCGACTCCATTGACATGCAAGTGCGTTCAGGTGAAATTGTCGGTGTTGCCGGGATTCAGGGAAATGGACAGACAGAACTCGTTGAGGTCATTACTGGGCTTATCCCGTTGGCCAGCGGTGCAATTCGCCTCAAGGGCCAGGATATGGCTGGTTCGAGTCCGCGCGATATTCACAAGGACGGGGTTGCCCATGTACCCGAAGACCGTAACCACATGGGAATGATTGGTTCGTTCACCCTTGCGGAGAATCTCGTGCTGGATTCCTATTATGAGAAACCATTTTCCAAGGGAATCCGCATGCAGCGCCAGGCAATCGATGAAGCGGCTCGCGTTCTGGTCAAGGATTACGATGTTCGCCCGCCTCACATTGAAAACACAGGTGGCGCACTTTCGGGCGGCAATGCACAGAAAATGATCGTGGCTCGCGAGTTCAGCCGCGACGTCCCATTGGTCCTGTGTGCTCAACCTACGCGCGGAATCGATGTTGGTTCCATCGAATATATCCACGAGCAAATTGTGAGAAAGCGCGATGAGGGCGTGGCCATCCTTGTGGTGTCAACAGAGCTCGATGAGATTTTTGCCCTTGCTGACCGCATTCTGGTCATGTTTGATGGGCGAATTGTCGCGGAGTTGAATACTTCTGAAACCTCACCAACGGAAGTTGGTCTCTACATGGCAGGTCAGGCGGCATGAACAAGAACCTAACCGCTGAAGAGAAAAATGAACTGGTAAATCCCAAGGATCGAGGCTTCACTCAAAGGCTAGCTACCGCTACCGACTGGCGCACCGCACTCTTAATTCCTGCACTTGCTGTCTTGACCGCCCTAATCATCGGGGTCGTCATCATCATGGTGACCGGCTCGAGTTTCAGTGATGCCATGGAGGCGTACAAGGCGCTGCTACAAGGTTCAGTTGGATCCTTGCGTGCAATCTCTGAGACTTTGACAGCCGCAACACCACTGATTCTGTCTGGGCTTTCAGTTGCCCTTGCATTCCGAGCCGGGCTGTTCAATATCGGTGGTGAGGGCCAGGCACTTATCGGTGGCATGTTTGCCGTCTGGGTCGGTTTCTCCATCACGGGCCTCCCCATTTACGTGCACTTGCCACTGGCTGTCCTCGCAGGGATCGTTGGAGGTGCCATCTACGGTTTCATTCCGGGAATATTGAAGGCCAAGACCGGTGCTCATGAAGTCATCACGACCATCATGCTCAACTACATAGCGCTGCGTTTAGTGGATTACTTCCTCAAAACCTCAATTTTTCAGCGCGAGGGCCGCAATGATCCGGTGTCCAAGAATGTTGAAGCAACGGCAGAGTTACCGGCATTTTTGAGCAGTGTCGACCCGGCGCTTCGTGTGCATGCGGGGCTCTTCGTTGCTCTGGCTGCGGCATTCTTTATTTACTGGTTGTTGTTCCGGACCACGATTGGTTTCGAATTCCGTGCTGTCGGCGCTAATCCCAGCGCGGCTCGCTACGCAGGTATATCGGTGACTCGGGTCTACATCCTCGTCATGATGATTGCCGGTGCACTTGCCGGAACAGCGGGCGCCGGTCAGGTTCTAGGCGTCCTTGGCCGAGCCACACCTGGTTTTACCGCAGACCTTGGCTTTGACGGTATCGCCGTAGCACTTCTCGGTCGCTCAAACCCGTGGGGTGTAGTCGCCGCGGCGATTCTCTTTGGCGGCCTTCGTGCAGGTGGTCAGCAGATGCAGGTGTCAGCCAACGTGGGCATCGACCTAATTGCGGTCATCCAAGGCCTCATCATTATGTTCGTGGCTGCCCCGGCTCTGATTGCCGCAATTTATCGACTTAAAACTCCTGTTGCATCTACTCAGATCAGCAAGGGGTGGGCATCATGAGTAATCACGGTAGTGAATACCAAGAGTTGCCGGTTGAGAGTTACACGTCGGGTGAGTCGAAAACCAAGGTGCTCAACAAGAACAAAGTTCGTCGTGCCCGAGCCATTGGGGTGATTCTCCTCATTCTCGCGGGCGTGGTCATGTTTATTTTGGCGCCAGCGGCAGAAGGCAACGCGACTTTTGGGTTGAGTTTCCCCGACGACCGTTTCCAACTTGATGCACTCTCCGTACCCAGCACAGGATCGCTCTACATTTTGGCGCTTGTCTTGGGTTTCTTGGGTGGAACGCAATTCTTGAAAGGCTTCCAAAGCAAATCAACCATGATCTTGGGTATTTCATTTGCGCTTTTCGTGGTTGCAGTGATGATTTGGGCTACCGCAGGACAGGAATTTTCGCTCATCTCCATGTTGGTCTCGACCATCGCGCGATGCACGCCTATCGCACTTGGTGCGCTATCAGGGATTTTGTGTGAGCGAGCGGGTGTGGTCAACATCGGTATCGAAGGCATGCTGCTCGGTGGCGCATTTACGGGCGTTGTCATGGGTTCACTCGTGGGTGGCTGGGTCGGTTTGATTTCCGCAACCATTGTGGGCGGCATGTTGGCGCTCTTGTTGGCCTTCCTCGCCATTAATTTCCGGGTGGACCAAATCATTATCGGTGTGGTCATCAACATTCTTGTTCTTGGCCTCACCTCGTTTCTCACCGCTCAAGTGCTGGTTAAGAGGCCCGAGTGGAATGACGCACCAATTTTCCCGGCCATTAAAATCCCGATCCTGGGTGACATTCCGATCCTCGGACCAATGTTCTTTGACCAGACCATCCTTGTTTATGGCATGTTTGGCCTCGTTGTCTTCACCACCTACATGTTGTTTCGGAGTCGCTGGGGTTTGCGCACTCGTTCCGTGGGTGAAAACCCCAAGGCCGCGGATTCATTGGGCATTAGCGTGGCCAAGACGCGCTATTTGGCCGTGATTTACGGTGGCATGGTGGGTGGATTTGCCGGCGCATGGTTCACCCTTGGCACGGTTGGTCGCTTTGATGAGGGCATGACGGGCGGTCGTGGATTTATTGGACTTGCCGCCATGATCTTTGGCGCTTGGAATCCCATCGGGGCTTTTGGTGCGGCGTTGATCTTTGGGTTCTCCGATTCCCTGCAGCAAAAGCTTGCACTGATCAACACACCAATCCCGACCGAGTTCCTCTCCATGACGCCATATTTGGTCACCATCATTGTTGTTGCCGGACTGGTTGGGCGTGCTCGTCCACCGGCAGCCGATGGTCAGCCATTTGAAAAGCAATAGAGCGGGCAGGGATACTGATCCCATGATCACTGACGCCCAATGGGAACAATTGCAGCGTGCTGCTGAAGACATCATGGCAAAGGCCTACGCGCCGTATTCACGTTTCAAAGTGGGTGTCGCGGGCTTGATGGACGATGGCCGCATTGTCGTTGGCTGCAATGTTGAGAATGCCGCTTATGGCATTGGGCTCTGCGCTGAGTGCGGCATGGTCTCAGCGATTCACGCCAGTGGTGGTGGCAAACTCGTTGCGATCACGTGTGTTGATCAGCATGGAAACTCACTGATGCCCTGTGGCAGGTGCAGGCAATTGTTGTGGGAGAACGGGAAGCCGGACACCCAAATCACCACGCCTGAAGGCACGTTAACCCTGAAGGACATCCTTCCGCAGGCATTTGGTCCCGAGGACCTCGAGACTCGTAAGGAACTCTGACCACATGACATCAAGCAACAGAGTGGAACCTTTCGCCGCTGTCGACATCATTCGAGCCAAGCGGGACAAAAAAACTCTCACCGAGCCTCAGATCAATTGGACGATTGATGCCTACACCCGCGGAGTAATCGCGGATGAACAAATGGCGGCACTTGCCATGGCTATTCTGCTCAATGGCATGGAAGCCCGGGAAATAATTCAGTGGACCACAGCCATGATCAATAGTGGTGAGCGCATGGACTTCAGTGATTTGACGCAGCCGACGGTGGACAAGCACTCGACAGGCGGAGTGGGCGACAAAATCACCCTGCCGCTCGCGCCCCTCGTTGCAGCGTGCGGAGCCGCGGTCCCGCAGCTCTCGGGCCGCGGCTTGGGCCACACGGGTGGCACACTCGACAAAATGGAGAGCATCAAGGGCTGGCGCGCTGATCTCACCAATGAGGAAATGCACGAAATTCTTAAGCATGTCGGTGCGGTCATTTGCGCCGCTGGGCCAGGGCTTGCTCCTGCTGACAAGAAGCTTTATGCGCTGCGTGATGTCACCGGAACGGTTGAAGCGATTCCGCTCATTGCATCCAGCATTATGAGCAAGAAAATTGCTGAGGGCGCAGGTGGCCTCGTGCTGGACGTCAAGACGGGCAATGGCGCGTTCATGTCGGATCCAAATATGGCCCGGGAACTGGCCCGAACAATGGTGAACCTGGGCAATGACGCTGGAGTGAAGACAACCGCTCTCATCACCGCCATGGATGTACCCCTGGGGCTTGCGGTTGGCAATGCACTCGAAGTGCAGGAAAGTATTGAGGTGCTTCAAGGAGGCGGACCGAGTGATGTTCGTGAACTCACCATCACCCTTGCCAGGGAAATGCTTGAACTCGCGGAAATCGATGTTGATCCAGCGGAGAAGTTGGACAACGGTCAAGCATTTGATGTTTGGAAGGCGATGGTTGCCGCCCAAGGAGGCGACAATGATGCTCCTCTTCCCACAGCAAAGTTTGAACACACGGTCGCTGCTGCCGATTCAGGAACAATTACCAGTATGAATGCCTTGGCGGTGGGAATTGCGGCCTGGCGCTTGGGAGCGGGAAGAGCGCGCAAAGAAGATCAGGTCAGCCTCGGAGCCGGAATCATGCTGCACAAGAAGCCGGGTGAGAAAGTTGAGGCGGGTGAGCCACTGCTCACCATGTATACCGATGAAGAGGCGCGGTTCGAACTGGCGCAGCAGGCTTTGGATGAATCACCCGTGACGATCGGCAGCGAGAATGAAATCAATAGGTTGCCATTGATCATTGACCGCATCGTCTAAGGTTGCCTCATGCCTGAATTGATTCCAGCTCCCGTCCTCATCCCTGTTCCTGGTGGCAAAGTAATCGAGGAATTTGCCGGTCACGTTGCAACGGGGGATGACTCGGTCTCCATCGCCCACATGGTTGCCCCACCGGGGTGGGATGAACCCGTTCAGGTGCCTGAGTTTGATGAGTTCACCATTGTCGTTGGCGGTTCACTCACCATCGAGAGCGAAGAGGGCCCCATGCTGGTCAAGGCTGGTCAAGCGGCAATCTCGCGAGCGGGGGATTGGGTTCGCTATCACACCGATGAAGGCGTAAATTATTTCTCCATTTGCGTTCCCGCATTTTCCATCGAGACCGTTCACCGCTCTGACGAAGACATTTCAGTTATTGACCCTGAGTAGTAGAACTTCTCTTTCTCCACTGTCTTGCCCCCCCTTGGACTAGGAAACCTACGCCCAGCGCCATGGCTGTTCCCATGAGGGTAAACACAACGCGAGTGAGCGCAACGTTGTCTTGATCGGACACCGCATTAGAGTCCAAGAGAATTACGCCGGGAGTCAGAAACATGACATAGACCCAATAAGGTCCGGGCACAAAGTAGGCCATAGCGATCCCTACGAAGAGCAGTGCGGCCGTGATCTGAATAAGGCCCTGCTGGGAGTCAAATATATGAAGTATGGCTATGGCGATGATAGCAATCGCTGACCCAGCAAAGGTGCCGAGAATTCGATCGCGAGTGTGAGACATGGTTGCATCGAGCCTGGGTTTCATGATCACGAAGATAGTTAGAATCAGCCAAGCCCCAAGACTTCCTGCGGAGCCAGTAAGCAGAAAGTACGTGGCAATTCCGGTGGATAGGGCTAGTGCAAGTGCATAAGGCACCACCACGAAGATGTCGCGGATTTCATTCTTGGGAACTATCGGGGCATTTTTGTGCACTACCTTTCCCACCACCAATGCCCAGAAACCTCCGAGGGCAAGCAGGATGGCGGTAGCCATTACAGGGTTCACCGATGTGAACAGGTTCGAATCCTTATTTGTGAGATCGGGTGGACTCATCACAAGAAACCCGAGGACAATTCCAACCCCAAGAATCGGGCTGGAAAGTCCTCGCCGTGCGGCCAGGCCAATGATTAATGCCACGAGTCCCACGAGTAGTGCAGAGGGAATTGGCGCGCCATCAAATGCTCGAGCCAGCACTCCCGCCGTAGTCATGAACGCAATAACCGCCAGAGACTGATCGCGAGCGCCACCAAAATATGCCATGGCAACGGGCATGGCGCCGAAAAGGAAAACACTGGCGGCCCCTCCAACGAGGAAAGTCGCAATCAAAATTCCGGGTATGAGCAATATGATGAAAAACCCAATGCCGAGTGCGTACAGGCGGGCTCCTTTGGCAATTTTCTGGGCTTTCACGAGGCCGACTTTACGCGCAATAGGCACAATTTCTTGACGAGGTCCGCGCTAGGGCGGTCAGGCATCAGCAGAAGGCATAAGGTTCAACTCGGTGGCTTTCAGGACAGCATCGTGGCGATTGTTGACTCGAAGCCGCCTTGTGATCCGCAGCAACTCTTGCTTGACCGTCGACTGAGAGTATCCCAAATGTGCAGCAATGGCTCCATTCGACTTTCCATTTCGAACAAGTTCTAGTATCTCCAGTTGTCGCTGTGTCAAGCTAAGGCCAGCCCCGGAGATTGCATTGTCCATATTGGAAATCCCACTTCGCGGATGAGACATCCACAGAGCAAGTGCGGCGGCAATGAGGTCCAGCTGTGACAAATCGATCGCACTCCAACTATGGATGCGGTCGCTCAGGAATGTGTACACACCGATGGTGGCACCTTCAGAGATTATGGGGGTGTGGACCAGGTCGCCATCACCATAGTCATCTAAAAGACCCGCCCAGAATGCACTGTCCAAATTCAACGCTGGATAGTGTTCAAGAACTTGGGAGAGCGGAATGATCACTATTTCCCCGGACAGAAACGACTGGGTGATGGGCGATACGACTGCCAGCGATATTTGTTGATAGATCTTTTGGTCATCGGTATGGCCAAATTTCCCCACACTGGTCAGTGATGAGTATCTTTCGCGCGACCAGAGGTCGCACGAGCGAGCCTGAAAGGAGTTCAACGCGTTCAACACCATGGAGCGAGTGACCTGGTCAGGAGCAGGGAAGGTTGTCAAATATTGCAAGAATGTGGTGATACTTCGGTCGATCCATGGTGATTGTTCCATCACGACCCTTCTTTCATTCGGTAGCGGCCTAGTGGCTATGACCATGTCATGTCCGGTCAGGTGCCTGCCCCAGTCTGCCCATCGAGGGCAAGACAGGACATCAGGCAGGACAATAGTGCTACGTTGCGTTTATGCAACTTTCTGCCCGTGCTATGGATACGGCGTCTGCTATGGATACGGCGTCAGTGCCAGTGTCCGTGTCATTGACGTGGGCGGCATTGGCTGGCATGGCCCGCGGGGGGGTCCATGCCCATGAAGTTTGCCTGAGCACCCCGAGGGGCGGGGGTGGCGTTCAACTTTCGCCCCTCGGAGCCTTGGAGCCAGGGCAGGGAGCGAGGGGTTTTTACTCCCTCAGGACGACATGACCCCCAGTTTCCAAGAACCAGAAATTTCATTTGATTGGGGTCCCGATGGTTCATCTGAAAAATTCTTCCTGTTTAACAACGAATCCAGTTCGCCTCGAATAACCGTCCATCCCGGTCTATCACGAGCTCAAGTAGCTCAGGTTGCTGATGAGTTGGGAGAGTACGGCCCTTGGGTGATAAAGGCTTGGGAGCGGCATACGGGATTCACTGATTAGGCCACGTGAAGGAAACGGAGTCCTTTGATCGTTTTATGGCAGGTTTTCTGTTGTCCTCAGGATCAACCGCTCCAATCCGAACGAGAAGCTCGTAGACACTAACTTCCAGACCATTTGCCAGTGGTACGAGTGCGTCAACGCGCGGGCGCTGCTTTTGATGGAAGACCCGAGAAATATTGCCTTTGTCTGAGCCACACCTATGTGCAAGTTCTTCGAGGGAATTGATTTCTAGTTCGGACATGCGGTGCCGCAACCATGAAAATGACTGCTCTGGGGTCGCATGCATATGAAATCCTTGCCAAACGAAGACAACTTAATTTAACCCGATAACTATGCCATATGCAATTAATTTGGCTTGTATTGCGGGTAAATGGTCTGACTTGTCGTCCTAGTTTATGAAATTGAAATGTGAATATCCTGCGCCGAGGAGCCTCTAGCGCACCAGAGAGGGAAAATAGTCGATGGTGGGCAATGGATAGGAGAGTCGAGAGCGCGTAAGTTTGTGCCATGAACATGAATAAAAGCGCTCCGGTCCTAAACCCAGGGGAAGTAAGTCCCGTGCCGCTGGATCTCATTATCCAAGCACCAAAAGTACTCCTTCATGATCATTTGGACGGCGGACTTCGCCCTCAGACAGTTTTGGATTTGGCCCAAGAATTTGGCTACGCGGATCTGCCCGCAAGTGATGCGGAATCTTTAGGGCGTTGGTTTTCGGAGGCGGCGTTCTCAGGTTCGCTTGAACGCTATTTGAAAACATTCAAACACACAGTAGGTGTCATGCAGACAATCCCGGCCCTCACACGCGTTGCCCGTGAATGCGCTGAGGATTTGGCGGCTGATGGTGTCGTGTACGCGGAGGTGCGATTTGCCCCCGAGTTACATATTGAACAAGGTTTGAATGAGGGGGAAATCATCGAGGCAGTTCTTTCTGGTTTTACCGAGGGACAAGCCGCCGCGGCTGCGGGTGGGAGAAGAATTCGAGTCGGTGTCTTACTGACTGCCATGCGAACGGCCGCCAATTCACGCCATATAGCTGAGCTTTCGGTTGCGTATCGTGATCGTGGTGTTGTTGGGTTCGATATTGCTGGGGCCGAGGCTGGCTTTCCACCAACTCGGCATTTGGACGCTTTTGAATACTTGCGCAGGGAAAATGCTCACTTCACAATTCACGCAGGCGAAGCTTTTGGTCTGCCATCGATCTGGGAGGCAATCCAGTGGTGCGGGGCCGACCGGTTGGGTCACGGCGTTCGAATTATGGATGACATCACCGTTGGCCCATCAGGTGAAGTAAAACTCGGCAAGCTTGCCGCTTATGTTCGTGACCGCCGAATCCCGTTGGAGATGTGTCCGACATCCAATGTGCAAACGGGCGCTGCTGATTCAATTGCCAGTCACCCCATCGGACTTTTGCGCAAACTCGGCTTCCGAGTCACCGTCAATACGGACAATAGGCTGATGTCGGGAACATCCATGTCCCATGAAATGGACCTACTGAGCCACGCTTTCGGCTGGGGGTTGACAGACATGGAATGGCTCACGGTCAACGCGATGAAGAGCGCATTCATCGGCTTTGATGAGCGTTTGGAGATCATTAATAATCAGATAAAGCCCGGTTATGCCGTGCTCACTAGCGAACTGGTTGAGCGGATGAGCCGTTAGGAACTACTTGTCTGCTGGGCCATTTGGTCGACTAAGCAGCCGATCAATAATCCAATAGATCAAGCCAAGCACGACTCCTAGGATGGCGACTCCCAAAATATTGGTCAGTGCCGTTCCAAGGCCCAACTCCTGGGCGTTGAGAAAGCCGTACGGGTAGGCGTTGATTACCGAGCCGCGGATCATGGCATATACGGCCCAGACGACGGGGATGATGAGCGCGGTTAACACTGTGGAGAGTCGAAAGAGTCCGCGTGGACCGATCATGAGCCAGATGACAATTGTGAGTGCTGGAATGATGTAGTGGATGAGTGCGTTGGACACAATTTGAAGGCCTTGGGGGTTTGCATCTGCTGCGAGCAAAAGGTAGTAGACCAAGCCGGTGACAGAGATCATGACCAACGAATCCATGCGAAGAGTGGCAAAAACGGCACCTTTGCGCTTCACATTGCGAGCAAGCATGGTGAGCACAATTGCCACCACAATGTTGCTCACGTAGGTGAAGTAACTGAAAAAGTCGATAGTGCGCCCAATCACTCCTGCAAAACCACTGGGATTGTCACCATACGCATAAGACTCAATAACCGATTCGGGGTAGACATCGAACACATTGAGCACGAAACCGAGGGAGATTGCGAACCAGGAAATGGCAGCGGTAATCGCGAACACGTGAGATTTGGTCATGGAAAAACTTTAGGGGACCACTGGAAGGTTTATGGTCCAAGACTCACTGACGGGCTCAAAACCAACTGAGTCATAAAGGCTGATTGCAGCATTACCATCGCTGACCGCAAGCCCCAAGCTTGTATACCCGTCCTCAGCAAGTGCTGCGATTGCGCTTATGAGAAGTGCTCTGCCAATTCCCTTATGTTGAAATGTCGGGTCACACCAAATCTCCGAGACCCACGGTCCACCATATGGTGCACTGCCTTCTCGCAGACTAATAATTATCGCAGCGATAACGCGGCCCGCATGGAGCACCGCCTGAGATGACCTGTGGTTGGCCCCGAGCAAGGATCGATCCAGGAGTGGCTGAAGATTCTCCGACATGAGCTCTGCTTGGGTTCCTACCAAGAAATCAGGGTGCCCAGGGGGATACGCGGCAAACCAGGAGTCAAACAGATCATGCGCCCGCAAATCCTCGATGAAAACACTCTGGTGGCCGAGTTCTCGCGGTTCCAAATCCACATGAGAAAAGCCGAGGGTCATGGCAAAAGCGTGGCGTCGAATGGTGCAACCGAGTGACAAGAGTTGTTCCGCGAATTCTTTGTTGGTTGTTGCCACCAAGTCAACGGGCCGCAGGTCGATTGTTTGCTGCGCAGCTTGTTCCATGCTCAAGTGTGATTTGGGTTCGGCCAGGTCACCGCACGTCTTGTTGTCTCGCATACACAGTTCAAAATCGATGGGACAGTTAGGGTCCTCCGGGTTCATGCTCACTCTTTGCGGCTGTGTCAAAACCGGTTAGACACCCATTGGGTGCCACACGGTTTTGATTTCCGTGAACGCGCGTACGCGTGAAAGTGTTGGGGTGGCATAAAAGTCAGGATCTGCAGGAGCAGTGCGAACGCGCTTGACCGTGCCGGCAGCATCAGATTCGAGTTGGGTGATCAACTCTGTGTTTGTAATACCGGTGAGATCCAGTGCGTTGACATCGGCATGAGTGGCAAGCCACGGCATGATGTCAGCGGGATCACCGGTGAGGATGTTGATGTTGCCGCCAATGACGTCACTTGTTGCAAGGCACTCACTCAAGGTGATTGCTGGAACGGGATTCTTGTAACTTGCAATCGCGATGACTGAGTTGCCGGTCATGACAATCGGTGCAATCACACTGACGAGACCAAGAAGACTGGGGGAGTCGGGTGCGACTGCAGCAACAACACCTGTTGGTTCAGGAACGCTAAAGTTGAAAAAAGGTCCAGCAACAGGATTTGTGTTGCCCAGGACCTGGGCGTATTTGTCGGCCCAACCTGCGTACCAAACCATGCGATCTATAGCTGTGTCAACCTGCTTTGTGGCTTTTTTGATGCTGACACCCTCAGAATTTTGAATATCCTGGACAAACTGCTCGGCGCGACCTTGCATGACTTCAGCAATTCGGTAGAGCACTTGACCACGGTTATAGGCCGTGGCTTTTGACCATGATGCGAAAGCCGCGCGGGCGGCAATAACGGCATCGCGGGCATCTTTGCGACTAGCCATGGCCATGTTGGCCAGAAACTCGCCGCTGCTATTGGTCGCTTCAAATGTGCGACCAGACTCACTGCGAGGAAATGCCCCGCCAATGAACAGTTTGTGGGTTTTGCGGATCTCAACCCGGTCGTTGTTGTTCATCATGATGGATCCTCCACGTTGAGGTAGGCACCCAAGCCTTGGACGCCACCTTCGCGACCAAAACCGGATTCTTTATAGCCACCGAATGGGCTGGCGGGATCAAATCTGTTAAACGTGTTTGCCCAGACAACACCTGCGCGCATTTTGTTAGCCATCCAAAGAATTCGGCTGCCCTTCTCTGTCCATATACCCGCACTCAATCCATATTGCGTGTTATTGGCTTTTTCTACTGCTTCGTCAGGGGTGCGGAAAGTGAGGACACTCAGCACTGGACCGAAAATCTCCTCGCGGGCAATGCGGTGTGCTTGGGTCACGTTAGTGAAAATTGTTGGAGCGAACCAAAAGCCTTTGTCAGGAATTGCGCAGGCAGGGCTCCAGCGCTCGGCACCTTCATCCTCTCCACTCTTGGTTAGATCAATAATGCGATTGAGTTGTTCACGTGAGTTGATCGCACCGATGTCGGTGTTTTTGTCCAGCGGATCGCCCAGGCGCAGAGTTTGCAGTCGTCGCTTGAGGGATTCAATTGTTTGCTCAGCGATGCTCTCCTGAAGCAGCAGCCTGCTGCCTGCGCAGCAGACATGACCTTGGTTGAAGTAAATCCCGTTAACAATTCCCTCGATTGCTTGATCGATGGGGGCGTCATCGAAAATGATATTGGCCGCTTTCCCACCTAATTCGAGAGTGAGGCGTTTATTGGTGCCTGCGACCTGGCGTTGAATTGCTTTGCCCACTTCGGTGCTGCCGGTAAATGCGACTTTGTTGACATCCGGGTGTTCAACGAGCATGCGGCCCGTTTCACCTGCACCGGTAATGATGTTGACCACTCCGGGCGGTAAGTCGGCCTGCTGGCAAATCTCAGCAAAGAGCAACGCGGTGAGGGGAGTTGTCTCCGCGGGTTTGAGAACAACGGTATTACCTGTGGCAAGTGCTGGGGCAACTTTCCACGCCAACATGAGCAACGGGAAGTTCCACGGAATGATTTGGGCGGCGACGCCGAGCGCTTGGGGGTTGCTTCCGTATCCAGCGAATTCGAGTTTGTCTGCCCAACCTGCATGGTAGAAAAAATGCGCCGCAGCAATAGGAATATCAACATCGCGGCTTTCCTTGATGGGCTTGCCATTATCGAGGCTTTCGAGAACGGCTAATTCACGCCCACGCTCCTGCATGATGCGGGCGATGCGAAATAGGTACTTGCCCCGATCCGCGCCAGAGAGTTTGGACCATGTCTTGTCATAGGCACGTCGCGCTGATGCAACCGCTCGATTGACGTCGACTTGATTGGCCTCACTTATGGTGGCCAGAACTTCCTCGGTCGCCGGGTTGATCGTGGTGAACGGAGTACCACCTCCGGGGGTGAACTCACCGTTGATGAACAGGTCGTAGCTGCTCTTGATGTTCACGATTGCCGTGGACTCAGGTGCGGGTGCGTAATCAAATGCCATGTTGTTCTCTCTCGCTCTAGTCAATCGTGACGTAGTCGGGGCCGGAGTAATGGCCGGTGAGCATGCGTTGGCGTTGCAGGAGAAGGTCATTGAGCAGAGTCGATGCACCAAAGCGGAATAAGTCGGGGGTGAGCCATTCCTCACCCACAGTTTCATTGACCATTACCAGATATTTGATGGCATCCTTACTTGTGCGGATGCCGCCGGCCGCTTTGACACCAATTCGGGTTCCAGTTTCTTGGTAGTAGTCGCGAACGGCTTCGAGCATTACAAGCGTGACAGGCAGGGTTGCCGCTGGAGTGACCTTGCCCGTACTTGTCTTGATGAAGTCAGCTCCAGCCTTCATGGCAAGCCAACTGGCTTTGCGCACATTGTCCAGTGTTTTCAACTCACCTGTTTCCAAGATCACTTTCAGGTGAGCAGAACCGCAGGCTTGCTTCACTGCAACGATTTCATCAAAGACCTTGCTGAAATTTCCGGATAAGAATGCTCCACGGTCAATGACCATGTCGATTTCGTCTGCTCCATCGGTGACGGCTTCGGCGGTGTCGAGCAACTTCACTGCGAGACTGGCTCGGCCACTGGGAAATGCGGTGGCCACGGCTGCAACATGAATGTGATCGCCCACCACGCTACGTGCGGCCTCAACAAGATCACCGTAAACACACACTGCGGCAACACTGGGAGTTGTCATGTCTGTTGGGTCAGGGTGGAGTGCTTTTGAACACATGGCTTTTACTTTGCCGCGGGTATCTGCGCCCTCGAGGGTGGTGAGATCCACCATGCTGATCGCTGTATTGATCGCCCAGAGTTTGGAATCCTTTTTAATTGAGCGGGTGCCTAATGCCGCAGCCCTGGCCTCGGCGCCGACTTGATCTATGCCAGGAAGTCCGGCCAAAAATGCATGCAAACCCTTATGGGTCGCAGGCGCTTGGGCGTCAAGGGAAGACATGCGCTCAGCCTAGTCCTTGGCAGAAAACTGAAGGATGAGTGCAGGTTGCCATGCGATCTCCGGCCTTCGGTGGAGAAACCCGGACCTATTCCTCTAGTCCAACCACGTTTTCGCGACTTGGGCCATGGCCGCGATGCGACCAATCGCTTGCGTTCGAGAGGCCGCCAGTTGATCTGGCTCGGGAACGGGAACCACACTCTGCAGATAGACCTTCACCTTGGGTTCAGTACCGCTGGGCCGAACAATGATTCGACTCCCACCATCGAGGGTGAAAACCAGTCCATCAGTGGGTGGTAGTTGGTCGGACCCTTGGGCCAGGTCAATGAACTCGGTCACCGCTGAACCCGCGATCTCGGTTGGCGGGTGCGTGCGTAGGTGTTCCATGATCTCTGGGATGCGCGAAAGATCGCTCACGCGAACGGAGACTTGGTCAGTTGCATAGACACCCACTTCGATGGCAATTCGATCCAACTCGTCTTGGAGAGTTTTACCTTCGGATTTCAGTTGGGAGGCGAGTTCCATGACTGTCACTGCAGCAGAGAGTCCATCTTTGTCTTTGACAAATTCAGGGTCAACGCAATAGCCCAAGGCTTCCTCGTACCCGAACACCAAGTTGGGAATTGGGCCGATCCATTTAAAGCCGGTCAACGTTTGCTGGTAATCAAATGCATGGAGTTCGGCGATTGCCTTGAGTTGGGTGCTCGAGACAATTGACTGAGCGAAGACTCCTGTGACTTTTCTTTGGGCAATGTGAGCCGCTAACAGTGATCCAACTTCGTCTCCGTGCAGCATTCGCCACTCGGACTTGTCTTTATTCATGGGAATGGCCACCGCACAACGGTCAGCATCGGGATCATTGGCAATTATTAGATCAGCTTTATGGGCTTTGGCGCTTTCCACCGCGAGATCGATTGCTCCTGGCTCCTCAGGGTTGGGAAAGGCCACCGTGGGAAAGGCTGCATTCGGTTCAAATTGCGCGGAAACGGGGACAGGCGCAGGGAAACCTGCAGCCTTTGCGATGTCAAGAAAAAGCTGCCCACCAACACCGTGCATAGCGGTATATACGGTAACCAGATCTGTGCCCGGAGCCGCTGTGGCAATGCTCGCTGTTCGCTGAACATATGCGGCTTCCACTTCGGGTCCAATGATTTCCCACTTTGTTCCGTGGGGTAGTTCGCGCACAGGTCCAATCTCCGTTGCGCGCGCAATGCACGCGCTGATTTCTGTGTCAGCTGGCGGAATGATTTGACTGCCCGAGCCGAGGTAAACCTTGTAGCCGTTGTCCTGGGGTGGGTTGTGGCTCGCGGTGACCACGACACCTGCGCTCGCATGAAGGTGCCTAATGGCGAATGCAACAACGGGCGTTGGCGTTGCATGCGGGAAAAGCTTCGCCGTGATTCCGTAGCCACTAAAAATCTGTGCACTGACGTTGGCAAAAAGTTCCGAGTTATGGCGGGCATCAAAACCGATGACGACACTGGGGCTGTCAATTTTCTGATCAAGCAGGTACTGCGCGAGACCCGCCGCTGCGCGCGCAACAACAACGAGATTCATGCGGTTGGGACCCGGTCCGAGGGTCCCTCTCAATCCCGCGGTGCCAAATTGCAAGGTGCCATCAAAGCTGTCATGCAGTTCCTTCAGGGCTTGCGGGTCAGCCTTGCCGGCCTGCTCAATAAGCATGCGTAGTTGATGTTGGGTTTCTTCATGTGGATCGTTGGCCAGCCAATCGCGTGCCGTGGCAATCAGGTTCACGGGAGTGGCCTTACTTGAACTTTCTAATCACGTGATTCAGCAGCGCACCCATTTTCGTGGCCGCATCTCGGCCGGCTTGCAAAACTTCCTCGTGATTGAGCGGATGGCCCGTCATGCCCGCTGCGGCATTGGTCACGAGGGAGAGACCAAGGATTTCCATGCCCAATGAACGGGCGACAATGGCTTCAAGAGTTGTGCTCATTCCAACCAACGTTCCACCCATGTTGCGCACCATCGTGATTTCCGCAGGGGTTTCATACATCGGTCCAGGGAATTGAACGTAAACACCTTCTGCGAGATTAGGCTCAACTTCGTGGCACAACTTTCGCAATCGTGACGAGTACAAATCGGTGAGATCAACAAAGTGTGCACCATGCAATGGTGAGTGACCGGTGAAGTTGATGTGGTCCTTGATAAGCACAGGCGTTCCCGGTGTCCACTCGGGGTTAAGCCCGCCGCAACCGTTAGTCAGAACAATGGAGTGACAACCTGCAGCCGCCGCCGTGCGTACAGCGTGTGTGACTGCATCGACGCCTTTGCCTTCATAGAAGTGGGTGCGTCCCAGAAATACGAGAACCTTGATTCCGTCAGCATCAACGCTGCGGATAACGCCCGCGTGTCCGTCAACGGATGGCGCCGAGAAATGTGGAATGTCTGTCACGCTGAATTCACTGACGGTGGTGCCAATCAGATCAGCTGCGGGCACCCATCCGGACCCGAGGATGACGGCGACATCGTGCCGAGGGACACCAGAGAGTCGCTCGATGGCGTCTGCCGACTGCCGTGCCTTTTCATTGAGCGGGTCTGTTTGCGCATTAATCGAACGATTGAAGGTGTTCACCGGTCGAACCTACCTGATCGGTCAATGTAATTTCCATTGCTTGGGTGGAGAACCTGATTTAAAACGCCCGTGTCGGGATCCCCAATTGGGCTCTGTATCGAACGCAATTACCCGTGCTCTGGACGCCTGCCGCAGAAAATGCCAAGCACCGGGCAAAGTCTGGATCATTTCCGTATGCGTCTGAGACCCAGTAAAATTTGTCTGCAGCGAGAACGTTGTCGAGCCCTTGTGCCAGCTTGAGCTCACTTTGCGTTGGCAGGTACCAGTCGGAGTACGTAACGCTATCGATCGTAGTTGAAAAATTCTTCATCGAAGTGGCTATTCCTCTTGAGCACCACTCCTTCGCAATCAGATTTGTGTTGTACATCCCTTGACCGATCGCCCTCGCAGTGCCGGTAACAACTGAGGTGGTTGCGGCGCCGTAGTCGGTCCAGCAGTACAAATTCTGGATGTCGTTTGCCGCCATCTCGAGGTAGGAGCAATCGGGGTCACAACTAGAACCAGGGCTCGTGAATGGTGTTGCGCTGGCATAAACAAC
>JAFMDS010000010.1 GCA_017857175.1 Candidatus Nanopelagicales bacterium | reverse complement strand
GATTCACAAAAGAAGGTGGCATCGCTGTGAGTAAGCAACCGCACCCGACCATTGCTCAAATCCGTGAGGTATGCCAACCCCCAGCCGTGCGCGATCGCAAAAATTCTGAGCATTGGGTTGCCGATGTCTACTTGCGCGACATTTCGCCCTACCTAACTAGCCTTCTGCTTCGAACATCAATCTCCGCTAACGGCGTGACCTATCTCATGATTCTGACCGGCGCATTAGCTGGTGTTGCACTCTTAATTCCGGGCATGCCCGGTGCGAGCCTTGCGCTCATTCTCGGGCAAATGCAAATGCTCTGGGATTGCTCCGATGGCGAAATTGCCCGCTGGCGCAAAACTTCCTCACCCAAAGGCGTATTCCTTGATCGGGTGGGTCATTATGTTGCCGAGAGTGTCATTCCGCTAGCCCTTGGTTTACGCGCTGCAGGTTTTCCTGATGCTGGTTGGCTCGATTCGGCATGGCCCCTGCTCGGTGCGCTACTTGCATTAATCATCATGTTCAACAAAGCATTAAACGACATGGTTCATGTCTCCCGTGCGTATAACAACCTGCCCAAACTTGAGGACAAAGAAAGTGTCGGAGTGCCAACCGTGGGCATGGTGCGAAAACTGCGTTCATTGGCGCGCCTGTTTCCATTCCAACGGGCTTATCATTCTGTTGAATTAACTATTCTCATTTTTATTGCGGCAGTGGGTGATTTGTTCACGGGTGATTTGACGGTAACCCGATTCTTGCTAGTGGCTTTGACACTATTGGGTGTTGTCACGATTGTTGGTCACTTTATTTCAATCATGACATCGAGCAAACTGCGATGATCAGTTTTGGTGTTGTCATTCTCACCATGGGAACACGACCCGTTGAACTGCGCCGTGGCATTGAATCAGTACTTTCCCAAAAGGGCGTGACAACGGACATTGTCGTGGTGGGTAATGGCTGGGTGCCCACGGATCTTCCAGCTGGAGTGAAATCACTCGGGCTCCCAGAAAACGTGGGTATTCCCGCAGGGCGCAACGCAGGAGTGCATGAAGTCAGTGGCGACTTTCTATTTTTCTTGGACGACGATGCCGATTTACCCGCACCAGATTTTCTAGCCCGCCTTGCAATAATTTTCCAGCAACGTCCTGAAGTGGGACTTATTCAACCGCGGGTGGTTGACCCGACGGGTATCCCGGGCCCGGGTCGCTGGGTGCCCAGATTGCGCATGGGAGATCCGGCACAGCCCAGCCCCGCCACTACCTTGTGGGAAGGTGCCACCGCAATCCGCCCCGAGGTACTCACAGCATGTGGTGGTTGGCCCGATGAATTTTTTTATGCTCATGAAGGCATTGATTTGGTGTGGCGCGTGTGGGACGCCGGCTACGTTCCCTGGTACGCGGGAGACATCGTCGTGCATCACCCGGTGATTAATCCATTGCGCCATGAGGAGTTCTACCGCATGCAGGCGCGCAATCGCGTGTGGCTGGCTCGCCGTAATCTCCCAGTGGTTCTCGAGCCGCTCTACGTTGGTAGTTGGACAGTGCTTACTTTGGCGCGCACCAAAGACAAGAAAGCGCGCAAAGCGTTCATCGCAGGGTTGCGCGAAGGGGTAAACACCTCACCGTTGGATAGAACTCCCATGAAATGGTCAACAGTGTGGAAAATGACAAAGGCTGGTCGCCCACCCGTCATCTAATTCTCCGACTAATTAGCTTGCGCAGAAACTTTCATCAGCTGTATTGAGGTTGGCGGTTTTGTCGGCGAGGGCATCGCTGATCTTGACTGATTTCGCGGTTGTGAACTCTGGCCCAATAATCAGTTGCATTGTTCCGCCGATTCCCTCCTGCGCCTGTTCGGATTTCACGTCTGCTGAATAAGCAATCGTCTTGGCCGAGACATCCCACGCAGGGTCATAAATAAGTGTTGTTTCGGTGGCAGGCATTCCGTTTTTAACGTTGACCACATTGAATCCCTCTGAGCGCAGTGCTTTTTTGGCTTTCTTGCCCGCACCCTTGACACCCGTTCCGTTAATAATCTCAACGCGAATGTCTTGTGGCGCGGTGCGCAACAAAGGTTGATCCTTTGAGGCCTTGGGTGGCCATGGCGTGTCATTGATCATGGACTGGAAGAGTGGTTTGGCCTTCTTTTTGTTCATGAGCACGTTGGCTCCATCGCCTGCCGGGTACCACGGAAGCGTGGTGAACGTGATGTCTGCGGGACGCAGATCTTTCATGCTGACTGCAAGTTCACGCAAGTTGTCAATGTTTGCCAGTTGTGGGTCCGCCGTCAATGACTGTGTTGCGGCATTGAGAACTCCGAGCAGTGCGGCAGGATTAAGCAGGGTTCCGCTCGAGAGAACTTCGCGCGCCATGGATGACAGGAATGCTTGTTGGCGTCGGATCCGCGAAGTGTCGGAGCCATCACCCAGGGTTTTGCGAGCGCGAACAAATGCCAGCGCCTCTTCGCCCGAGACCACGTGTTTGCCAGCATCGAGTTTCAGTCCACTCAGCGGATCATTGACAGGTTCGCTGAGGCAGATTTCCACACCGCCCAATGCCTCGGTGATTCGCTTGAAACCACCGAAGTCGATCACCATGAAGTTATCGAGCGGCATGCCGGTCATTTGTTCAACGGCTTTCAGTGTGCAGCCTGGTCCTCCGATGGTCATGGCCTCATTGAACTTGCCGGTGCCACCACCCACCGTTTTGCCATCAACCTTGCACTTGGGCAGGTCAATCAGCGTATCTCTAGGAATGCTGACCGCTGTTGCTTGACTCCGATCGGCATTAATGTGGAGCAAAATCGTAGTGTCAGAGCGCTCAGCGGTGCCAAACTTTGATGTACTGCCGTAGCCCTTATTACCTTTGCCGGCCCGAGAGTCCGTGCCCATGAGGAGAACATTGAAGGGGGCGGTCTCGCCGGTGACTTCATCGATCACAACCGAGTCAGTACTTTCGACGCTGGAACCGGTCTGCTCAGAGACATCTAGAGCGGTGATATTGCCCTCGAGTTGACCCAGAACAGCAGTAACGCCGGCTCCCACCGCGGTCAGCGCCAAAATGGCACCCGAAGCAGTTGCTGCGAGGATGCGCGGCCAGCGGCGATTACTCACGGAATTCCTTCTGTTGGGGCGAACGGGCTCCCCATAGTAAGCCGATTTCAGGGGGACTAACGGTATGACGCACCCGAAATAAGCCGCGTTCCCGCTTTGGCCCGCGTGTATGTGACACTAATAGGGCTTATTTATGAGACAGAAGTGACGCATGTGACACATGGGAAGGCAGTTGTGGGAAGTCGGAAGCCGCTAGTAAGACGTGCACCTCGCATGTCCATGCCGGTCACCGCTGCGCTTATCGCGACATCCCTAGGAATGGGCATATCCCTGGCAGCCAACCCGGCCCAGGCAAATGAACCGCCGGCCAACTTCACCCTGGTGGGGGCGGGATTCGGCCATGGCGTGGGAATGTCCCAATGGGGTGCGCGATCGATGGCCGTTGCCGGCATGGACGCCGGCTCAATCGTGACCTATTACTACCAAGGCACGAGCGTCGCGCCGGTACCGGACACCATGGAGATTTCAGTCAATATTGAATACCGCAAGGCGCTGATCGAAATGCAGTCAGAAGCGTTGGACCCGAGCGGCGGTGGCCTTGAAGTTGCCGTGAACGGTGCGGTTATCCAGGGCACGCCAGCCGATGAATTCAGATTTCAACGCTTAAATGGCCAAGTCGAAGTTGTCAAAATAACGGGTGGTGAGAGCACCGTGATTGGTGTTGGCCCGTCGGCGACCGCACGGCCCATTGGTTCCACCGTTGTTCATGTGGTGAACAAGGGCTCTGACCTCAGCAGACCGGGTAGTCGCTTTCGCTATGGCTATGTGGAAGTCACCCCCTACACCTCGGGTGGAAAAACAAGTCTGAATGCTGTCAACAAGTTGCGATTGCATGAGGAATACCTTTACGGCATTGCTGAGGTCCCCAGTTCGTGGCCCGGTGCCGCGCTACAGGCTCAGGTGCTCGCCGCCCGTACATACGCGTTGGCAAAAATCAACTCGGGGATTCGTGCCAGTTGTAATTGTCACCTTGACGATGGCAACGGACCATATTCAGACCAAACGTTCGTGGGCTGGTCCAAACAATCAGGTGCTCAGGGCGAGAACTGGGTCAACGCGGTAAACGCAACCCATGTGTCACCCGAAGCTGGACTAGCAATTCTTTACGATGGTCAACCGATCAAAGCCTTCTACTCCGCGTCCAATGGGGGAGCGAGTCAAGCAAGTGCAGATGCTTGGGGTGGACTGTTGCCCTACGCCGTCTCTGTGCCGGATCCCTACTCATTGGATCCGGCAAACCCGGAGAGTTCTTGGACGCGCACCATCACCCAAGCGCAGGCTGCCCAAGCATTTGGGGTGGCGGCGGTTACCAGCATGGCGATCACAGAGCGGCAAGTTTCCGGTGCCGTCAAACGCATCACCGCAACTTTGCCGGATGGTTCCACAGTGGTAAAGAGTGGTACGGCCATCCTGGCCGCGCTAAAACTTAAATCGACCTACCTGAAAACAATTGATGGCAATGAAGGTGTTCCGCTAGCGGTAGCGGCCCTTCCGGCCCAACCCGATCAACCTGCGGTTGCACCCATTCCAGCAAATGCACGCACGGTCACATTGACAACCGCGGATCGCGCGGACCTTCCGGCGGGTAAACCATTCACGGTGTCAGCAAAGGTGTCTCCTGCGGCCAAAGGATTGAGAGTGTGGCTGCAACAACAGGTGAATAGTGAGTGGCAAACAATTTCCAAAAAGAAGACCAAAGCCAAAGGCAAGGTCACCTTTACTGTCAAAGAAGCCTGGCCCCCAGCGACCACCCAGCTTTATCGAGTTGTCAGCACATTGAAGGCAGAGATCGTCGGAGCAAGTCCGGATTTGACACTTGGCGTTGTTCCGAGCGTTAAACCCCGGCAGGTATCTCTGTTGAGTTTGCCCACGGTGTCGGTAAAAGAAGGCAAGAAAGTTCTCATCAAAGCCAAAGTACGTCCGGCAAAAAAGGGTCTCACCGTGTGGCGCCAGGTGCTCGTGTCTGGTGATGTCGAAACAGGTGAATGGAAAACCGTTCAAACCAAAAAAACGAAGAAAAACGGAAAAGTTTTATTCCTGATCAAGAAGGCCAAACCTGCTGGGGCGGTTTACACCTATCGGTTGCTCGTGGTTGATGACAGGCAGGCCGCAGGAGTGAGCCCCATTATTTCGCTGGAAGTACGCGGGTAATTTGCTCCTGCTCCTTCAGCTGGCTACTCACTCGGGGGGCGAACACGACACTGCCACCGACAACGAGTGGCACTAACAGCGGCAGGTAGAAGTGCTCATCACTCAGATTCGAGGCTACGTCTGTTTCTACGCCGACTCGATCGCCATGGGTGATCCCATGATTGTGTGCCCAGTGAAGTGCATCCTCGATTAACGCAGCCTGCTCGGCATGAAAATTTGGATACATCCATGCATCCGGCTGTCCCAGCACTTCAGCGGTGAGGTCACTTGGCCCCGAGTCAGGCTGGGGCAATCCCAGTGGATGCATCGAAATCTTTGAGCTATCAATAACCACGTCACATGGTTCATCGAGTGTCCGAGACACCTGTAGTCCGGACATCCACGCAGCGGCTTGCCACACGCTTTGTTGCCACGTCCACCCAAGGTCTATCTGCGCGCACCACCCTGGTTCGATGTCGAGAATGTCGACCAGCCCATTGGCCGCTTTACTAGCGCCATTGATCAGAGTTGTACAGGATAACTCGATGCGGCCACTCCCAATTCCTCCTTGATCAATGACCGTGACAAAGGGTTGTTCAGGCGATTTGACCTGGGAGAGCAGTCCCCACACATCTGATTGCATGGTCGCAGGGTAGTCCGCAGGCACTCGCGCTGCGTGTGGGTCCTGTGGCAGGCTGCGCACATGCGCGAAGCGATTTTGCTAGTCGGTGGCCAAGGAACACGTCTGCGGCCACTCACCATCAACACTCCCAAACCGATGTTGCCCGTGGCAGGTGTGCCCTTCACCGTGCATCAGATTCTGCGGGCGCGGGAAGCGGGTGTCACTCGTCTTGTGCTAGCGACCAGTTACAAGGCTGATGTCTTTGCAAGTTTCTTGGCCGACTCGGCTCTCGTGGGCCCGGATAGCGGCATTGAAGTTGTTATTGCAACCGAAGAGGTTCCGCTGGGAACAGGTGGAGCCATTCGTTTCGCCTCTGCCATGTTGGAATCCGGACCGGACGAACCAGTCCTCGTGTTCAACGGTGATGTGCTGACGGGCCTCGATATTGATGGGCTGGTCAATTACCACCAAGACTCGCAGAGCGATGTCACCCTCTATTTGACTCGAGTGGATGACCCGCGGGCCTATGGTCTCGTTCCAACGAATGAGGCAGGGGAGGTCTTGCAGTTCCTTGAAAAACCACAAACGCCTGAAGAAATTGTTACAGATCAAATCAACGCTGGATGCTATGTGTTTACCCGCAACGTTATTGACTCCATCCCGGCTGATCGAGCGGTGTCAGTAGAGCGCGAAACGTTCCCGCAATTGCTTGAGGCCAATCGGCGTGTGAGTGGCGTGGTTGACCCAGGGTATTGGCTCGATCTTGGCACGCCCCTTGCATTTGTTCAGGGTTCTGTCGACCTTGTTCGTGGGTTTGCGCCATCACCTGCCGTGACTACTCCGAGTCATTACCTAGCCCTCCTTGGGGCTGAGATTTCACGATCAGCAGAGCTATCCAATGGCACCACGATCGGCGCACAGGCGCAGGTCGGCGCGGGCGCAGTCATTGATGGGTGCGTTGTTTTTGACGGTGCGGTCATTGGTGATCGGTGCAGGATTCGCAACAGCATCATTGGTGCAGGAGCCGTCATAGAAAACGACTGCACAGTTGAAGGTAGCGTGGTCGGTGATGGTGCAAGAGTTGGCGCCCATAATGAATTGCGCGATGGTGTTCGTGTGTGGGCCAATGCTGTAATTCCTGAGTTAGCTATTCGCTTTTCAGCCGACCAATAACATTCAAATTTACAATAGGAAATCTGAAATCTCACGTTGCGGTCTTTGGGATGCCTCACCTGCAGGTTTTCCTACAGCAATCGCGCCCAGCGCCCAAACATTGTGACTGAGGCCCAATTCAGCGCGCATCACTTCAGGGCAAAAGATTGACGATGAAATCCACGCGGAACCATAACCCTCGGCCGCGAGTGACACCAAGATGTTCTCCACTGCTGCACCGCCCGCGATGAGAAACATATTGCGTTCACTGACATTCCTGCCGCCCTCTTCAGGGTATGTGTGTGCCGCATTTGTCAGATCCATGAATGCAAAAATGATTGCAGGCGCGGTGCGCAAGATAGTGCCACGCGCAATCCTGCGATCTATTTCTTTGGCTGGCTTGCCTTCAGCACTGAGGTCAAACTTCCATTGCTTTGACATGGCATCGAGTAAGTTCGTACGTCGCTGATCATCAACTCCACGCTCCATAATCAAAAAGCGCCATGGTTGTGTGTGGTGGGGGGCGGGAGCGGTTATCGCCGCCGCTATTGAACGTTCGATTACGCCGCGTGGAACTTCACTGTCCTCGAATGTTCGCACGGTACGCCTCTGGAGCACGGCCTGCTGGGCACCATGTTCCATTGCCTCGCGGCTTCCCAAGGAGAACATATCTTCATGCTCAGGGCGTATCAGCGCTGATGCACCGGGACCGTCATGAGGTGTGACCCACCCACTTGCGCCCCTGATTACAGCGATTGGGGTCATGGAATTTTTTGCTCGAACTAGCTCGCTTGCCGCAGCGAATTCGTCAGCGATTGCGACCATGGTCATTTCCAGCTCGCGTCCAAATGCATCAGTTTCGCCGGTGAGGTCATCAATAACTTGAATACCAGCACAACCGATGGCGTGATCAGTAACACCCAGTCGCCACGCACGTCCAAGAGTGTCGGTAATTACCACCCCAACATTTATCCCGCGGTGGGTTTGTATGTGTGAGCGAATTGCGCGCGCACTGGCATCCGAATCCTCGGGCAGGAGCACGACGGTTCCGTCCTCGGTGTTGCTCGCGTCAACGCCAGCTGCGGCAAGTATTAAGCCGTGCCGCGTTTGCACGATCCGCGTGAGACCACGAGCATGTGAGCGAGTGGCAAGTGTGCGCACACTTTCTGCCGTGATGGCATCTTCCCTGTCGGCTGCATGGATAACGCGACCTTCGGCTTTAGCAACAATCTTGCTCGTAATTGTCACGATGTCGCCATCGCGCAAATCCACCCCAATCGCGTCAAGCGTGATTGCAGCAACATCATCGCCCTCGCGAAATTTGTGTGCTAGGTGCACACCCCGAATCGACAACTCCGACATACTCGCCCGTCAATCCCTTAAGTGCCCGAGAGCGCGAAATCAATTGCAGCGCGCGCCATGGCACCTGTTGCGTCAATGTCGGTCATCAGCAGAGGCACTGCAATGCATCGAATACCAGAAGTCTCAATCTCAGGGATAGCAGCGCTATCTGAGTCATCGATAAGCCAATAATCAATAAGTCCACCGTTGATTCGGGCGCCGTAATGGTGGGCAACGGCAGCAGCACTTGTCTCCACCCCGATTGCTTTCAGGCATGCGTCGGCCATTCCCCTGACAGGCGCGTTACTCACAATGGGCGAAATCCCAACAACGGGCGCCGGTGTGTTTCGGAGCGCATCGGCAACACCGGGAATATTGAGAATCATTCCAATCGAAACGACAGGATTACTGGGAGGCAAGATAACCAAATCAGCGTTCATGATCGAATCGATCACACCCGGTGCGGGTTTTGCGGAGTCCAATCCGACCGAAATGAATTCATGTGCGGGAAGACTTGCTTGGTATTTAATCCACCACTCTTGAAAGTGTATTGCCGCGCGCGAATTTTTTTCGGGGTGATCGACCACGACATGTGTTTCGCAACGATCATCGGACATGGGAATGAGATGGACACCCGGCTGCCAGCGATCGCACAATGCTGCGGTGACCTGCGAGAGCGTGTAGCCGGCTTGCAGCGAAGTCGTGCGCACAAGGTGCGTGGCGATGTCCTTGTCACCGAGGCCAAACCAGGTGGGCTCAACGCCGTAGGCGCCTAGTTCTTCTTTGGCAGTGAAGGTTTCGTCCTCGCGGCCCCAGCCCCGCTCTGCACTGATGCCTCCACCGAGGGTGTACATGAGGGTGTCGAGGTCGGGGCAGACCCGCAAGCCATGCACCCATATGTCATCACCTGTATTGGCAATCACGGTGACATCGCATTCGCGGCCCACTAGGTCAGATTGGGTGAGCCCCCGAATGAACCGTGCCCCACCGATGCCCCCTGCGAGGGTGGTAATGCGCAGTGGTGGTGGCGTCGACGTATTCACCTGCGCATACTGCCATGACTCAAGGCTGGCCCCCTGCAACTCCCCTGAGGAGTCCTCATACGAGTCCCCTCCCTAGGGGACACGCCGAGTGAAAATGAAACTTTTTCAAAAAAAAACTCGAAATATGTCTGTTTTGTCCAAATTGGGCTTGACGTTTGTGAACTACACCCCTGTAATACAGCGTAAGCAATTGCTTTGAGTCGTCAAAAACCGCGAGTTCGTGATCGAGGAGGTCCTGCACGTGTCTGAAATGGACGTAGCAGATCGAGTGTTAACCAGTACTGGAGTCGTTCCTCTCGCTGATACAGAGGAGCTGGGCTGGCAAGAGCGCGCCTTGTGTGCCCAAACCGATCCCGAGGCGTTCTTCCCCGAAAAGGGTGGCAGTACGCGCGAGGCCAAGAAAGTATGCCTCTCATGCGATGTTCGGGTGGAGTGCTTGGAGTACGCACTGGAACAGGACGAACGCTTTGGCATTTGGGGTGGCCTTTCCGAGCGTGAGCGACGCAGACTCAAAAAGCGCGCAGTTTCCTAACGCGGACTCTTAACGCGGACTCCTAACGCAGACTCAGACCTCGTTTCGATTCCGCGCCTCACACCGTAGAGTTACGGGGTGAGCGAAATTTCCCCTAATTCAGGCAAAGACCCTGATCAGCTCACCACAGAGTCTGAGATCCTTGAGCCGGAGATCCTTGAGCCTGAACTTCCAGAAAATGCCTACGACGATATCCCCACCGAATGGTTCTCCGACCAAACCGAAGGTCAGGAGCATGGCGGACTCGAGAGCCTGAGTGACATTGCGGTGGAACGCATCACGCGCAACCACTTTGTCACCACGGTCCTGGTTTCCCACAATGGCGATGTTTGGCTGCCAGCCGTGCTCACCCAGTTGGCTCGCACGACTCGACCGCCCGAAGTGATCGTTGGTGTGGACGCAGCCTCGGCTGACCAATCCCGGGCCATGCTGACCGAGGCACTCGGATCAGACCGCGTTGTTGAACTCGGAACCAATCCAGGTTTTGGCGCTGCGGTGGCGGCGGGTTTGGTAACAGTCCCACGGCCTTCGCTGCCCGAGGGACATGTTGAATGGGTGTGGCTTCTCCATGACGACGGCGCTCCCGACGCTCACTGTCTGGAACGATTGCTCGCCACCGCTGATGACAACCCGAGTGCTGCGATTCTCGGACCGAAAATTTTGGGATGGCACGATCGGCGCCTCCTGCTTGAAGCGGGCGTGGCCATTACCGCCGATGGCAGGCGGGTTACGGGCCTTGAACGTCGCGAGCATGACCAAGGGCAACATGATGGAACCCGCGATGTCCTTGCAGTGAGTTCGGCGGGCATGTTGGTGCGCCGAGACGTCTGGGACGCACTCGAGGGGTTTGACCCTGCGTTGCCGCTGTTCCGCGACGACCTTGATTTTTGCTGGCGGGCGCACCGAATGGGTGAGCGAGTGCTCATTGCAACGGATGCCCTCATGCACCACCGCGAAGCATCGGCACATGGCCGCAGGGGCGATGGCAATGTCGATCTTCTGGCGCGAGATCGCGAAGCAGCCGTGCACGTTCTGCTGTCGCACTCAACAGGACTACGTGCGGTGCTGTTGGCGGCCCGCCTGTACCTAGGTAGCGCGATCCGGGCACTCGTTTATTCACTTGGCAAGGACTTTGTGGCCGCTCGAGGGGAGCTCTCTGCTGTCCTGTCCGTGCTCCGACACCCGGGGCGTATTCGCCAATCGCGCACGCTGATTGCACGCAGCGCAACTGAACCAGCGTCTGTGGTCAATCACCTGCGTCCGAGCACCTTCGATCAAATTCGCAGCCTGCTCGAAACGGCAACAGGGCTCGCAACCACGAGTAATTCGACCGTCACGCCGCTGAGTGCGTTGGATTCGGGGCCGGTGGACGACGATGCCGCATTCCTTGATCAGACCTCGGTTGGATTCATTCGACGAGTGATGCGCAAGCCCAGCGTGCTCACGATTCTTGTACTCACCATCATCGCGGTTGTTGCCACCAGATCTTTGTGGCTGGGTCAGGGCATCATTCAAGGCGGCGCTCTCCTACCAAGCCCATGGGGAGCAAGTGACCTGTGGCAGACCTACACCGAGGCATGGCACAACGTGGGGCCTGGATCAACGGCTGATTCACCAACTTATCTTTTGTTTCTGGCGATTCTGGCCACGGTCCTGCTGGGCAAAGCAACCTGGGCCGTTCAGTTCGTCATCTTGCTTGCTATTCCACTTGCAGGCTGGGCCGCATATTTTGCCTCGCGCGGGTTGATTCATGGAAAGGGTTTGCGTGTCTGGGGTGCAGTGACCTACGCGCTTGTTCCCGCAATGACAGGAGCGCTGGCACAGGGCCGCATGGGCACCAGCGTTCTGGCAATTGCTTTGCCGTTCACAATTCGGTCTCTCTACCGACTGTGTCAACCCGGTGCCACCGTGCGTCGCTCCGCTGGCACGGCGCTACTGCTGGCCGTTGTATTGAGCTTCGCGCCAGGCGTTTGGCTGATTGCGTTTGTGGCCATCATCATCGTGCTGTTAGCCGTCAGGAAATTGATGAGCACAAATATCCGTCCGCTCGCATTTGCCTTCGGCGCTTCTTTCATGGTGCTCATGCCGTGGAGTTTCACTTTGGTGCGTGAACCTGTTCGCTTCCTACTCGAGCCGGGCCTGCAATCTGCATACTTGACCGATCCGAATATCTCGATGACTGACATCCTGCTGTTGCATCCGGGGGGACCGGGCATGTCACCCCTGATCATCACCGTCGGACTTGTTTTTGCCGCACTCATGGCGCTCCTGCGCTCGGATCGCCGCAATGTCGTTGTGATGTGGTGGGTACTTGTTGCGATCGCCGCCGTTTTTGCGCTCATTCAAGTGATGATTCCTGTGACCCCACCGGGACAAACCGTTGCAATTCGCACGTGGGCAGGTCCGGCAACATTGGTCATGTCGATCGCGCTCATTGCGGCGGCCGCACTCGGCGCCCAAGGATTGCGCACTCGCTTTGTCGGCCAAAGTTTCAGTCTTGGGCAACCGGTCGCCGCCATTGCAGTTATCGGCGCATTCCTAGTCCCCGTGGTTTCAGCACTGTGGTTACTGCCAGCGAATGACACCACTCTCTTTCGCGGATCCTCGACCACGGTCCCTGCATTTGTTGCAGCGGATTCGCGGAGTCCGCAAGCCCCGCGCACGCTAGTTCTTTCCGATGACAAATCCGGTCGGGTTACCTACACGCTGTTAAACGGCGCTGGTCTTACACTCGGGGATGCCGATGTCCCACCTCCTGCTCAAGTGTGGGAGGCGATTGATCCCTATGTTGCCTCGATGGCTTCCGGGAGAGGCGGAGATGAAATCGCGGTGCTCGCTGGTTACGGAGTGAGGTACGTGTTGCTTGCACAATCCTCGTCTGAAGACATTATCCCAATTTTGGATGCCGAACCAGGGTTGCGCAGATTGTCCAATGCTGATGGCGAGGTCTTGTGGCGTGTTGCGGGCGTAACATCGCGCGCACGCATTTCCGATGGCGATACCCAGTCACCCGTTGGTATTGCACAACCGGGCGACGTCGGTGTCTCTCCCTATATCGACCAGACATTGCCCGACGGCTCTGGCACACGTGTTTTGTACATTGGCGCTAGCGCTGACTCGCGATGGAAGGCGGGGGAGCTCAAGCAAGTAACCACGGAGTCACCGTTGAATTGGTCGGCGACTTTTGCGATACCTCAAGGCAGCCCCATGGTCGTTGTTGAGTTCGATGGCTCTGTACGCGGTTATTTCCTGCTCGCGCAATTGCTCATTGTTCTCGGTCTTGTCATAACAGCACTGCCGAGCCGCAAGCATGTTGACATTGATGCCGATGCTGAAGCTCTTGCAGCACTGGAGGCGCGAATTCAATGATGACCTCAAAGACGACATCAATGATGACACAACGTTGGCTGGCGCCGGTTGTTGTGGTTGCAGGCGCTGCGCTCCTTATCGGTGTAGGCGTCGTGGGCACTCAGGAGCTTCCGTCCCGGTCTGAGCAAGCAGTGACCGTCCAGCCGATTGGTTCGTCAGTTCTGTTGTGTCCCGAACCAGGCACGGGTGGTGACCTAGGAGTTCGCGTCACCGCGGCAGTTGTTCCGGGTCAACCGGGCCAAGACGGCGGTCCGGGTTCTGCGGGCCTGGAAACCCTGCCTGGCAAAGAATCGGCGCGATCGGTGATTAAGCAGGTTGGCGAACAGGGTCAAATCGAAGCATTCGGCAACAGGTTGCCCGCGATCCGAGCCTATGGCGAGGGATCGCTGGCCCCAGGGCTCGTGGCAGACCAGTGGGGGCGTGATCCCAGCGGACGCGGACGCGGCATGGCAAGTACGGCATGTGCGCCAGCTGCATCGGATTTCTGGTTCGTGGGTGGTGGCGCAATTGCCGGCCGCAAGACTCGTGTACTGCTGGTGAACCCTGATGACACAGCAGCGAGCGTTGACGTGATCGTGCATGGTCCCGATGGAATTATCGAAGCCCCAGCCGGCCGAGGTCTAGTAATTCCAGCCCTGGATCGGCTGACGGTGCAACTTGATGTACTCGCCCCGGGTGTCTCGGCGACCGCATTTCACGTCATTGCTCGCACTGGCCGCATTGGAGCATCGGTAGATGATGAGCAACGTTCAGGGTTGGATTCGGTGGGCACCGACTGGATCCCACAAAGTGCCCAACCGGCCAATAAAGTTTATGTCCCTGGAATCATCAATGGATTAGGCGCGCGCGTGTTGTCCATGGTGTCCACCAGCGATAACGACGCCAACGTGACAGTGCGGGTCATGTCTGCTGAAGGTGCCTATGAACCCGCAGTGCGCAACTCGTTCACGGTGACTTCTGGTGCAGTGCTCACGGTTGACATGTCTCCTGCAATTCCACAAACCCCTGATGGAGCATTGCCTTCGACCTTGGAACTTACATCGGATCAACCAATCGTTGCTGGCATGCGCCAATTCTTTGGTGGCAAACGAGTTCAAGACGAAACCGCATTTAGTGCGGGCGCTCAACCTTTCACAGGTCCGGCTGCAGTCTCAGGGTTGCCAGTTCGTGATGCCACCGATGTTCGCCTAGCAATTACCGCGCCTCAAGAGGATGCCGAGGTTGATATCGTTCTGCTGCCGTTTACGGGCGGAAAGGATATTTCGCCAGCCACTGCGCCGCGTCGACTCAAGATTCCCGCGGGCACCGTGAAGAACGTGAAGCTTGAAGCACCTCCTGGAGTGGATTGGTTCACCGCCATTGTCACGCCCACGGAGAACTCCGGTCCGATTCTGGCGGCACACCGTGTGCGGGAAAAGTCTCGGTACGGTGATTTGATCACGGGCTACCCATGGTCACCATTGCGCATCATCGTTGAAGTTCCGACCGCGGATCAGAATGCGGGTGTAGTCATGCGGCGCGCCGCCGCGAGTTCGTGACCCGATCGCACTAACGTGCGTTGCGTGAGTCGTCGTAGGTGTTCAAAACCATCCTGTAGTTCAGCTGCAGTGTCCACCCTGACGTACGTGTACGCAGACTCCACCGCAGTCCTTGGGCCGTTAGCAACCTATGCCGAACCACATTGTTATGACCTGTGCCAAATGCATAGTGAGCGAATGACGGCTCCTCGTGGCTGGGAGATCGTGCGTATTGCACCGGATGCTGATGCGTTGAAACCGTCCAGTGATGATCTCGAGGCATTGGCCAACGCGGTGCGGGAGGCGGCACGTCCGCGCTACCTGGAGCGGGAAGCTCGCTCGGCCGAATCGGGCGCCACCGTTGAAGTTGCTCGGAAAGGACACCTGCGGGTTCTGCACTCGGTTGATTCGCCCCGCGAGTCAGGGGAATAATCCACCAGGACACCCTGGGCAGATAGCCTTGCGGTGTGGATATAGATCTCACCGGCCGTGACCTCAGTCAAATCATCAAGGCATATGACGTTCGTGGCACCTATCCCGACCAACTCGATGAGGACCTGGCCCACGCTGTTGGGGCAGCATTTGTCAAAGTCTTAGGTATTTCCGCTGTTGATGGTGGCCCCGGCGTGGTCGTTGTGGGTCATGACATGCGGCCATCGGGACCAGATTTGGTCGCCTCCTTCGCAGAAGGCGTGCGCGAGATGGGCTGCGATGTCATCGAGATTGGGTTGGCCAGTACCGATGGTCTTTACTTCGCGTCGGGTTCCATGAATATTCCAGGCGCCATGTTCACCGCGAGTCACAATCCTGCCGAGTACAACGGCATCAAATTGTGCCGCGCAGGTGCAGCGCCGGTGGGGCAGGATTCCGGGCTGCGCGAGATTAGCCGTCTCATCACTTCAGGGGAGATCACCGCACGCAACAACTCGGCCACCAGCGATGGCAGTGGTGGGCCTATTGGAAATATTTCTCACCGCGATGTCCTGCCCGAGTACGCCAAGTATTTGCGCAGCTTGGTACCCGTTGAATCAGGGCGTCACCTCACGATCGTTGTTGATGCGGGTAATGGCATGGGTGGCTTTACCGTGCCGGCCGTATTGGAAACCGATGCAGGTCTTCCTAAGCTGCCATTGACCATCATCCCGATGTACTTCGAACTTGACGGCACCTTTCCCAACCACGAAGCGAATCCAATTGAGCCTGCGAACCTTGTTGACCTGCAAAAGGCGGTGCGCGATTCCGATGCTGATCTCGGGCTTGCCTTTGATGGCGATGCGGATCGTTGTTTCGTTGTCGATGAAAAAGGTGACCCTGTAACACCGTCGGTGATCACCGCGCTGATTGCCGCCCGCGAGTTAGCTCGACATCCCGGCAGCAACGTGATTCATAATTTGATCACCTCGCGAACTGTCCCTGAGGTGATTGCTGAGCATGGCGGAACTGCAGTGCGCACGCGCGTGGGGCATTCATTCATCAAAGCGACCATGGCGGAAACAAATGCGGTATTCGGTGGCGAGCACTCGGGGCACTTTTATTTCCGTGAGTTCTGGCGCGCTGATTCGGGCATGCTCGCAGCCTTGCATTGCATCGCGGCATTGGGTGAAACCCCGGAGGGCACCACATTTTCCAGTTTGATGGAGCCATTCAACAGATACTTTGCCAGTGGCGAGATCAACACTAAAGTGGCCGATCAGGCGGCTGTTGTCGCACGCATTAAGAGTGCCTACGAAACTCAACCGGGCGTTGAATTCGACGAACTCGATGGCCTGAGCGTCTCAGGCGATACCTGGTGGTTCAACGTGCGCGCGAGTAACACTGAGCCACTTCTCAGGTTGAATGCGGAGGCACGGGAGTTATCGCGCATGCAAGAAATCCGCGATCACGTTTTGGGCATGATGCAGGCACCCGAACATGTTGCCTCCAGCACTGCTCCTCCATTTGGCATCGCCCCTGAATTATGGGCGGTATTGGCGTGTCCCTGTGCGGCACATGGTTCACTCGAACCCGATGCAGGCGATGGCAGCCCCGAGGCGGCCAGACTGGTCTGCACGGTGTGTGGCTTGCGATTCCCAATCCGTCGCATTGCCGGTGAGCAGGGTGCGCCATCACAGGTCATCCCGGTCATGTTGATCGAGTCTGCGGATTAATTTGTGTTTGTCATTACGGGTGCGCTCAAGAATTATGAGTGGGGCAGCGCAGAAGGTTTACGTCCCTGGACTCACGGTTCTTCACCGCTGGCTGAGTTGTGGTTTGGTGTTCACCCCAGTGGCCCTTCGCCGCTCGTAGATTCCGCAGACACACTCGATCAGCACCTCGATGTCGATCAGGCACCGATTTTGGTCAAACTCCTCTCGGCTGCCAAGCCGCTCTCCATTCAGGTTCACCCGAATAGGCACATGGCAGAGCATGGGTTTCGCGAGTTGAACCAACAAGATGCTTATCATGGAGCATTTGCCGACTCCAATGAAAAAATTGAAATGCTCTATGCACTGGAAAATTTCGATGTATTCGTGGGGTGGCGTCCCAAGTCCGAAACGACCGCGGTTCTTGCCGCGCTCGCTGAACTTCACACCGACTTCGACCGCTACGTCACGTTCGACTTTTTACAGATGGCCCAGGTTGCAGGTTCGCTCACAGACCTTGGTGCGTTGATCTCACTCATCCCATTGGCCGCACGCAATGCAGGGTTGTCCGAACTCGATTGCGCCGCCTACTCCACTGTCGCTGCCGAATATCCTGACGATCCCGGGGCGATTCTTGCGTTGTACCTGCGCGTTGTCCGGCTCGCTCCAGGTGCATCATTATTCGTCCCCTCAGGAGTGCCGCACAGTTACATTCGCGGAACAGGCCTTGAAGTCATGACTACATCGGACAACGTGCTTCGCCTCGGGTTGACACCCAAGCCGGTATTCATTGATCTTGCGCTGCAGGCCTTGGACTTCTCTGAATTCTCGCCCAATCCGGGCGATGCACCTTTCACGATTCAGGTTCAGAGCTCAAACAATGCCGGCACTACCGCTGACACGGGTGCCTACCGCGTGATCCTCTGCCTTGAGGGCACAGTGCGTGTTGGGTTTGAATCGTCTGAAATCACGCGCGAGCTTACTCCGGGACAGGCCGCAATACTTGTTGCTGCCGAACCCGATGCCCACATCACAACAACAGGCTCCGTTGCTGTTGTTACGGCTGGCGCGGTTTAGATGAGCACCGAGGGTGGCATCAAGGCAATCTTTGCCGCATTGATTGCGAACGCGGGTATTGCCGTAAGCAAGTTCGTGGCCTTCGCCTTTACAGGTTCATCGTCAATGCTCTCTGAAGCGATCCATAGCGTTGCTGACTCGTGTAATCAAATCCTTTTGTTGATAGGGAATAAACGTGCAAGCAAACCAGCCGATGAAAGTCACCCTTTTGGATACGGTCGCCGACGCTACGTGTATGGATTCGTTGTTGCCATTGTTCTTTTCTTGGTCGGTGGGCTGTATTCACTTTATGAAGGGCTACACAAATGGCAGAATCCCGAACCGCTGACCGATTGGTGGATTGCGGTGGTCGTTCTTCTCGTCGCAATTGGGCTTGAAAGCTATTCGTTCCGCACTGCATTCAGGGAAGCTAATAAGGCCCGTGGGCGCCGATCACTTTTTGGTTTCATCCGCGAATCGCGCCAACCAGAGTTACCTGTCATTCTTTTGGAGGATGCAGGAGCACTCACTGGATTGATGTTTGCACTTTTTGGTGTTGGCGCGGCAGTGATCACGGGTGATGGCCGCTTTGACGCTGTCGGTGCAATGAGCGTTGGAGTTCTCCTAGTTGTTATTGCAATTTTCCTCGCCATTGAAATGACCGCCATGCTGGTGGGGGAAAGCGCCCTGCCCGAAGAAGTCGATGCGATTCGTGCCGCACTAGAGAGTTCCGATGGCGTCGAGCGCGTCATTCATTTGCGCACCATGCATGTTGGTCCCGACGAGCTTCTCGTTGCGGCCAAGATTGCTATCCACCATTCGGACACGGGCGCCGAAATTGCTGTTGACATTGATAACGCCGAAATCGCGTTGCGGGCTGCTGTGCCCTCGGCAAAGTACATTTTTCTTGAGCCCGATCTGGATCGTGGCTCCATGTCAGACCTCTAGTATTTGAGCGCTCATATCATTCGATTCACCTCAATCTGCTCCGCAGGACAGTGCGTCTGCACGTGAATGTATCCCGGAGGCCGATGAGTGCGCCGACGAATCCCTGCTGGTTCAGCGGTTCCAGACCGACATTGATCGTGGGCCCGTATCTGAAGCAAGCCGGCATCTTGACGGACAGAGCAAGGGCGGAGAAGGGCTGTGAACGCAGTCCCGAAACAGACCAATTGATCACGGCGAGAGTGGAATCGAGCCAAAATATCCACATGCGTCACGTCCTATCCGTGAGGATTTGGCCACCGCACTTCTAGGTATTTTTAGGCTCTGACCCCTGCTGGCGTGCCGAGAAGTGCGAAATTCTTGTTATCTGGCAGACTAAGGGCACCACGCGTCCGGAGCCCTGGTTTTCGTTGTGGATCATTCACATACAAATTATGAGGAGCTCTAGTGTCCGTATTTAAGTCCGATGGCACCCCCGATTACAAGGTTGCCGATCTCAGTCTCGCCGAATTTGGCCGCGATGAAATTCGCTTGGCTGAGCATGAAATGCCTGGTTTGATGGCAATGCGTGAGCAATTTGGCTCGACCAAGCCTCTGACGGGCGCACGCATCACAGGTTCATTGCACATGACCGTCCAGACAGCAGTGCTCATTGAGACACTGGTGGAGCTCGGTGCCGATGTCCGCTGGGCGTCCTGCAACATTTTCTCAACCCAAGACCATTCTGCTGCTGCAGTCGTTGTTGGTCCCAATGGAACTGTTGATAATCCCCAAGGTGTTCCTGTCTACGCATGGAAGGGTGAATCCCTCCCCGAGTACTGGTGGTGCACCGAGCAGATCCTGATGTGGCCAGATGGCAAGGGCCCGAACATGATCCTCGACGATGGTGGAGATGCAACCCTGCTTGTGCACAAGGGCAAGGAGTTTGAAGCCGCAGGTGTCGTGCCAAAGCCCGATGCAGACACATCCGAGGAATACACCGTTGTTCTCGAGACGCTGGCCCGGACACTCACCGAAGATTCACAGCGCTGGACCAACATCGCTGACGGAATCATCGGTGTCACCGAAGAAACAACAACAGGCGTTCACCGTCTCTACGAAATGCATCGCGAAGGTGCGCTGCTCTTCCCAGCGATCAACGTGAATGACTCAGTAACCAAGAGCAAGTTCGATAACAAGTACGGTTGCCGCCACTCGCTCGTTGATGGCATCAATCGCGCAACCGATACCTTGATCGGTGGCAAGGTTGCTGTTGTCGCTGGCTACGGCGACGTGGGCAAGGGTTCTGCTGATTCACTTCGTGGTCAAGGCGCTCGCGTGATCGTCACCGAAGTCGATCCAATTTGCGCCATGCAGGCAGCAATGGATGGCTACCAGGTTGCAACGATCGAAGACGTCGTTGACAAGGCAGACATCTTTATCACCGCAACTGGCTGCTATGACGTCATCACTGCAGAGCACATGTCGCAGATGAAGCACCAAGCCATTGTTGGAAACATTGGTCACTTTGACAACGAAATCGACATTACTGGCTTAGCTGCAACTCCGGGCATCAAGCGCAAGACCATCAAGCCACAGGTTGACGAGTGGACTTTTGCTGATGGACACTCCATCATCATGTTGTCAGAGGGTCGACTTCTCAATCTTGGTAACGCAACCGGCCACCCATCATTTGTCATGAGCAACTCATTCACCAACCAGGTGTTGGCACAGATCGAGTTGTTCACCAAGAGGGATCAGTACTCCCTTGATGTGCACGTTCTTCCCAAGCACCTCGACGAAATGGTTGCTCGTCTGCATCTGGATGCACTCGGCGTTCACCTCACCGAACTATCCAAGCCTCAGGCTGAGTACCTTGGTGTTGACGTATCCGGCCCCTACAAGCCGGATCACTACCGCTACTAAGCGAACGAGCAAGTCACTGCTTAACAAGTTGGGCCCGCCTCGGTCAATGGGGCGGGCCCGGCCCCTTTTTTGAACGGATCCGGATCCCAATGGGACGGACTTATGGGTCTTCGCCACGAAGGAATACACCGTATTTCCCTTATTTGATGAGGTGATTTATGAGGTGATTCGCAGGTCCTCGTGCAGGAGGTCCTCAAGGGTGACACCATAGGGGCATGACAATGTCACCAGGTGGAGCCTTCGGCTCCCACGAGCTGCCGCCTTTGACCCGTGGTCGAGTGCTTGTGGTCGATGATGATCTGGCACTGGCAGAAATGTTGGGCATCGTGTTGCGCGGCGAGGGATTCGAGCCGGTTTTCTGCTCCGACGGCTCCGAGGCATTGCGTGTATTCCGTGATTCGCGTCCGGACATTGTGCTCCTTGACCTGATGTTGCCCGGTCGTGATGGCGTTGAGGTGTGCAGGTTGATCAGGGCGGAATCGGGAACTCCAATAGTTATGCTGACGGCCAAGAGTGACACCGTCGATGTCGTGGTCGGCTTGGAATCCGGTGCAGATGACTACATCGTTAAGCCTTTTAAGCCAAAAGAACTTGTTGCCAGAATCAGGGCTCGCATGCGACGCAATGATGATGTCGCAATTCAAGAGCTTGAGATTTCCGATGTCACCATCGATGTCACTGGGCACACGGTGCGCAGGGGCGACGAAGTCCTCGCGCTCACGCCGCTGGAGTTCGATCTGCTCGTGTGTCTGGCTCGCAAGCCAGGGCAGGTTTTTTCCCGAGAAGCGCTGCTCGAAGAAGTATGGGGCTACCGCCATTCGGCGGATACGCGTCTAGTGAATGTCCACGTGCAGCGTTTGAGAGCCAAGATTGAACATGACCCCGAACGGCCTGACATCGTTCTTACCGTTCGCGGCGTAGGTTACAAAGCTGGACCGATGTAGTTCGTGTACTTTCACTAGGCGATACACGATGATCATTTTCAGGGCGATTTTTAGTCCGTTTCGGGCACTGCGCAGACTGTGGCGCAGATCTCTACTTTTCCGAGTGACTATGTCCACGTTGATTTTGAGTTCGATCGTTGTCACCGTGTTGGGGTTCTCTCTATTGTCACGGGTAACAACCGGTCTCTTAGATGCGAAGGAAACGGCCTCGGTGGGAGAGGCATCAGCAGGTTTAGGTGAAGCACAGCGATTACTCGATGCAGCTAACACGGGTCCGGCCACCCCGTCACCATCTCGCTTGGTCGATAGCGTCATCACGACGTTAGGTTCGAGGTCGGGTTCGCCGGCGACATTTGAGGTGCTGCTGCTTTCATCCAATGGGGACGATGATGCTCCAGAGCGCGGAACAAACCTAGTAGCAGTTTCTAGTATCCCAATCGAATTGAGGGATTCGATTCAAGGGACCCAGCGCCAATCGTGGACGTTCGCGCCGATCGTGTTTCTTGACGGTCGAAGTGTCCCAGGTTTGATCGTTGGGGCGCCACTGACCGTTCCCACCGTGGGACCCTATGAGTTGTACTACCTATTCCCACTCGCCCAGGAGCAGGAAACCCTTGATCTAGTCTCAAGCTCCGTTGTGGGCACCGGAATCGTCTTGGTGCTTTTAGTCGCGATTGTGACTTTGCTCGTAACGCGTCAGGTAGTGGTTCCCGTTCGGGAGGCGGCCCGAATCGCACGACGCTTCGCTTCGGGCAAGTTGTCAGAGCGCATGCAGGTCAAGAAGGAAGACGACCTCGCGCAATTGGCTCAATCCTTTAATGAGATGGCAAAAAATCTAGCTACACAAATTCGCCAGCTTGAAGAGTTGTCACTGGTGCAACAGCGATTCGTGTCGGATGTTTCACATGAACTTCGAACTCCACTGACAACGATTCGCATGGCAGCTGATGTTATGTACGAGGATAGAAGTCAATTTGACCCAGCAACGTCGCGCTCTGTGGAGTTATTGCAAAACCAACTCGATCGATTCGAGGCATTGCTGGTGGATTTGCTAGAGATCAGCAGGTTTGATGCTGGCGCAGCTGTCTTGGACCTTGAGCGCATCGACTTGGTGCCACTCATTGAACGGGTAATCACAAGCACTGAGCCACTCGCTGAGCGCAATAATCTCAGGGTGCGTTTCGCTGCATATGAAAGGCCGTGTCTTGTCGAGTGTGATCCTCGTCGTATTGATCGGGTGGTGCGGAACTTGGTCGACAACGCGATTGAACATGCCAATGAAGTTGGGGTATCCGTCGAATTAGCAGGCAATGAATCGGCGGTCTCTTTAACGGTTCGAGATTATGGCGTCGGCCTGCACCCGGGAGAAGCAAGTTTGGTTTTCAGTCGATTCTGGCGAGCAGATAAAGCACGTGCGCGAACCACCGGTGGCACTGGACTGGGGCTTGCCATCGCACTAGAAGACACTCGACTGCATGCGGGATGGTTGGAGGCTTGGGGTGAACCCGGCATTGGTGCTTGTTTCCGCTTAACGCTGCCCCGTCAGGCGGGTGCAACAATCTATTCGCCCGCATTGGCGCTCGGGGATGAACGCGATGATCGCGATGATCGCGATGATCGCGATCATCAATCGCGTCGTGATGACACGTCCTCTCTGCGGATGCATACCGTGAATGATTTCAATCACCTGGGGGAGCCGCCATGGATGAGGAGTGAGATGTGATGATTTTGTCCCGTTCCGTGGCGCAGCGACTCATCATGCTCGGATTCTTGTTGGCCCTTCTCTCGTCATGCTCGAATGTTCCTACCTCGTTGGTCGCGCAAGTTCCCACCGCGGGTCCTGTTGAGCAAGGTCAACTAGTTGCCAACAACAGTGCCGACCAATTTATTAGGGTCATCGCCCGTCCACCCCGGGAAGGAATGAACCCAACGGAAATTGTGCAGGGATTCCTTGAAGCATCTGCATCATTTGACAGCGATCATGCGGTTGCGCGGAGCTACTTAACATCTGAAGCGGCCACAACGTGGGACCCGTCCGCAGGTGTTGCTGTCTACGAAGGTGCGCCGACCCTGGTGGAAGCAGGTTCAGCGGTATTGATGAGTTCAACATTGACCGGACGTATCTCGGATATCGGCAGGTTTGCTGTTGAGCCTGTGGGTACAGAGTTGCGAACAAGTTTCTTTCTGACTCAACGTGGCGGGGAATGGCGCATCAATCGTGCACCTGAAGGCTTGCTGCTTTCTTCCTTTGATGTGAACCGTGCATACCGCAGTTATTCGGTGTATTTTTTCAATCCCAGTTTCGAAACCTTGGTTCCTGATCCCCGACTCATCCCAGTGATTGGCCCGGCTCTTGCGACCACATTGGTGCAACGTTTGCTCGAAGGTCCCAACGCGTGGCTGCGACCCGCGGTGCGAACTGGATTCCCTGAAGGGGTTCAACTTGAAGTAGAAGCTGTGCCGATTGAAAACGGCATTGCTCGCGTGAGCCTGCCGCAGGCGACCGAATTCTCTTCAGACGCAGCCAGGGTTGCCATGTCACAACAAATTGTGTGGACTTTGCGCCAGCTCCCGGAGATTCAGGCGGTGGAAGTGCTCGCGGGCGGCGCACCGCTGGTGGTCCCTGGCGTGCAAAGTCCACAGTCCCGTGATGCGTGGCCTTCGGTTGATCCAAGTGGACTTCCCCGAAACGCAAATGGATATGTCTCGACCAGCACTGGTGTTATCCGACTGACGCCTGAAGGAAACTTTGGGGTAGCGGGCGCCTTTGGAATACAAGACTTGGGTCTTGTCATGATGACGGTCTCACGTGACGGAAGTCGAATGGCGGGCCTGAATGGCGACGGGGAAATGCTCACGTCACGGCTACTGGTTGGCTCGACCGCTCAAGCGCAGCCTGAAGCAGACAACTCTCGTTCCGTCGCATTCGATGGCGCGGTCAATACTTGGTTTGTCGATGCACTAGGTGTGCTCTATTCGATTGGCCCATCCGGGCAAAGGTTTCCCATTGAAGTGCAGGGGCTAGCGGATGAAGACACGCTTCTTGGAGTATTTCCATCTCGAGACAGTTCGCGTGCAGCGTTAATTGTTGATCGAGGTGCGGGTTCCGTTGTTCTAATTGCACGAGTGACGCGCCCGTCAAGCGTGAATATCACCAAGATCGTTCTTGAAGAGCCAATTCGGGTTGAATCGCGGCTCACGGATGTTGTAAGCCTTGCGTGGTCAAGTTCGAACACGATCGCACTTATTGGTAGCGAGAGTGCTGGTGCGTTGCAGGTTTTTGAAGTTGACCTCGCCAGAGGTGAGGTGTCAGCACAAGGTGCACCTGAGGATCCGGTGTCGATTGCTGCAGCCCCAGGCCTGCCCACGTTAGTTGCGGCTGCTGATGGTTTGGTTTATGAGAACTCATCGGGGACTTGGCTACAACGGGTCCGGGGAGTCACCGCGAGCTACCCTGGCTAAGGCCTGCCCCTAGCGTTTACGGGCACCCGCGATCGCGGCCACTCCGACAATCTGCACACCGGCCTGCATGAGAGTCATGGCGGCCTCCTTCAATGTGGACCCGGTTGTTGTTACATCGTCAAAAATAATGATGGGGTTCGCCTTCTTGATTAGTCGCTGCGTAGTTGGTGTAATGGCAAATGCATCCTGGACTTCACGTGATCGAGAACGTGAATCTAATGCCTTCGAGTGTCCCGCGGTCCGATTGTCGGTCAGCATGTGCTCAACAACATGACCTCGCTTGATCAAGTTCCTCGAAATAAGCTCCATCGCGTCAAAACCTCTACGTCGAATCGCTGCGCTGCGGGTTGGGATGGGGGTAAGAGTTGCTTTCGGCACGCCGGACGTGGAAAGTTCATCAAGGGCACTTTCGAGGTATCTGGACAGGACGGGCGCCAAAGCAGGAACATGTGCGTCCTTGTAACTGTAAATGAGTGTGCTCATGGGCGGCGCGTACACGCAGGCGACCGCGAGCGGGATTCTTAGACCCTCTTGGATCTCATCAAAACGAAAATCTCGAGCGATGTGCGAGTGTCCTTTGATGTGCGCATCGCACTCAGGGCAGAGAATTGTTCCGCCCTCATTGCAGCCGACGCATCGTCGACCTAAAACCAAGTCGGCGATATCGCTCAGGATTCCAGGTTTCATTCCAGGGTTGATTTCAAGCTTAATTCTCTGCATGAACCCGTTCTACAGGCTAAGGGATCGGGTCAAAAGGGGCTCGTTGGGCACTGTGGAAATCCGGTCGCCGGCCGAAAATGGTGGGCAACTACGATGGCGGTGCTGTCTTTATCTAATCGTTATTTGTGGAAGGTTCAATTGTGGGAGTTCTTGACAAGATCCTTCGGGCGGGAGAAGGCAAAGTCCTTCGAAAGTTAGAGGGAATCTCGCGGGCCGTTAATGCCATAGAAGCCGACTTTGTTGACCTCACAGATGACGAACTCAAGGCGCTAACCGCAGAGTTCAGGGAACGATATGCCGCGGGAGAGTCTCTTGATGATCTGATGCCCGAGGCCTTTGCCACGGTCCGTGAGGCTTCCAAGCGAACATTGGGTCAGCGCCACTACGACGTCCAGATCATGGGCGGTGCGGCACTGCACCTCGGGAACATCGCAGAAATGCGAACGGGTGAAGGCAAGACCCTCGTTGCTACCTTGCCCGCATACCTCAATGCGATTTCAGGCAAAGGCGTACACGTTGTCACGGTGAATGATTACTTGGCTGAACGTGACTCCGAATGGATGGGTCGAGTTCACAGGTTCCTCGGGTTAAGTGTCGGAACGATTCTGAACAACATGTCCTCGGCACAGCGTCGCGAAGCCTACGCCGCGGACATAACCTACGGCACAAACAACGAATTTGGCTTCGATTATTTGCGTGACAACATGGCGTGGAGCGCCGAAGAAATGGTCCAGCGCGGCCACAATTTTGCAATCGTTGATGAGGTCGACTCCATTCTGATCGATGAGGCCCGAACACCCCTGATCATCAGTGGCCCTGCAGACCAAGCGACAGACTGGTACGCGGAGTTTGCACGCATTGCGCGCAAACTCAACAGGGATGAGCACTACGAAGTTGATGAAAAGAAGAAGACCGTTGGTGTTCTTGAGTCAGCCATCGATGTCGTCGAAGATGAACTCGGAATTGACAATCTTTACGACACAGTGAACACCCCACTGGTTGGATACCTGAATAATTCAATTCGCGCTAAAGAGCTATTCCGCAAAGATCGTGACTACGTTGTCATGGACGGCGAAGTAATCATCGTTGACGAGCACACTGGGCGAATTCTTAAAGGTCGCCGGTACAACGAAGGCCTCCATCAGTCGATTGAGGCCAAAGAGGGCGTTGAAATTAAGGCTGAAAACCAAACACTTGCAACAGTGACATTGCAAAATTTCTTCCGCTTGTACGACAAACTCGGTGGCATGACGGGTACCGCCATGACCGAGGCCTCCGAGTTCAACCAGATTTACGATTTGGGCGTTGTCCCTATTCCAACCAATCGTGACATGGTTCGTATCGACAATCCTGACCTCATCTTCCGCACGGCCCAAGCGAAGCATGATGCAGTTCTAGCCGACATCATTGAACGTCATGCAACAGGCCAACCCATTTTGATTGGCACCACGAGCGTTGATAAATCTGAAGAACTTTCAGCAATGTTGAAAAAGAATGGCATCCCGCACGAGGTACTCAACGCCAAGCAGCATGAGCGTGAAGCCGCCATTGTCGCGATGGCGGGGCGCAAGGGCGCCGTGACGGTGGCGACCAATATGGCCGGTCGTGGAACCGACATTATGCTGGGTGGAAACTCTGAATCACTTGCGGCCATGGATCTGACCCGCAAGGGGATAGATCCTGTTGAGGATCCAGAAGGCTATGAAATGGCCTGGAAGCCTGCGTTGGCTGCCGCTGAGGCCGCGGTGCGCAAAGAACATGAAGAAGTGGTGGACCTTGGTGGTCTCTACGTTTTGAGCACTGAGCGCCACGAGTCCCGTCGCATTGACAACCAATTCCGTGGGCGTTCAGGGCGCCAAGGTGACCCAGGAGAATCGCAGTTCTATCTGTCACTCGAAGACGACCTGATGCGTTTGTTTAAAGCCGATATGGTCGATGCATTCCTACGCCGGTTCAATGTGCCTGACGACGTTCCCATTGAAGCAAAAATGGTTTCTAATGCAATTCGTTCTGCTCAGAGCCAAGTTGAATCCCAAAACTTTGAAATTCGTAAGGATGTTCTCAAGTACGACGATGTGCTTAATCGCCAGCGTCTCGTTATTTACGATGAACGACGTCGTGTGCTCCAAGGTGAGAATATTGAGGAGCAGGTTCGCACTTTCATCGCGGATACGATTAAGGGATATGTGACCGCTGCTACGGCTGAGGGTTACCCGGAGTCATGGGATCTTGATCGCATGTGGGAGGCGCTACGCCAGCTTTACCCTGTTCATGCCTCCTTAGATGACATCATTGAAGAGTCCGGCGGCTCAGTCAGTGGCTTGAGCTCTGACCTTCTGACAGCCGAGCTCGTGTCCGATGCTGAGCAGGCTTATGACAAGCGAGAAGAGGAATTAGGGGAGGAGGTAACTCGCGAACTAGAACGCCGCGTCATTCTCTCTGTGCTTGATCGCAAGTGGCGTGAGCATCTCTATGAAATGGATTATTTGCGGGATGGAATTGGGTTGCGCGCGATGGCTCAGCGTGATCCGCTGATCGAATACCAGCGTGAAGGATTTGATTTATTCACGGCCATGATGGATTCCATCAAAGAGGAAACGGTCGGATACCTGTTCCATGTTGAGGTGCAGGTGAAGCCAGAGGTATCCGAGGAAACCGCTGAAGCTATCGACTCACTGGTTGATGCGTCCGCGGTGTCGGGTGTGGCTCCGCAAATCGCCGCTAAAGGTTTGGCGCCTGAGCGACCACAACATTTGGAATACTCAGCTCCCGATGAAGACGGCGGTGTTGTCCACGGTGACATCGACACCCGTGAAGGTGCATTCATTGAGGTAAATGAGAATGCGTCTCGTGCCGAACGTCGTCGTGCTGAGAGGGCAAATCGCAAACTGAGGGGCTAGCGCATTTCAATTGCGGTAAGCAACCATTGGGAGCCACGGGCCTCCATACGCATTGCAATAGCGTGCGAGCGTGCAGTTCCCACGAGGACAGCGCTGGTTTCAAATATGCCAGGGGCAACCTGCATTGCTCGCACGGCGCGTACTTTGCGCAGACGCGAGAGTCCTTTTTGGGACCGTGTTGCTGGGTGTCGGGCGTAGCTTTGCCCCCGCAGCCCAAGGGTTGCCAGTCGACCTCGACTTACCCATTTGTTGAGTTGGGCGGCCGGGCGTTCGCCGCAGCCGACCTCAAAAACCATGCGAGCCATGGTGCTGGCAAAGACCATGGGGTGAGGAAGCGAGACGATCTCTCCCTGGTCATTGATCACTTCAATGTGGCTTGGCATTCCGGAAGAACCCTGTTGCGACTCGTGCCCCACGGATTGAGTGGGACGCATGGCAGGCACGCCAGGTGCGATCTGCCACTGGAGGGCCAGGGGGATTTGCTGGGATTCTTGATGGGATTCCGTGGCGTCTCCCCGAACTATCGTGAGATGGCGCTCAGTGGTGCTTTCCAATGATTTCGCGGAGTCCCTGTTGGGGATCAGTGGAGTGGTCATGACTCTTCCTTTACATACTTGTGTTTACTTGTGTTTGCTTATATTTGCCTCAGAAGCATTATGTGCCGACATGAGGCAACCTTGTCAAGGAGTGGGAACTATCTGTGGATAAATCCCGGGGGAAGAGTCACCTTGTTTGTGCTGGTAATGCAGTTATGCCCCGTGGTCCAGGTTTCTAAACAGGGAAATAAGAATTTTTTCATGAGAGTTATCAACAGGGGATTTTCGCGGGTTCCCGCACACGGAATCCATTGAGAGACTCATGGAGTGGATACCACCGGAGAACTGATGTGGAAGCACGCTCAATCTGTGGTCCAGGCAGAGTTGGATCTTGAGACATTGGAGCAAGCGCTCGAGGTGGCAGAGGCAGAAATGTCAACCGTGACGCTGCTTGGAAGGTTGCGAGACTCCCTTGGCCAGTGGATTACCTGTGCCAACGCTCATGTGGCCACGCACTCACAACAAAGTCTCGGTGAATTGGTCTCCATCTCGGGGCAATTGATCGAGATCAGTCGGGACGGTAAGTGGATGCATCTGAGGAATCAGAAATCGATGTACCTTCGTGTGGATACTCTCGATCAAATTTCAGGCCTCGCATGTCTGGCGTCGTCCGATCACCCGCAATGCTCCAGCGAACGCACGGTTGGATCTTGGCTCAGGGACCTCGCGGGCTCGAACATCAGAATCAACTCATCTAATGTGGGCAATGTTGGGCAACTGATCAGGGTGGGAAGTGACTTTCTTGAGATGGTGGAGAGAAATCATCATCCCAATCCGAGTCTTGGCCGAGGAATTAATGTCGTAGTTCCTCTTGCCGCGATATACCGGATCGAGGAGGTAGCTTGAGAATTTACGCTGATCAAGGGAAACAGCTCATCGAGGCAAATCGTCAGTCGACAGGCGAGCCTTCATCTTTGCCAAAAGGGTGAGTCGTGACAAAGTCGCGAGTCTGTTCATACATCTGTGAAATATAGGTTTCGAGGACATCGGCCTCGATGCGCCACTGCCCGCGCCCACCAATTTTTATTGCGGGGAGTTCACCATTGCGCACGAGGGCGTAGGCCTGAGCGGCTGAAATATTCAGCGTTTCAGCGACATCGCTCAAGGTGAGGAAACGGGGCATGGGCACATCGTGCCAAAACATTTTTGACCGCGCAGCATCGCCTCGCCGCCTGTGGATAACCATTTTCCTTTTCTGTGGAATTGGCGCATAGTCGTGTTCTTGCTCGAATGCGCCGCTGGCAGAAAGGGATGCGCATGAAATGGGGAAAGAAAATCACAGCTTCTCGCGTTAAATCCTCGCGATGGAATGACCTGAGACTCTGGCTTGGAGTCAGTCTGCTGCTGGGTTCAATGTTCATTGGAGCTCGGGTTATGGCATCTGGAGAGGAAACCGTCACAGTATGGAGAGCAACTCAAGACCTCGCGGTGGGTAGCAGTGTGGGCAGTTCATATTCGACAATTGAGTCGGTAGTGGTTCCTGCGCGCGGGCTCAACGGCAGTTATGTGGTGGGTCTTGAAGGGCCTAGTGGGGTGATGCTCCGAGCCGTGGGTTCAGGGGAGTTGATTCCTTCCAGTGCGGTGGGGCGCGAATTGGAACCACAACATCGAATCATGACCATCCCCATGGATCCTTTGCACATTGCAGTTGGACTTAATTCAGGTGATCAAGTTGATGTGTGGTCGAGCCCAGATGAATCGCGGGTATCTGCATCCTTTGGTTCTGATTCGTCGGAGTTGTTAGGAGCATCGTTAATTTTATCCAATGTGACAGTGCTCAATATTGCCAGCGACGTAGTTGGAACAGGTGGTGATATTGGCGTGGTGTTGGCAGTGCCAACGGACAGTGTCGCGATCCTGGTTAAAGCGGTTCGCTCGGGAGTCATTGATCTAGTGCAAGTTCCGTTGGATAGCACAATCTTGAAATGAGAATTGACATGGAAAGACAAACCGTAATGATTTTTGCGCTGGCTGGCTTGGAATCAGAGGCACGGTTGCTGGTAAGTGCGCGGGATGCTCAGATTGAAGTTAGGCGCCGCTGTCTTGATGCTGTGGAACTTTTGGCAGCGAGTGCAGTGTCACCGGGTGTGCCTGTCGTTATGAGTGCACGGTTGCCCCGCATGAGTTTTGAAGTTATGTCGAGACTTCAACAACAAGCTGGGCACGTAACGGTGATTGTTGAGAACGACATCGACGCTCGAATAGCCCAATCATGGGGCGCTGAACATATTCTGCGCGATATCGACGACATCGTCATGGAATTTGATGCCGTAGTCGGTAACCAATCTGTGCAGCAGATGGTTGATGCAGATGTGATTCGCAAGGCGAATGCTCAGATCACCTGCATGTGGAGTCCTGTTGGATCAACAGGACGATCAACAATCGCATTGGGTCTGGCTGAGGCTATGGCGCGTGCGGGGCAACGAGTTCTGCTCATTGACGCAGACACTTGTGCCCCGTCTTTGGCCACGGCATTGGGAATTGTCGATGAAATCAGCGGGCTGGTGATCGCGTGTCGATACGCCGAGGCGGATTCGCTCAATGAGCGGGCATTTGCCACCACCTATCGTGAGATCTCGGAAAATTTCTGGATTTTAACGGGACTCCAAAGCCCATCAGGCTGGTCGCAGGTCCAACCCCGTGCTTTTCAGAGAGTTCTTGATCAAGCGACTCAAGACTTTGACCATGTAGTCATAGACATTTCGCCGCCTCGGGGGAGTTTGGTCAGCGACGAAGTGTTCGGCTCTCCACGGGCTTTTGGGCAAGACCGAGATGGCATTGCACGACTGGCATTGTCGAGTGCAACGACGGTTGCACTTGTGGTGCGCCCCGATCCCGTTGGCGCAGCGCGACTGATTCAAGATTTCAGCGAAATTTCCAGCGCAATCGTGCAGGCGCGAAAAGTGGTGATTCTCAACCGAATGCCACGGTCAAAGGCGGGTCAGGTGGTCAAAGAATTTCATGACGTTTGCAACCGGCTGGCAATTGCCTATTCCATGATTGCAGTTCCTGAGGATTCATGTGTTGATCACATGGTGCGCACGGCCAGCACCATGAGCGAGGTCAGTAATGGCTCGAAAATTTTTCGCGCTCTCGTGCTGGTTGCAGGTGAATTACGGGGATTCCAAAACAATGACAGTGTCGCCAACGTCAGCCCACTTATAAAGCTTTTTCGCATCAGGGGCCGCCATGCGTACGCAGCCGCCAGTGGCAATGGGTAGACCCAGTTGATCTTCGGCGTGCATCATGGAGCCGTCGTAGTACTTGGGAATACTGTGGAATCCGATGGCCGTCTTGCCATCCATGCCAAATGCGAAGCGGGTCATGTGATCGAAGGTCACTTTGGAATTCGGATTGCCACTGCGAGGTGATTGGGAAAATACTTTGTACTCCCCAGCAACCGGTCGATCCCAGCGTCCAACAACGGGGAAGCGGTAGACGACTTCATTGTTTTCATCCATGGCCCAAACGGTCATGAGCGCTTTGTCGTAAACGATTCGCCGACCGGTGTTTTCATCCAGCGGCATTGCAGGAATGTTCTTCGCCTTGCGCTCACGTGTGGCTGGCTTGGGTGCTTTGGGCTTCTGGCGGGTAGATGCCACCTGAATGACTGCTGGGCTTGAGTCCGCTGGGCTTGCGGCGCTGTTTGAGGGACTTGGCTCCGGGGTTGAGTCCGGGGTTGAGTCCGGGGTTGAGTCCGGGGTTGAGTCTGGGGTTAAATCTGGTGTTGAGTTTGGAGTGGCCTCAGGGGAAGGCTCAATGGCTGCAGCACTCGAGGTAGAGGTGTCCCGTGCTAACCCAATTGCGCCTCCAATGAGCAGGCTCACCGAAAGCAGCGCCACGATGGCAATGGGTGTCTTGCGCGACAGCCTCGATAAGTGCGATAACACTGAGCCGCGCGAGAAACTAGAAGGGAAGTCCATTCTCCAATCATGACATAGAGGCGGACAATTTCGCGGGAGGGGACAAATCCCAGTGGCGGCGTGCAAGAATGCCCGTGTGTGTGCTCAACTCCCATCTGGTGCGAAAGCCAAAGAGCTCAATCAAGGAAGTGGTCGTGGAACGACTGAGTAGCCTCGATGCCTCTTTTCTCTACATTGAGACGGAAGAAGCGCCCCTCAACGTGGGAACGGTGTCGATTTTTGAGCCGGCTGAGGGAGGGCTCGACCACGAAAAACTGGTGAATTTGATTCGTCGGAGGCTGGCATTCGTGCCTCGGTACAGGCAACGGGTCAAGGATGTTCCTTTCGGTTTTTTTCGGCCCATGTGGGTGGACGACACCTCATTTGACGTGTCCTTCCATGTTCGACGCTCGGCTTTGCCAAAACCAGGATCACCCGCTCAACTGGATGAACTCGTGGCCCGACTAATGAGTCGACCGCTGGATCGCAGTAGGCCATTGTGGGAGATGTATCTGATCGAAGGCCTTGAGCAGGGCAGGCTTGCCATCGTGACCAAGAGCCATGAAGCCTTGGTCGATGGTCTGGCAGCACTCGATATTTCGCAGGTGATTCTCGATTCCCAAGAGCATGCACCTGCAGGACCGCCAGACTCATGGCGTCCGCACCCGGAGCCCAGTTCCATTGAACTCGTCAGCGCGAGCGTCACTGAAGTGCTGACCCACCCTGCGGCGGCTGCGGAGATGGCCGTTGATACCGCGCGCGATGCGGTGTCGGGAGTTCACTCGATCATGACAAATGTGGTCACTTCGTCATTTGAGGCAGCAAGTGGGCTCGTGTCTCTTGCTCGATTTGGTGCAAAGTCACCACTTAAAGCCAAGCTCGGGGCGCAACGCAGATTCAGTTCCGTTGACCTTGAACTTGAATCGCTGAGAGCATTAAAGCGAGAAGCTGCAGAGATCAATATTGAGGCCAGCTTGAACGACGTCATTTTGACGGTAGTGACTGGAGCGCTGAGAACGTGGCTGATGCGACATGATGCAGCCAGCGCCCTGCATGAACGTTTCAGGGCACTCGTGCCGGTGTCAATGGATGACGCACTGACTAGCTCGCGCCTCAGTGAATACGTCGACCTCGACTCTCAGGGAAGAAACATCAACGCGTACTTGGTTGATCTCCCGGTGGGTGAATTTGATCCAGTGGACAGGCTGGTATCGGTTACCGAGCAAATGGCGGTACTTGATCCCAGCAACGAATTCATGGGCGCTGGCGCGCTGGTTGAGATTGCCGGATTCGGCCCGGCGACCTTGCACGCATTAGGGGCTCGAGTGGCATCGACACTGTCTCGCAGGGCCTACGACATCACCGTGACCAATGTTCCAGGTCCTCAACATGCGCTTTATGCCGCAGGGTCGCGCATGATTGCCACCTATCCGTGTGTCCCACTTGTACCGGGTCAAGTATTGAGTTTGGGGCTGACAAGTTATGACGGCGCACTCCATATCGGTCTCATGTCTGACCGGGATGCGGTCCGTGACCTTGATCGAATCTCTCGCGGCTTTGAAGAATCCCTCGTTGGACTCACCGCGGCTCTCAAACAGCGACGATTCCGACAGGGACCTCAATTGCGCGTGGTGAATTCATAATTGGAGCAACACAAAGTTAAGCGCGCCATTGTTGTTGGTGGCGGCGGCGTTTTAGGTGGAACGTGGGCAGTTGGTGCCCTTAAGGCACTTGAAGAGACGTTCGGGTTTCGGGCTGCTGAGGCCGACCTACTGGTAGGGACTTCTGCAGGGTCCGTATTGACCGCATTGGTGGCATGTGGTGTGAGTACCGAAGAACTGGTCACCCACTACAACAGCGAAAAAGTCATGAGTGGTCCGCTGATGGGATACAGCTGGGATCCAGTTCGAGCCACAGGCGGGGATCGGCCCGGTTCACCCCTTCGATGGCTGCCCGGTTCACCGGGACTACTTCGAGCTGGTTTATTCGGGTCGGGAGGCAGAATGCCTGTAACCGCCGTGCTCTCGGGGCTGTTGCCGGAAGGTGGCAAGAGTTTGGAGCGAGTGGGTCATTTGGTGGATGCGGTGGCGCCACTCGGTGGCTGGGTTGAAACAGAAGGTGGCAAAGAATTGTGGATCGTTGCTATGGATTATCAGTCGGGTAAACGGATTGTCTTCGGCCGATCAGGCTCGCCGGTGGTGTCGTTGGCGGATGCCGTCATGGCATCGTGCGCGATACCCGGGTGGTTCACCCCAATTCACATTGATGGGCGCACCTATGTCGACGGCGGTGCAATTTCTGCGACGAGTGTTGACGTGGTGGTGGAATCTGGATGCGACGAAATCTACGTTTTGGCACCGATGGCAGCAACTGCATCAGATAATCCATCTGGAATTGGGGCAAAATTAGAACGGCGTTGGCGAGGTCAAGTGACCAAGACCGCGGTTGATGAAATTGCTTTGGTCAAGAGCCATGGTGCCCGTGTATTTTTTGCTAGCCCCACGCCTGAGGACCTCAATGCGATTGGAGCAAATTTGATGGACGCCTCACGTCGCCGCAATGTGTTAGCCACTTCTTTGCGCACGAGTCTCGCGACATGGGAAAGCAGCTGATTTAGCCCAATTGCTCACGAGCAACTTTCTCCTCGGCGTTGAGGTACCGCGAAGTTTGTTCGGCCGCCACTTTTTCAATTTTGCCACCAATAAATGGCACATTTGCGGTGAACTTTCCTGTTGTCGTGATGCTCGATTCATTGTCGCCGGCACGGTCAAGTTGCAGGCGCCCCTCGAACTTCATGGGACCAGAGAATTCAACGCTCACGGTGGCCGTTCGATGACCAGTTGAATCCGCTTCGGACCAATTTTGGGTCTCTGTGACAGTGATGGTTTCACCGACCAGTGATTTGGCAGGTGCTGGGAGATCTGCTGGTAGCACTCTGATGCTGATCAATGTGATGGGTCCGGGGAGCATGCCATCGATTCGAGCCTCGGCAGAAAGCGAACCTGTTGCCTCACATTTGGAAATGATGAATTCCTCGGTGGCCAAAAGGCTCATGAGGGCCTCGGGGGGCGCTGGAAAGTGCTGGGTATGGGTGAAGTCTGTTGCCATGGTGGTTCCACTCCTGATTACTGGGCGGGATTTGGTGAGGGGAGAAAAATTCGCCTGATTGGGTACTACCGTAGGGGAGTGAGCACGGATGTTGAACAATCCCCGGATCAATCGACTCTGGCGATAGTCCTCCGAAGACTGTATCGCGGTGTGGAATTCGCACTTTCCGACCCAGAAGTAACTGCTGATCTTATTGACTGGGCCACCGTACGCATGGTCGGCGAAGTCAAGGTCAGGGCTTGGACTCCTGAATCAGCCCATTATTCGGTCGTTGAAATAGTCACCGATGACATGCCGTTCCTGGTGGATTCGGTGACCGCGGAGCTCTCTCGCCAAGGGCGAGATATTCAACTCGTTGCGCATCCTCAACTTGCCGTATCGAGGGTGGGTGGAGTGCTGACGCAGGTTCATGATCTGGACGTTGACGAAATTCGTTCCGGGATGATCGCCGAATCGTGGATGCATATCCACGTGGATAGAGACTTCGTCACAGATGACCTATCCACGCTAGTTAACGGTGTTAAGAATGTGCTTTCCGATGTAAAGAAAGCAGTCGAAGACTGGGCGGCCATGCGCACAAAAGCGGTGGAGATATCCGGAGACCTGCGTCGTCATGCACCACAAGGGATCAACACTGCCGAATTGGATGAGGCCGTGTCACTTTTGGACTGGTTAACACAAGACAGCTTCACTTTCATCGGGTACCGCGAGTATCGCTTGATCATGGTTGAGGGTGAAGATGCTCTGGAACCGATTCCGCAAACGGGACTTGGCATATTGCGTGATTCAGCAGAAAACAAGGTTCCATCGAAAAGTTTTGGTATTTTGACTCCCGCTGTACGGGCCAAAGCGCGGGACAAAGAATTGCTTGTGCTGAGCAAAGCGAATTCCCGTTCAACTGTCCACCGACCTGCCTATCTTGACTACGTCGGGGTAAAGACATTTGATGCAAGCGGCGATGTCATCGGAGAGAGAAGATTCTTAGGGCTATATGCCGCCAGGGCGTATACCGATAGCGTGGCCGATATTCCAGTCTTGCGCGAAAAGTACCGAACAATAGAGCGTGATCTTGACTATGTTCAAGGTTCGCATAGTGCAAAGGACCTAGAGCAGTTCATTGACACGTACCCCAGAGACGAATTATTTCAAGCAACTATCCCCGAGTTGGAAGATGTTGCGCGCTCTGTGCTTGCATTGCAGGAGCGCAGGCAAACCAGGCTGTACCTGAGATACGACCCATATGGTCGTTTTATATCAGCCCTGGTCTATTTCCCGAGGGATCGATACACGACCACGGTGCGATTGCGCCTTGAGGCAATCTTGCGTGACACATTTGGGGGAGTCAGCGTTGATTACTCAGCACGTGTCACCGAATCGGTTCTCGCCCGACTGCACTATGTGGTGCACGTAGAGGCCGGTGAGGACATTCCTCAAATAGACGTCAAAGAGCTTGAAAGCAGGCTGGCTGAAGCAACCCGAAGTTGGCAGGATGAATACCAAGCCCTGCTTGTCGAATCAGGAGATACGAATCTCATTCCTGCCTATTTGGATGCTTTTCCCGAGTCGTACAAAGAAGATTTTGATCCCACTATTGGCGTGGCTGACACGTTAACGCTCGAGGTGCTGCAGCCGGATTCCTTGGCGCTGAGTCTGTATGCCCCGTTTGTCACGGATTCCCGTGAACTGAGGTTCAAGGTTATTCGCGCGGGAGCTGCCATGTCGTTGACGCGGATCTTGCCCATTCTGGAGCGCTTAGGCGTTGATGTGCTTGACGAACATCCCTATGAAATTGAACGTAAAGATCAATCGACCGCTTGGATTTTAGACTTTGGCATTGTTTTGCCTCAAGGTGAAATCTATAGCCCCGATACTCTCTTTGAGCGTTTTCAAGATGCATTTCGCGCATCGTGGCATGAGGACATGGAAACGGACTTTTTCAACTCGTTAATTATCACCGCTGGTTTGACCTGGCGAGATTGCACGATTATCAGGGCATACGCACGGTACATGCGACAGATTGGTTCGACCTTTGGGCAGGGCTACATCGAATCAGTCCTTCTGGGGAATAGTGTGGTGGCTCGACTGCTCATTGAATATTTCCGCGTGCGTTTTGATCCTGATTTCCGTGGTGACAGGGATGCGGAGTGCGTGAGTGCCAGTGAGCAATTTGAAGATTGTTTGACGCGGGTGCCGTCCCTGGATCATGATCGAATTCTGCGTTTGTTCTGGGAAATGATTTCAGCTACGACCAGAACGAATTTCTATCAAAACGGAACAACAATTGCGTTCAAACTTGAACCTGTGTTGATTGCCGAGACTCCGTTGCCGCGCCCCGCCCATGAAGTTTGGGTGTACTCACCACATGTCGAAGGTGTGCACCTGCGTTTTGGTGCTGTGGCCCGTGGAGGGCTTCGCTGGAGCGATCGGCGGGAAGACTTCCGCACTGAAATCCTTGGGTTGGTAAAAGCACAAGAAGTAAAGAACGCGGTCATCGTTCCCGTGGGCGCGAAAGGCGGCTTCTTCGCCAAAAAACTACCTGACCCTGCTGTTGATCGTGACGCGTGGCTCCATACAGGTATTGCTGCCTACCAAGACTTCATCAGGGCGCTGTTGTCAGTCACCGATAATTTGGTTGATGGAGTCGTTGTTCCACCCGCGCGGGTAGTTCGTCATGACTCTGATGACACCTACTTGGTGGTGGCGGCCGATAAAGGCACGGCAACTTTCTCTGACATCGCTAATGCAATTGCGATTGATGAGGGTTTCTGGCTGGGGGACGCCTTCGCATCCGGTGGATCTGCAGGATATGACCACAAAGGCATGGGGATCACGGCCAAAGGAGCATGGGAGTCGGTAAAGCGTCATTTCCTTGAAATGGACATAGACGTACAGTCAGAAAACTTCACCGTTATCGGCATCGGAGACATGAGTGGTGATGTGTTTGGCAATGGCATGCTTCTGAGCCGTCATATTCGTTTGCTCGCTGCCTTTGATCACAGAAATATTTTCATTGATCCCAATCCCGACGCAATAACAAGTTTCGAGGAACGCTCGCGACTGTTCGGATTGCAAGGGTCGTCGTGGATCGATTACAACCCAGAGTTGATCTCGGCCGGAGGCGGAGTTTTCGCCCGAAATGCCAAGTCGATTAGCTTGACCCAAGAAATTCGCGATGCTCTCGATATCGAAGATGCTCAGCAATCATGCACTCCGGACCAGCTCATAACGGCAATCTTGAAGGCCCCCGCGCAGTTATTGTGGAATGGCGGGATCGGCACCTACGTCAAGGCAAGCACTGAAACGAATGTTGACGTGGGTGACAAAAATAATGACGCTATTCGCATCAATGGGACAGATTTGCGAGCCCAGGTTGTGGGTGAAGGTGGAAACCTTGGTTTCACCCAACTTGGCAGAGTTGAAGCTGCTCGCAGGGGAGTGCGCATCAACACGGATGCTATTGATAATTCTGCAGGTGTCGACACCTCTGACCATGAGGTCAATGTGAAAATCCTTTTCGCGCCCCTCATTGCTTCTGGTGAAATGTCCATTGAGCAGCGCAACTCATTGCTCCATGAAATGACTGATTCCGTTGCCTCCCATGTATTACGCGACAATTTTGATCAAAATGTTGTCCTTTCCAATGCGCGAGCAGGAGCCATTCGTTTGCTCAACGTGCACCAGCGAATGATTAAAGAGTTGGAACGATTGGGGTTGCTAAATCGCGCACTCGAGTTTTTGCCCGATGACGAAGAGTTTGCCACTCGAAAAGCTGCGGGGGTTGGTTTGACTTCTCCTGAGCTAGCGGTGCTTTTGGCATATGCGAAAATCCAAGTCTTGCAAGAGTTGAATGCAACAGATCTTGGCCTCAACCCTTGGTGTGAACACATTGTGGTGAACTATTTCCCTGAAAGGCTCTCACCTGAGTTTGATGCACAAATTTTCAGCCACCCATTGCGAGGCCCTATCGCGAACACAGTTATTGCCAACGACCTCATCAACATCGGTGGGATCTCATTTGTATTTAGAGCATTAGAAGAAACTGGTGCGAACACCGTTGAAGTGGTCAAGGCGGCCCTTGCATCGCTGGAGATTTTTGGCATCAGAAAGACTTGGGAGTGGATTACCTCGTTGCCGACCACCGTGCCGGTTAGCGCTCGGATCGCACTTCACCTTGAAGTGCGCAGACTCTTGGACCGTGCTGTGCGCTGGTTCCTGCAGAATCGCGGCGCAGGTATTGACATCGTTAATGAAATTGATGCATATGGCGCACTTGTGAACGAATACTCGCAAGTTATTTCGAGTGCTCTCAAAGGCCAGGAGTCTGAACGCTTCCTGCGAATGGCACAACGATTCATTGACGCTGGTGCGCCAGAAGACTTGGCACGTTCTGCCGCCAGCGGACTGGACGTGTTTAGTCTGCTGGACATCGCAGAAATTTCCTCTGCAACGAGCATGAGCATGCCCAATGTCATTGAGATGTACTTCACGCTGTCGGAACGTTTCGACGTGGACAAATTGCTCGTCAGTATCACTCAATTAGAGCGCGGAGATCGGTGGACGGCGCTAGCACGACAGGCAATGCGAACGGATCTCTATGCGGTCATCGCGGAATTAACCAGCAAAGTAATTACCACCACAGGTGAGGGAAGTGTCTCGAGTCGAGTACATGAATGGGAACTATCCCGCATTGAGGGCATCTCGCGTACTCGAAGCACCCTCGATGAAATTTTCAGCGTTGATGAATTGGATTTGGCCACTCTCTCCGTAGGCTTACGAGTGCTGCGCAACCTCGTGGCGCAGGCGAATTGATGGTGGCGAATTGATGGTGGCGAAATGACGGTGGTGAAGTGATGCGCAGCGATCGGTACAGCAGGCATAGGCGTATCCCTGAGATTGGAAGCATTGGTCAAGAGCGAATATCAGCGGCTTCTGTTCTTGTTGTTGGCTCTGGCGGCCTAGGTTCACCTGCACTGATGTACTTGGCCGCAGCGGGTGTGGGAAAAATTGGAATTGTAGATTTTGATGTTGTCGACCTCACAAATTTGCAGCGCCAGGTCATATTCTCTGAGGCCGCTCTCGGGTTGCCAAAAGCGCACGAAGCTGCGCGAAGAGTGCAGGAGTTGAACTCAACGGTCAACGTTGAGGCACACAATCAGCTTCTCACCTCAAGCAATGCTCGCGCGATCATCGCGGGTTATGACATCGTGATAGACGCAACCGACAACTTTGCAACTCGCTATTTAATTAACGATGCCTGCATCCTTGAGGGAATTCCTTGCGTTTGGGCTTCCATACTGAGATTTGATGGCCAAATCTCAGTGTTTGGACTCGATCACGGCCCCTGCTACAGGTGCGTATTCCCTGAGCCCCCAACGCCGGGCAGCGTTCCCAGTTGCAGTGACGCGGGCGTGCTCGGCGCAATGTGTGGAGTGATCGGCTCCATGCAAGCCGTCGAGGCGCTGAAACTCATTGTGGGAGTAGGTGAACCGCTTGCGGGGGTCATGGGTATCTATGACTCACTGAGTGCATCCTTGAGCAAGGTCCCCATCAGGAGGAACACGCTGTGCGCGGTGTGCGGCGACCAACCGAGTGTGACCGAGCTAATCGACTACACCTTGTGGTGCTCGGCGAGTGATTTGTCCTTGCGCCAAAGTGAGCTTGAAGCATTATTGGCCGAGCGTGATGCTGGACTTATTGATTTTGCACTGATTGATATTCGCGATTCCGATGAAGTGTCGGTTGGCATGATTCCAGGGGCGATTCATGTGCCAGTTGCCGAGTGGGATGACAGCGCTGTGCGTGAATCATTCCTCGAGCGTGATGTGATCGTCTATTGCAAGTCAGGAGATCGATCAGGGGCATTAATTCGAATGCTTACCAATTCGGGGTTCACGCGAATTAAGCATTTTCCTGGCGGTTACGTCGAATGGTCATCAGGAAACTAGAGCGCACCCTTTTTTGTGAGATAGTTGAATGCCCAGTAACCGGGGATCGTGGGTATCCAGAAAGTAAACATGCGGTAGAGCAGCACGGCAGAGACCGCTAGCCCAGCATCGAGTCCGGCGGCGGTGAGACCTGCTGCCAGCGCAGCTTCGACGGCACCAAGTCCGCCAGGTGTGGGTGCGGCTTGACCGATCGTGGCACCCGCTAGGTACACGACCGCAACAACGGCGATGGTCAGACTTCCGCCAAATGCCTCGACACAGGCAAAAAGGACGCCGACATATGCCAGATTCAGCAGCAGGATGCCACCGATTCCTTCGATTAGTTTGCCGGGGCGTTGAGCCACGGTCACTAATCGTGGAATTACTTCCTTGACCAGTGGTCCGATTCGCTTAATTATTTCCCTGCGCACCGCGGGTACGGCAAGGAGTGCGAGTAGCGCAACGGCGACGGCCGCCACACCTATGACCGCCCACATTGGCGGGTCAAATGTGAAGTCGGCCTGCGTTCCTGCGGCAATGCCAAATCCAAAGAGCAGCCCGATATGGGTGATGAAAGCTGCAACTTGAGCGACGCCAACGCTTGCTGCTGCTAGAGCGGGGTGCAGCCCTGACTTTTGCAGAAAGCGCACGTTGATGGCGATCGCACCTAATGTTGGTGGCGATACGAGGGTGGCGAAGTCTCCAGCCACCTGTGCGAGCAGAGTACGCATGAATGAAAGCTTTTCGGGTACAAAGCCAGACAGTGACCACGTGGCGCCGGCATAAGTGATCAAGCTGAAAATCAAAGCTGCCAACATCCACCACCAATTTGCCGTGCTGAACAAGGTGGCAAGGTCAACGGATGTCAGTTGGGAGAGTAGAACGTAACCGGCAATCGTGCCGACCACAATCATGATCAGGGTGCGTGGCTTGATTCGTTGTAATTGAATCTGCTCGGTATCGGCATCTGGGCGCATTTCAACGATCGCATCGCGCAGCGAGATGATCATTCCTTTGTGTTTGCGCAGTGCCTTTCGAGTTGACGCGGAAAGTGCAACTGGTTGCAATGCAGGAAGTGCACGCGCCAGGCCTTGGCTGCCAAGAACTTTTCGTCCCGATTCAACGGCGCGCTCCACACTGGTAAGCATGGCGAGGGAACACAGGAGTTCTGCGAGATCAAGTCGCTGTGCAACGTCGCTGACCGCGATGGCGCCCTGTTCCATGCCCAGCAACCAGACCCCGCCGCTGTCTGCGCGTAATAGGTGTCGCGCCGAGAGTGCCCGATGGCTCATTTGATGCTCATGAAGTGTGCGCAATGCACGCCAAGCCGAATCCAAGTCGTCATTGGAAATGTCGCCGGTTGCAGCGAGCCTTTCCAGGGTTTGGCCCGGTACTCGTTGGTACACCAAAGCACATGAATCAGGGCCGACCTCGGTTGTAAGTAGTAGGCGCGGGATAGGGGCACCCGCATTTTCAGCGGCATAGGCAATTAATGCAGCATGATCAACTGCGCGACGCATGTTGAAAGCACCCTTGCCGGGTTCATCGCGCAGACGCAAACTCGTCCAGATTGCATTGACCAAGCCGGCGCCTTCAAGGTCTCGGTCAAAAACTGTGACACGCAAAGTATCGCCACTGCGAGTGCTTGCCTCGTAGCGCCGGCCACGTGCGGTGAGGTTGGAAAATCGAAGTTCGACAAGTGGGAAGCCGCCTCGGGAGAGCGCAGCAGCAACTTCGGTGCCTCGGGGGCGTGTGGTGCTTGTGCCCAGGGCGTACCGGGTGAGCAGGCCGACCGCCCACCCGACTGACAAAGACAATCCAATTCCTGCAAGTGCGATCCCGGCGCTCAGTACGGTGACAATGATCAACGAGGCAACAATCACCGCAGATATGACATTCCACGGTCTACGTCCCATGAGGCGAGCAACCGTGATGAAAGCGATGATGCCACCCAAGATCGGTGCGGTCGCGCCACTGGTTGAACTCGTGGAACCGGCGAGCGCAACCAATAACTGGGTGTTGTTCAGACTGCCAATTACATAGGCAATTAGAAAAAGGAGTGAAACGGCGAGGAACATGGCCACGAGCGAGTCAAAAAGTTGCCGGACTCTTTTTCGAATAATCAGGTTGATGGCGCCCGCGACGGGAAGTCCCAGGGTGCCGATACCACCGACAATATTGAGCATAAGCACCACGACCGATGGGATCAGGGAAACACCCGACTCAAGGTCGCTATCGAGGCCGGCCGTCGTGCTGGTGGCGAACCATCCCAAGGCGATGGTTCCGGCGGCCACGGCGACCGCTACCGCGAATCGGACCAGGTCGAGTGGGCGCCTGATGCGCTTGCGAACAACTCCATCGTCGATCACCACAACACCATTGGTCATCTGATCGACGCCTGTGTTGGGATCAGGGTTGGGTTCAGGGTTGGGATCTGTGCTGGCATCAGGCTCAGGGGCAGTGTCATCCGCCAGGTAGGGCATTGGCCCGGCAATTGTGTACTCAGTCCGGATTTGTTGGTTCGGATCGGGAGTCACAGGATGATCGTGTCATACAAAGGTGGTATTCATGCACCATGCGGTGGGAACTTGAGGTCACGGGGCGCTCAGCGGGGCCATTTGCTGGGGCATGTGGTGCCGATCCCGCGCAGGAGGCTGTCCTCGGGCACTCCGCCGGCCCCCTCCTTGTCCTCGGGGCGGCAGGTTCGGGCAAGACCCGCACGCTGGTCAGGTGCGTTGCCGCTCGAATAACCGCTGGAGTCGCTCCCGAGTCGATTCTGGTCCTGACTTTCGGCAAACGTGCCGTGCGTGAGTTCAGGGAGGCACTCGCACCTCTGGTCGAGGGTGCCACTCTGCCGTTGGTGGCAACATTTCACTCGCTGGCGTTTTCGCTACTCACGAGTTCGCAACCCCACGGTCCTGGGTCCAGTGACCCCTATGTCCTGCTATCGGGCGCTGAGGAGGATGCCCGAATCCGAGAGATCATTCTCGGACTTCGCGAGGACGCCGCTGTTGCCTGGCCCGAGTCGCTAATTGCCGCATCTGGCACCTCAACATTTGCCAGGGAAATGCGAGCCGTTATTGCCAGGCTCAAAGAGTTGGGCATGTCCGGTGCTGATCTTGTGCGAATCGGTGAGTTCGAAGAGCGTCCCGAGTGGGTGGCCGCCGGACTCGTTGCCTCACATGAGTCTGACCTCATGAACTTGGAAAACACCATTGATTACCAAGAACTCGTTATTCGAGCGCGAGCATTGGCTGCCGATTCCCCAGCCTTGAGGTCGCTAACACACATATTCATCGATGAACTCCAAGAGGTTCCACCACTGTCCTATGCACTTCTCCAGGAATTAGTTGCTGTAGGCAACAATGGAGCTGGCGTGAGCGAATTTGTCGCGGCTGGTAATCCAGATGAAAGTGTTTTTACTTTCCGCGGCGCCCAAACATCGCTACTCGATCGTTTTGCACATGATTTTTCCGCGACTACACAAATTGAGTTGCACAAGTCGTGGCGCAACGGAACCACCATTTCTATGGCTGCGCAATGTGTATACCCGCAGGGGCCAACTATTGCAGTCACCAAATCAGCCGACCTCACTCCTGACACTGCGGTGATTCAACGGTATGGCAACCGCAATGCGCGTGCAGCTTTTCTCGCGCAGGAGATTCGTTCGGCCCATATCGAGCACGGGGTCGGCTGGCGCAATATGGCTGTGATCGGGCGGGCGAGTTCTGATATCCCAGCAATTACTCGCGCTCTGTCGCGTGAGGGGGTGCCCGTTGTCGTTGCTACTGATGACATCGCGCTCAAAGACGAACCCGCGGTCAGTGAGCTGCTCAACATTTTGTGGATCGCGACCAACCCTTCGAAGGCGACATCACAAGCGGTGCACGATCTCTTGGTTGGTCCCATGTGCGGTCTCGATGCCCGTGACCTGCGCCAGCTCGGTCGCGCATTGCGATCTATCGATCGATCTCAGTCCAGTCGTGAGGCGATTCGACAACTGATCGTTGATGGTGCACCTGCGGATATCCCTGCGTCGTTAGCTGGTCGCGGAAGTTCCATGGATTCTGATATCGCAGCCAGAATTGCGCGGATGCAGGGTCTCATTGCAGCGATTCGTAAACATGTATCAGCGAGAGAGAGTGTTCCCGATCTTTTGTGGCTGGCATGGACGGGTGGACCTAAATATGCGCACGGGTGGCCCGAGCGGCTGCGCGCGAGCGCTTTGGCACATAACCCGCATGCCCATCATGATCTCGATGCGATCATGGCTTTGTTCGACACTGCGGAGCGCTATGCATCCCGAGTTAATGCAGGGTTGTCCGGTTTTCTCCACTCACTTGCCGCCCAAAGTATTCCGGCCGAGCCCGTCGCAGCGCGCGGTTTAAGGGCAGACGCCGTTCAGGTCATGACCGTTCATCAGAGTAAAGGGCAGCAATGGGAGCGGGTGTGGATCACAGGTTTGGAGGAAGGCATCTGGCCCAACCTGGTTGCACGTGGCAGTGTTCTGCATCCTGATGAAATAACCCCTGAAGGTGTCGGTGCAGGGGCTAATGCCGTTGCTCTGATGCGTGAGGAACGCAATCTTTTTTATGTCGCAGCCAGCAGGGCCATTCATCAGGTTGTATTCACCTGTATTGATCAAGGCGCCGAAGGCGGCGATCAACCCAGTCGATTCATTCATGACCTTGCAAGTGCCAGTATCCCTGAAGTCACATTTACGGGCTTCCCGCGTAGTCGTGCCACTTGGTCGGGTTTGGCCGCTGAGCTTCGCACGACACTGGCTGATCCGCAAAGTTCCCAAGGCTTGCGCGTTAGTGCCGGTTCGGTGCTCGCCTCGATGGGCTCTCACGTTGGGCCCGAAAATTGGTGGGGGCTCGCACCCGTCACTGAGTCAACGACACCGATACGTCCGGTTGATCAACCGCTGCACATGTCCGGCAGTTCCCTTGACTCGCTGATTGCATGTCCGTTGAAATGGTTCTTGGACAAAGAAGTCAAGGCGCAGTCTTCACGTTCGGCCAGCGCTGCATTTGGCAGCATTGTTCATGCCGTCGCCGAGTATGTTGCCAAGGGGCAGGTGCCCGCCGATTCAGAGGCCATGAATGAATTGATCAACTCGGCCTGGCATAGCGTTGAGTACGAATCCCCATGGCAATCGGCCAGTGAGTTGATCCAGGCCCGGGCGGCAGCAGCGCGGTTCTTGAAGTACCACAATGAGAACGAGAGAGCATTCATTCAAGCAGAGGGTGCTCTCAACTCACTTGTTTCGGTCAACACGCCGTCAGGATCAATAGAACAGATAGCTTTGACAGGTTACGTGGACCGCATTGAGCGCGATGCTGATGGCGGTTTGTGGGCCATTGACCTCAAGAACGTTAAGAGTCCCCCAGCAAATTCTGAGATCCCGGAGTTTGGCCAATTGGGTGTTTATCAAGTGCTCTTGCAGGACCAGCAACCTGAGTTGCCGGCAGGAGGGGCCGCACTCGTGCAACTGCGCGTGGACACCGCTACAGGTGATCCCAAGGTGCAATTGCAGGAGGCCATTAATTTCGGTGAATTTGATGCCGCAGAGGTGTCCTTAGAAGAGACCGTAAACGTCGCAACTTCCAATCTCGAGGGAACGTGGATCGGCGAACGTTTGGGGCAGGCCGCGGAAATAATTCGCACCGAGAACTTCATCCCCATCGTGGGCAAGCAATGTGACTTCTGTTCATTCCATGATGTGTGCCCCACCAAAACCCAGTCCATTTTCAACCGCAGAGTGGTCGGTGATGATGATGACTGACCTGACCGGCCGTGACCTTGAAACCATTTTTGGCTTTGGCCTATCCGAACAGCAATTGGCCGCGGTTATGGCGGGCATGCACCCGGCGGTCATGATCGCCGGGGCTGGTTCAGGTAAAACAACGTCAATGTCGGCCCGTATTGCTTGGTTGGTTGGCAGTGGCTATGCCCGACCCGAGCAAATTCTTGGATTGACTTTCACCACTAAAGCAACTTCCCAATTGCTGGATTCAGCGCGTAGGGCCATCAATAGTTTGGCGCAGACCATGCCGGACCGAATGCCGACCGAAAGTTCTGATCCTGTCATTTCCACCTACAACTCATTTGCTGCCGGCATCGTTCGGGAGTTCGGTGCACTCCTGGGTCGAGACTTTGATGGGGGAGTCCTCTCTGAGGGCGCCAGGCATCAGTGGGCTTACCGCTTGGTGTGCAGCACAGACATAGACATGAGTTCAGTGAGTAATGCACCATCGACCATCACCAAAAGCCTGCTATCCCTTGATGGTGAGCTCAGTGAACTCGCCATTGAGCCCGAGACCGTGATCACTCATGACCGAGGATTGCTGGACTATTTCTCATCATTTTCCAAACACAACGACTCCACTCGAAAAATGATTGCGGCGGCACATACCCGCATCGCGTTGGCGCAATTGGTTCAGCAATGGCGTGAACTCAAGGCCGAGCGCGAACTCATTGAGTTCTCCGATCAAGTTCGTTTAGCGCGAGAAATTGTTACAAAGTACCCACGGGTTGCCGCTGATATTCGGAGTCGGTTTGCCGCCGCTCTGCTCGATGAATATCAGGACACGTCAATTAGTCAGCGACTGCTGTTACAAGAAATTTTTGGTGATGCATTCCCATTGACCG
>JAFMDS010000082.1 GCA_017857175.1 Candidatus Nanopelagicales bacterium | reverse complement strand
AACTCGTAGAGATCCCTCTCTTGCTTGCGCCACCGAGCCTCAGGTCTGCGGCGCAATGCACCTAGTCCCGTGCACGGGGCGTCCACCAGAATTCGATCGAAGAACTGGTTGCCCCATGGACGTGTCCTGGCATCTGCCACTAGGACTGACGTTTCGGGATTAATAATCCGCTCAATAAGCCGTGCTCGATGAGCGTGCAACTCAACCGCGGTGAATGTAACCCCGGATGGCACGGAGTCAGATATCAATGCTGCCTTTCCACCTGGACCTGCACACATGTCAAGCCATGCGGATTCAGGGCCTATCGGCTTGGACAGTAAAAAGGCCTGCGCAACCAGTTGGCTACCTTCATCTTGCACGATTGCATGACCCAATCGAACTGCTTCAATGTCCTGCGGCACCGTGGACTCAACGACCCGCGCCTGAGTACTCCAACGACCAGAGCTTGTCCCGTCGATCTCACTTTCACCTGACCGGATTGCCAGTACAGGCTTGGCAGGAGTGTTATTTTCTTTCAACAGCGCTTCTAATTCTGATGCTGAGCGACCCGAGGCGTTGAGAGCATCTCGATAGGAATCAATGATCCATTCGGGGTGGGAATATTTCACCGCGAGACTCAAATCCTGCGTGTTGATGTCTGAGGAATCCGATTCAAGATTGCGCACTACACATCGAAGGATCGCATTCACAAACCCAGCTTTCGCTTTTCCGTGGGCATCATTGACGTTGAGTCGGGCCAGATTCACGCTTGAGTCGACTGCAGCATGATCTGGAACTCGCATTGCAACGATCTGATGGATACCCATTCGTATGATGTCCAATAGGGCTGGCTCGATGGCCGTAATCTCTCGGTCCGCGCATGCCTGCGCAAGCGAGTCATAGAGCATTTGATTTCGCAAGACTCCATAGGCCAGTTCGACCGTGAAAGCCGCGTCGCGCCCATTCAGCGCATTGTTTTTGAGGACCTGGGCCAGTGCCAGATTGGCATAGGCGCCTTCATCTCGCACGAGGCCCAGCAACTCCAATGCGGCCTTGCGCGGGATGTCAATGGTGCTCTGGGTGCTCACATAAACCTTTCCTGTGGTTGCCGTAATCCTCGAGCCCAGTCGGCAGCCTTCATGGACTTGCGTCCCTGAGGCGTCAGCATGCCGAGTGCTACAGCCGTGGTGGCGGTGCCCACGAGAACCCGATTTCTTTCAATTCGAATCTCACCGGGACCGAGGCTGTGGTCTGAATCGATGAGAACAATCGGGTCAATGACAAAAGAGTCACCGTCGGGGCTGGTTGTCCATGCCCCGGGCGCGGGCGTCATGGCCCTAATTCTCCGGTCAACTTCTCGAGCCGGGTATTCCCAATTGATTCGGGCATCGGCCTTCTCAATTTTTGGAGCGTAGGTCACCCCGTCACTAGGTTGAGCCACGGGAGTCAAGAGTCCCTGTTCAAGTGCATCGATGGTTTGATGCAGCAGAACTGCTCCAGACTCAGAAAGCTTGTGCAGAAGGGATCCTGCAGTGTCACTGGGCAATATCGCCTCAACCATGGTTCCTAGGACAGGCCCAGTATCCATGCCTTGATCGAGGAGAAAAGTCGTGGCACCCGTCATTTGATCACCGCCCCAGATTGCGTGCTGAACCGGCGCGGCCCCACGCAAGGCCGGCAGCAAAGAGAAATGGAGATTCACCCAACCGAAGGCGGGAATCGCCAGCATGTCGGCTGGAATGATTTGGCCGTAGGCGACTATCGGAATGCAATCGGGCTCCAAGGCACGCAGTATTTCTGCCGCAGAAGCCACCTTCTCTGGCGCCAAAACTTCAATGCCATGATCACGAGCTAAAAGTTCCACGGCGCTGGGGATGAGTGTGCGCCCTCTTCCGGTCCGTGAGGGCGGTTGCGTCAGTACCGAAAGAATCTCGTGATGAGAGTCGATCAAGAGTTGCAGGGCAGGGACAGCCGCGGCTGGCGTGCCAGCGAAAACTAAGCGCACCCTAAAGCCACTTTTGAGATAAAGCGTGCGGGCTTGTTTTGACTATTGTGTCGTCACCGAACCAATCTGACTCACGAATAGCTTTCATGGCCTCTTTGCGAGTCTCGGGGTCAAGCCGATCAATAAAGATAATTCCATCAAGATGGTCTGTTTCATGCTGAACACAACGGGCGAGCAAGTCTGACCCGACCAACTCAATGGGCTCGCCATACATGTTGAATCCTTTTGCCACCAAACTCATTGAGCGTGGAGTGTCAAAAGATAGTCCCGGTAAGGAAAGGCATCCTTCTTCACCGATCTGAAGGTCATCGGACAAATCTAAGGTTGGGTTCACGACATGACCGAGGTCATCGTCGACCCAGTAAGTGAAAACTCGGAGGGACACCCCAAGCTGCGGCGCGGCCAAACCAACACCCGGGGCCTCTTGCATAGTGTCAGTCAAATCTGCCACCAACTTTCGAAGCTCCTTGTCAAAATCGACAACTTCTGCAGCCGGTGTTCGCAAAACCGGGTCACCAAAGATTCGAATTGGTTGGATGGCCATGATGGGAGTCTAGATCATGTTGATGGGGACTAGAAATCTCTGGGATCGACACGCACTTGCACGTGTCCGCACTTTGAGTCTGTCGAACGCACACGTGTCAACTCCAACAAGTGTCTGGATAGTTCACTTCCACGCGATCGATTGACCACCAAAAAAGCGTGGACACGAGTATCGCCGACCTGCTCGTGGTTGAGATGGTCGATGGGGCCGAGAACGGAGAAATAATCTCCCCCGTGCCCTCGTTGAGCACGCCCGTTCGAGAGCATCATCCCTTGAATGTTGGTAATAAAGGCCTCGATGTCGGACCGAGCACCGTCAATACGAACAAACCTTGTGCTCGGCGGCAGATGCGCTTCGCGTCGTTCTGAGAGTTCGCGTGAGGCAGCCCAGCGTGCATCCCAGCGAGTTACGGCTTG
>JAFMDS010000046.1 GCA_017857175.1 Candidatus Nanopelagicales bacterium | reverse complement strand
AAGGCAGCCGCTAAGAAGGCCGTCAAGCGCACTGCAAAGAAGGCAGCACCCCGCAAGGCAGCAAAGCGCGCAACGCGCCGGAAGTAGTCTTCCTCGAAGTTCCTACTTCGTGAAAAGGGTCCACACAATGTGTGGACCCTTTTTCATGTGATCATTGAGAACTCGGCCGGTGTTACTAGTCTTCGTCAGAATCAAATTCCGCATTGCGCTCGGCCGCGTGCTCTAATGCCATGGCGGCTTCACCTTCGGAGTGGTAAGGACCCATTCGCTCCGAATTGGGGCACCCATCCTCTGGTTCAACCTTTTGATGTTCGAGGCAAAAATACCAACTCATGTTGCTCCAATCCCGGATCGCGTCAAAAACTCGATATGTCTAATCCAATTCCAAACTGATGGGGCTAAGCCTAATGTCGCGTCATATCGATGGGAATAGTGCATGTGCGAGTTTGATACCGCGATCCCTAGACTTTGATCATGACGGTGACTTCGCGCGAACCACTAACCCCGGGAAAGATCGGCGGCCCAAGAACCGTTCCCGTGAATATCGCGCGGCCCGAGTACGTGGGCAAATCAGGCCCAAGCCCTTTTGGTGGAACTGACATACAAACGGATGAGACCATCGAACTTATGCGCGTCGCTGGGAAAATTGCCGCTAACGCACTAGTCGAAGTGGGCAAGGCAATACAACCTGGTGTCACTACCGATTCTTTAGACGCTATCGGGCATGAATATCTCTGTGATCACGGCGCCTACCCATCCACCTTGGGCTATCGCGGGTATCCCAAGAGCCTATGTTCATCCTTGAATGAGGTCATTTGTCACGGGATCCCGGACTCAACTATTTTGATTGATGGGGACATTTGCAACATCGACATCACGGCCTACATCGGTGGAGTGCACGGTGACACTAATGCGACATTCCTTTGTGGCGAGGTTAGTGAAGATGTGCGGCTCCTCGTGGAACGAACTCATGAAGCCACGATGCGCGCGATCGCTGCCGTGCGGCCAGGCAGGACGGTAAACATTATTGGGCGAGTCATTGAAAGTTATGCAAAGCGTTTCAACTATGGAGTTATCAGAGATTTCACGGGACACGGAATAAGCACCTCTTTTCATAGCGGACTGATCATCCCTCACTACGACGATCCACATGCCGATCAAGAGTTGCTGCCTGGAATGACTTTCACTATCGAGCCCATGCTCACACTCGGAACCACAGCATTTGACATGTGGAGCGATGGTTGGACGGCAACAACCAAGGACAAATCCTGGACCGCCCAATTTGAGCACACACTTGTGGTTCGCGAGCACGGCGCGGAAATACTGACACTTCCAGACTCAGCGGTCTAGGTTTAACCCGATGAATACTTCCGAGTTGACTCTTGCCATTGATGTTGGCGGCAGCGGAATCAAAGCCATTGTTCTCAATTCAATGGGTGAACCTGTCTCAGAGCGAACTCGGATTGAGACTCCCTACCCGTGCCCGCCTGACCTGTTCCTTGAATTGATTCAAGAGTTAGCGTCGCAACAACCCGCCTTCACACGAGTTTCCATGGGTTTTCCAGCGATGGTTCGAGACGGCAAGACTCTCCGCGTCACCGCATTTTCGAGATCCATCAAAGATGGTCCGCGAGACCCAGAACTTTTTGCACTCTGGGATGGCTACCCCCTGCGAAGCAAGGTCGAACGACTACTCGCGGCTCCCACACTCCTTGTCAATGATGCAGACATGCAGGGTTGCGCAGTCGTGTCCGGTAAAGGCACCGAATTTGTCATGACGCTAGGTACAGGCGTGGGCACTGCTCTCTTCCATAACGGGACGCTCCTGCCCCACATGGAGCTCTCACACGGAAATTTTGCAGGCATGAGCATTGAACGCGCAATTGGTAACGGGAATAGAAAAGAAATCGGTAACAAGAAATGGCGAAAGTTAGTGCTTGCCGCGATTGAGGACTTTGAGGCCAAACTTATTCCTGATCGAATCTATGTGGGCGGGGGAAATGCAAAGTTTCTTGAACTGGAGGATCTCGGACCGCTCGCTGAGGTTGTTCCAAACACAGCAGGCCTGATCGGTGGAGTTCGCCTGTGGGAGTTGGCCTCGTGAGCGAGTCAAATAACGAACCACGATGGTTGAGCGCTCCGGAACAATCCGCATGGCGCGCCTGGCTTGACGCGTCACGACTCTTGAACGCCGAACTAAATCGTGACCTACTTGAGCGAAGCGGCCTTACGATCGCCGACTATGAAATCTTGGTTCAACTCTCTGAATCCCCTGAACGCAGAATGCGAATGAGTGAACTTGCCGAACGCACTTTGGCGTCACGTAGCAGACTTTCACATCAAGTTGACCGCATGGAGAAAGCGGGATTTGTCACCAGAGAGGCGTGCAAACAAGATGCTCGAGGCTTTTGGGCGGTCCTCACCGAAGCAGGCTTTGAAAAGATTGTTGCTGCCGCACCCGCCCATGTCGAGTCCGTGCGGCGTCATCTCGTAGATTTGTTCAGCGAACAGGATTTTCTTTCCTTGGGCAAGATGTGTAGCGCGATCGTTCGCCCACTGGAGCCAGAGAAATAATAACGAGCTACTCCATCATGGTGACCTTTGCTTCTTGAACCGCTCCAGGCTGGCCCACCCACTGAACCCTGATCTTGCTTTGGAACGCTTCGCTGATCACTTCGCTTGTCACAGCCTGCTGGATAGGCCCGTGAAAGATCAGTTTTTGCTGTGAGACAACTACTGCCTGGTGAGCAATGCGAGACATTCTGTTCACATCATGGGAACTGATCAGGATGGTCTTTCCAGACCCAAAAAGTCCGGTGACTACCGAATCCAACAGATTTCGTCCTACAAGGTCTAGATCAGAGTCTGGCTCATCGAGAATGAGTAGAGGAGAGTCTTGTGCAATAACGCGCGCCAAGTGAACTCTCTGGCGTTCACCACCTGACAGTTGGTGAATCGGGCGCTCAGCAGCATTTTGCATGCCCACAGAACTGAGAGCTCGTTCGATTGCTTGAGCGTCTTTGCTCTGATGCTCGGTTCCTCGCCAAGGGGTACGAGCCCACGAAACAACATCGTAAACGCTGAAGCCATAGGTCTGAGCCAAATCCTGAGATAGAACTGCCCGCAATTGGGCGAGTTTCTGCGACCTTGTTTCTGTCACAATATGGTCACCGAGGGATGCGTACCCATGTGTTGGCTTGAACGCTCCCGAAATCAGTCCCATCAATGTCGACTTTCCCGCACCGTTCGGCCCAATAACGGCGGTGATTTGTCCGCTGGCCAATGTGAGAGAAGTGGGATTCAACCTCACGCGATCACCTTTAGATTTCAATCCACATGCATGGAGTTCGACCTTCATGCCCAACCGCCCTGACGAGCTCGCGCACTGCTAACGAGAACAAGAAACAGTGGGGCACCAACAATGGCCGTCACCGCGCCCACGGGCAACTCGATTGGGCTCAACAACAATCGGGACGCTGTATCCGCCAGAACGAGCACCACAGCGCCCGCAAGACCGCTGACGATTATTAACGCTCGGTGCGAAGGGCCGATAAGCAGGCGCACGGCATGCGGTATCAAGAGGCCGACGAACGCAATAATGCCAACAACGGCCACACCCGTTGCAGTCAAAAGCACTGCGGCGAATAACGCCGCAATGCGAATTTTCGCGACAGGGACTCCGCTGGCAAACGCCGCTGAGTCGCCGAGCGCAAAAATATCCAATGGGCGTGCAATGGCCAACGCAATGGCGGTTCCCAACACCATAGCGGGGATCATCGAGACGAATCCGAGCCAATTGGCTAGAGCGAATGAACCTGTTGTCCAAAAACTCACCGTGCGACTGCCAGCGAGATCACTTGCTGTCACGATTACCGAGACGACCGCAGCCGCGAACGCAGTTATCGCAATTCCGCCAAGGAGAACAGTCACAACCTCAATCCGGCCCTGGGAGCTTGCGACCCATAAAACCAAACCAATAGCAATGGACGCAGTCAGGACAGCGATGCACGCACTCAAGAATGTGTTGTAGGAAATTCCAAGAGCCGCAGCAATCACAGCTCCCAACGCAGCACCCGCAGAAACCCCAACGAGTGCTGGGTCGGCCAAGGGGTTTCGTAATGCACCTTGGAGCAAAACTCCCGCAATTGCGAGTCCTGCGCCAACCGCAGCGGCGGTAGCCACTCGCGGCGCCCGAATATTCCAAATAATAACTGATTCATTACCTGCTACTCCCGAATAGAGTGCGAAGACAGTAATGACCACAAGCACTATGAGGAGTACAAGGGACCAAAGAACTGATCGATGTGGCGAGGATTTTCCCCTGATTCCAGACATTTTCACGTTGGACTTCCAGTCCGGACGCCGTGCATCTGGAATTCACTCCAAGCCTGGGTCAGTGAGTCAATCACTCCGGACGTTCGGGGGCCAAAAGTAAGAAGCAAGGTGTCATCGACTGCTACGACATATCGCGTGGTTGCCGCATTTGTTTGGGCCAGACCAGGTAGTTGAAAAAGCCCATCAACCCCTCCAACGGATTCCAAACCTTTCGTCATGACCAAGATCGCATCAGGATTGAGATTGACAAGCTCTTCAGCGGTCAGTGGGGTGAACGCTTCAAAACCGGCCGCGGCCCCTACATCGATGGCGCCCGATCGGGTGATGAGGTCGTCTGCCCCTGACCCCTTTCCTCCAAGTAAATAGATGGCAGACGTGCCACGAAGGTAAAGAAAGACAACCCGCAATTCAGTATTCCCCCGTGGGGAACCAACGTTTGGCCCACCTGTAGACAACTCAATTACCTGGTCTATCGCTGTTGTCGGCGCACCAATTGCAGTTCCGATTGCCAAAACTTTTGCCGAAACTTCAAGGACGCTAAAAGCTTCGGGAACCTCCACGACCTCAATACCCACAGACCGAATTTGTTCGAGAGCCTCACTCGGACCAGTACTAGGATCAACAATCACTAAATCCGGTTGCGCTGCGATGACCGCCTCTGCGTTGACCGAGTGGCCTGAAGTAACAATCGGCGCACGGTCAATTTCTGGAGACTCGCTTGTCTCATCACGTCCCACGACTCGGTCGGCTCCCCCAAGCGCCGCCACTATCTCACCCGACCCAGTGGCCAATGTCACGATGCGCGACGGTGCTTGTGATTGCCATGGCTCTGTCCTCGGACGGGGAAACGGGACATCCGAACTCGAAATCATGACGGGACTTGACACTGAGTTGGTTTCTAAACTTGCACTGTCGGGCTGTTGCGTGTCTGCCGATTTCTCGGGTGTTGCACATGAAGTAAGGGCCAAGAGCACAACCCCAAATCCAGCGAGGATTTGGACGCTTCGACGCCTGAATACTCGCAGACTCATGGACACCGCACCATTATCAGTATTTGCTGGCATTTGTTCCCGATACCTTGTCGGTATCGACCGACAAAGTGTCAGGCACTGAATTTGCTGCATTCATATTGTTTGGGCGTGAACCTATTCGTGCCATCTCCTGGGGGTGGAGTGCGCATCATTTCAGCGATTGCAGCACTCTTCCTCACCTTGGGATTTGGCCTGGGCTTGGCATCGGAATCGATGGCCGCCACCACGAAACAGGATGGCAAAACTCTTTCTGTGAAACCTGCAAGGAACCTCTCCCCCCTGAGTGCAAATGTGACCATCAAAGGCAGGGGGTTCGATCCTCGCGTGGGAATTTATATTGCCCTATGCCAAACACCCACCAAGAATTCCAAAGTTGCGCCTGGGCCATGCGGTGGCGGTATCAACATGAGTGGCGCCAATCCTGCCTCGGCTTGGATCTCTTCCAATCCTCCGTCATATGGCAAAAGTCTGGCGGTGCCATTCAAAAAGGGAGGCTCCTTTAAGGTCAAATTGACAATCAATCCAATAATTGGTGAGCTCGATTGTCGCACGACTTCGTGCTCCATAGTCACTCGCGCCGATCACACGCGCCCCAATGAACGCACCTCTGATGTAGCAGTGCCCGTCACTTTCAGCAAATAGCAATAAACCCGAAAAAATCTATTTACAAAGGAGAAGGATGTACAAGAAGAATCGCCTCACAACCCTGACCAAACTCACCATTGGAGTTGCAGGCATTGCATTACTTGGCACCGCCACCGCTTCGGCGCAGGATACCTATAACACCACCGTCGCCGGGTATAACAACATGACACCGCTTGTTGCATTGGCTTCTAGTTCCGTTCAGCCAATTGTTGCAACTAACCTCCCTGCCAACGTCGGTCTCTATGCACTCCATTGCGCGATCCCGGCGAATCCACGGAGTGCACCAACTTTGTGCGATAACTCTGCTAATGCCGTGGTATATATTCCTGCCGCTTCAGACGCGCGTGCAACAGTTAATTCGAGCATGAAAGTCAACGGCGAGTTCTATGGCGTAAATCCCAATCCACAGACCGGGGCAACAGCACCCGCTTCGGTTGATTGCCGCGTTGAGCTTGCCCCCGGCATGGGCTCCTGCGCTGTCTACATCCTGGGCGCCGGGCGAGAGAGTGCAAACCCTGCTTACATGCGCATTTTCCCCACAATGTTTACAGCGGTGAAGGCTGATCGCAAGACCGATCAGGTGAAAGTCACTCCCAAGTCTGGAACAACCATCACATCCAAGCCAGTTGCTTTCTCCGCAACGACTACATCGGGGCTTCCCGTTTCTATTCTGAGTGACAATTGCTCAGTGACCGACGGCAAGCTCAGCGCCCTGACAAATACAGGCACGTGCACCGTCACCTTGACCACTACCGGCGGAAAAAACTACAAGCCACTAGTCAAGAAAATTAGTTACTCACTAAGTTAAAAAATCACTAGGACGAATGCTGCGGGATCCATCATGGGTCCCGCAGCAATTTTTTATGGTCGGATTAGTCCATGGTCGATAAAGGCCATGACGGCATCCGCCTCTGCAAGTGCCTTGGCCCCCTGGTTTTCAATTCGCTTTATCGCGGCGTCAGTGACGCCCCAAATGAATGAGGACATCTGGCGTACATCGAGCACGGAAAGTTCCGTCAATGCCTCTGATAGGGGGGCGATCAACTCCCTGTGCATCCCCTGCACCTGAGCCCTTCGCGCCGGAGGAAGGTCTACGGATCCGGCAGATTTCACCAGCGCGTGACGGCCCTGTTCTACGTATTCGAGAACCCCCGTTACCCATGCCGCAATGCGACCCATTGGCTCAGCGATTGCATTTACGGCCGGGGTAATTTCATCGACCCACAGGGCCATTTCATCGACGAGGACATCGGCAATCAGATCGGCTGCACTCCCGTAATACTCGTACACCGCGGAGCGTGACAATCCAACTTCTTGAGCAACTTGGGCAACCGTAAAGGTCTTGCCTTCCTGCATCAGTTGAGCTGCGGCCGCCAGTAGACCATCCCTGCGCGCTTCCCTGTGTTCTGCAATCGTGCCGGCTGAAATTTTGGGCATGTCCCTATTGTGCAGCAAATCCTGTAATGAACAACATAAGCAGCCCTTGACCGTGGCAAGGCGCTGTATTACCGAGTGCATTTGTTATAGTTGCGTTAGTGCTGGGGAGGCCTCCCCGAGTCGTCGACCAGAGGGTCCGTGGCGAGCACCTCGTGAAAAAACCGAGAAATAACTCAAAGAGCCACCTCTATCGCGTTATGGACAGGCTCGGCATTCGCCTGTCTATCGCGGAAAGGTCCACATGACTAGTTTGCGCATTGCCCTACAAGAGAGGGTGATTATTGCCGATGGCGCCATGGGAACCATGTTGCAAGCGGCAGATCTGAGCCTTGATGATTTCGAAGGGCACGAAGGCTGCAATGAGATCATTAATATTACGCGTCCCGAGGTTGTTGCTGAGATTCATCGCGAATACTTCGCAGCAGGCTCTGATGCCGTAGAAACAAATACTTTCGGCTGCAATTGGGCAAATCTTGCTGAGTATGGCATCGAGGACCGCATCTATGAGCTCGCCCATGCCGGAGCTCGTATCGCACGTACTAGTGCCGATGAATTCCGTGCGGAGAACGAAACCGGACCCAAGTATGTTCTGGGTTCATTGGGTCCTGGTACCAAGTTGCCATCTCTTTTGCATACCACCTACGAGCACCTGAAACGGGCCTACCGCGAGGCAAGCCGAGGCCTGATTGACGGTGGCGCTGATGCACTACTGATTGAAACGACTCAGGATTTGCTCCAAGCCAAGGCAGCCATCAATGGGGCCCGTGAGGCGATCGAATCAACAGACAGCGACATCCTGCTGATTGCTCAAGTAACAATTGAAACCACGGGCACCATGCTGATGGGCTCAGAAATCGGCGCGGCACTGAGTGCGCTGGAACCATTAAACATTGATGTCATTGGGCTCAATTGCGCAACGGGACCGACCGAAATGAGTGAGCACCTGCGCACTCTTTCGTATCGGACAGAACTTCCCATCTCGTGTATGCCCAATGCAGGGCTTCCCGTCCTCGGACCTAACGGTGCAACGTATGACCTCAGCCCTGATGAACTGGCAGCATCACTCCTTGACTTCAACCGGGAGTATGGCGTGAGGCTCATCGGAGGTTGCTGCGGAACAACACCCGATCACATTCGAGCGATCAAAAGTCATTTCGCAAGTGCGCCCGAGGTGTTAACCATCAATCGAATTAACGAACCTGGGGCCGCATCGCTCTATCAACATGTCCCCTTTCGCCAGGACCTGAGTTACCTGGCAATCGGAGAACGCGCCAACGCCAATGGTTCCAAGGCATTCCGTGAGGCACTTCTGGTCGACGATTGGCAAGCCTGCATTGATATTGCTAAAGAACAAATTAGAGATGGCGCCCACATGCTCGATCTTTGTGTCGATTACGTGGGGCGTGACGGCGTTGCTGACATGTCTCACCTTGCCTCACTCTTGGCAACCGCCTCGACACTTCCGATCATGCTCGACTCAACCGAGCCCGCGGTCTTGAAAGCGGGCCTTGAAAGACTGGGCGGACGGTCATTGGTCAACTCGGTCAATTTCGAGGATGGTGATGGACCTGAATCCCGCTATGCCCGCATCATGCCTTTGGTGAAAGAACATGGCGCAGCCGTTGTCGCGCTGACAATTGATGAGGAAGGTCAAGCCCGAACCGCGGATTGGAAAGTCCAGGTCGCTCGTCGCCTGATCACGGATCTCACCGAGAACTGGGGCATGAACGTCAGTGACATTTTGGTTGACACTCTGACATTCCCGATTGCCACGGGACAGGAAGAAACTCGCCGAGACGGCATTGAAACCCTTCGTGCCATTAAAGAGCTCACCACTGAGTTTCCTGAAATTCAAACAACCCTCGGTGTGAGCAATATTTCCTTTGGTCTCAAGCCGCAGGCGCGCATCGTTTTGAACTCGATGTTCTTGCACGAGGCCGTTGAGGCTGGGCTCACTTCCGCGATCGCGCATCCATCGAAAATCATGCCCCTTGCTCGAATCCCTGAAGAACAGCGAAACGTTGCCCTGGATCTCATCTTTGACCGCAGGGAATACAACGACGAGGGTGATCTCACCTACGACCCATTGCAAAAATTCCTCGAGTTGTTTGAAAATGCTGAAACAACAGCCGGAAGGCTCTCCGTTGCCGAGGAACTGGCGCTTTTACCCATGCAGGAACGCCTCCCCCAGCGAATAATTGACGGAGAAGGCAAAGGCCTTGAGGCAGATCTTGATGAGGCCATGGCCGCTCGCATCAATCCGCTGGAAATCATCAACACCTATCTCCTGTCGGGCATGAAAACCGTTGGTGAGCTTTTTGGCAAAGGCGAAATGCAATTGCCTTTTGTATTGCAGTCAGCCGAAGTGATGAAAAAGGCTGTTGCCTATCTCGAACCGCATATGGAGAAGGTCGAGTCTGATGCTGGGCGAGGCAAAATCCTCCTCGCAACAGTCAAGGGCGATGTTCACGATATCGGCAAGAACCTCGTGGACATCATTTTGACAAACAATGGCTACTCGACCGTCAACATTGGCATCAAGCAGCCCATCGGCTCGATCATTAGCGCGGCCGAAGAAAATAATGTTGATGTGATTGGCCTATCAGGATTACTGGTCAAAAGCACTGTTGTCATGCGCGAGAACCTGCAGGAGTTGACCAAGCAAGGCCTTAACGAAAAGTGGCCCATCATCCTCGGGGGCGCAGCACTGACCCGCGCTTTCGTCGAGGATGATCTAAGTTCTGAATTCCCCGGAACGGTGCGCTACGCCAAGGATGCCTTCGAAGGGCTATCACTCATGGACACCATGATGTCGATCAAACGTGGTGAAGAAGGCGCGCAACTCCCCGAACTGCGCAAGCGCAGGGTCAAAAAAGTGGAGCGTAATGACGATGAAACGGTCAGCACGAAGCGCAGTGACGTCGCAGCCGAGAATGAAATTCCAACCCCCCCATTCTGGGGCAGCCGCGTGGTCAAGGGAATTGCACTAGCTGACTACGTCGGCATGCTGGACGAGCGTGCACTGTTCGTGGGCCAATGGGGGCTTAAAGGCAATCGAGACACCTACCAAACAATGATCGAGGAAGAAGCTCGTCCACGACTGCGCCTACTTCTCAATGAAGCTCAAGCCAATGGTTGGCTCGAAGCAGCCGTCGTTTACGGCTACTTCCCGTGCTACTCCGAAGGCAACGATCTGGTGATCCTGCACCACGAGGGCCCAAATAAAGGCGAAGAACGCACCCGCTTCCGTTTCCCTCGCCAGAGACGGGATCGCAAACTCTGTCTGGCGGACTTCTTTGCATCCAAGGAATCGGGAAAGATCGATGTTGTCGCATTCCACGTAGTCACCATGGGTAACGCTGTCAGTGTTGCGGCATCTGAACTCTTTGCCAAAGATGCCTACCGCGAGTACCTTGAGTTGCACGGGCTTTCAGTGCAACTGACCGAGGCTCTGGCCGAGCACTGGCATGCCAGGGTGCGCAGTGAGTTGAACTTCTCCACCGAAGACTCAGCCGACCTGCAGGAAATCCTTGATCAGGGCTACCGGGGTTCACGCTATTCATTTGGGTACCCCGCCTGCCCGAACCTGGAAGACCAGATTCAACTCTGTGAACTCTTGGAACCCGAACGCATTGGCGTTGAGTTGTCCGATGAATTCCAACTTCACCCCGAACAGTCAACCTCTGCGATCATTGTTCACCACCCTGAAGCAAAGTACTTCAATGCGCGTTAACAACCCGACAATCTCATTCGAGTTCTTCCCGCCCAAAACCCCTGAGGGTGAAGCAAGTTTGTTCGAGACCATACGTGAACTTGAGGCAGTTTCCCCTGATTTTGTCTCCGTCACCTACGGCGCCGGCGGCAGCACTCGGGAACGCACCATCAAGGTCACGTGCGATATTTACCGTGAAACCGGGTATCGAACAATCGCGCACCTGACCTGCGTTGGTTCAACAAAGGATGAAGTGCAGGCAATCCTGCAACAGTTCCAGGATGCTGGGATCACTGACATTCTGGCTCTCCGCGGTGACCCCGCCGACGGGCCCACTGCCCCCTGGGTAACAACACCGGGTGGATTTGTCCATGCTGATGAATTGGTCAAAATGGCGAACTCATTTGGAACCTTCACCATCGGCGTCGCCGCATTTCCTGATATTCACCCGTCAGCAAGTGGTTTCGACGAGGGCATCGACGTCCTGCTCAGAAAAGAAGAACTGGGAGCAACTTTCGCCGTCACCCAATTTGTCTTTCAGCCTGAGTCCTATGCGCGACTTATCGATGAACTAAAAAGGCGTGGTTCCCAACTGACCGTCTACCCGGGCATCATGCCCGTGACCAGCTTCAGGCAATTCACTCGAATGCTTGACTTCGCCAACGGCGAGATCCCAGACTCCATGATGACCGAATTTGAAAAATATCAGGACGACCCCGAATCAACCCGGGAACTCGGCATCGACATTGCAACTCGAGTTAGCGATCAAGTCCTGGACGCGGGTGCCGAGGGTTTGCACTTTTACACCCTCAACACCGCTGCATCAACGCTAGAAGTCGTCTCGCGGCTGGGCCTGCGTACCTAACCACAGAATCATTTGGCAGTTCTTGTCCGCCTCTGCCTGTGTACCTGATCACAAAAAACTGCGCTCGGGATAAGAGGGGGAACGAGCCGACCTGTAAGCCGGATCCTGTACCTGATCACTCAGGCGGTGAACATCCATCTAGGGCCGCTGTTGCCAACGGCCTCGTGCGGTCTACCAGCAAATATCAAGCGGGCCGCTCGTTTGCTCAGATATCGTCGAGTTCGAAAACTCAATTCCATCCTCTTGACCTTGCTCCAGGTGGGGTTTACCTAGCTACCGCAGTCACCTGCGGTACTGGTGGTCTCTTACACCACCGTTTCACCCTTACCAAGGTTTCCCTTGGCGGTCTGTTTTCTGTGGCACTGTCCCGCGGGTTGCCCCGGGTGGGCGTTACCCACCACCTTGCCCTGTGGAGTCCGGACTTTCCTCGACAATTACTTGCCGCGATCACCCAGCCGACTCGTTCCACCGACAAGGTTATCCCCGGCACGATCTGGAATCTCGCCTAGGCTGAACCAATGCTATTTCTGATTCCGCCGAGCGAAGGAAAGACTGCGCCCATTACGGGACCAAAACTTGATCTAACAAGGCTAACGTTCCCCGAACTCAATCCTTCTCGAAAGGTGCTCATTGATTCACTTGCTGCATTAAGCGCTAAGTCGCCCAAAAAAGCAGCCGAGTTACTTGACCTGGGCCCCACGCAGATCGACCTTGTCGAACTCAACGCGCACCTCACTTCACACCCATGTGCTCCAGCCATCGAGGTGTACTCCGGAGTCCTCTATGACCGCTTGGACTTTCCCACGCTCAGCGCAGCGGCCAAGATGCGTGCACAAACTTCCGTGCTCATTGCCTCCGCCCTATTTGGGTTTGTTCAGTTAACTGATCCGATCCCTGCCTATCGCCTGAGTGGGTCCACAGTTCTGCCCAAGATTGGCCCATTGGCAACATTCTGGAAGTCAGATCTCACGCCCCTATTCGATGGCTTTTCCAATGAACTCGTGCTCGACATGCGCTCGGGGAGTTATGAGAAACTTGCTCCCCTGACCAAATATTCCAATGTCATTCCAGTGAAGGTCATGACGCTAATCAATGGTGTCAGAAAAAGTGTCACGCACTTTAACAAGGCAACCAAAGGTGATTTAGTTCGGGCATCCATGGCCTCAGCGCGGAAATTCCCACAGGTCGCCGAGGGTCTCGAGTCCTATTTCCAGGCACTTGGGTTCGAAGCAACCTTGGAAATATCGGCAAAGGGCGCCACGAACCTCATAATTTTGACCAAAGACCACTAGGGATTCACAGGGAACACACAGGCTTGTCTCAGGTTGCTCCCAAGATGCCTTGGCATATTTGCGACATCGAAAAGATCACTATCTGAGCGAAATGGAGAACTTCATGAGCAAGACTAAGAGGATTTGGACAGGTGTCGGAGTCGGCGCAAGCGCAGTAGCCCTCCTCGCTGCCTCAGTGGGCGTGGCCCAGGCACAAGGGGAAAACGCATCAAAGAGCCAGCGTGGCCCTGTCACCTCACTCGTAGAGGACAACACACTCACCACCATTCAAGGTGATGAAATCAAGACAGCACTTGAAACCGCACGCACCGCCAGCCGAGACAGTGTCCTGGCTTCGTTGGTCGCGGATGGCACCATCACACAGGCACAGGCAGATGAATTCGCAAGTGCCATGGGCACTGGCAAGCCAGGCAAGCAAATCAGGAGTTTGGTCGAGTCACTGGATGCTGAAGCAGCGCAAAAGATTCGCGCTGCATTTGAGACTGGTCGCGATTCAGCCATGTCCAGCGCATTGGCTTCGCTTGTCAGCGATGGAACCATCACCCAAGAACAGGCCGATGCAGTTGTCGCCAATAAGTCCGCAAAGGGTCAGGGCGGCAAGGGGCAAGGTAAAAGAGAAAAAGGCGGCAAGAGCAACCCTCTAGTGACAGATGGAACCATCACTCAAGAGCAAGCAAACTCGGTGCGCACTGCTATTGAAGCAGCACGCGAATCGGCACAGGAAACCGTGCTCGGTCAGCTTGTATCCGATGGAATCATTACCCAGTCTCAAGCTGACGCCTTCGGAGACAAGAAAGCTGTTCGGGCACTAATTCAATCCGGGGACATTGATGCTGAGACAGTGTCGGCAGTCAAAGATGCCTTCGCCGCTGCGATGGAATCCCGGGATCAGATTATGAGTGACACGCTCGCGAGCCTTGTCTCCGCCGGCACTATTACCCAGGCTCAAGCAGATGCCATCGAAGCGAATAAGCCTGAAGGAAAAGGTCCCGGCATGAAAGGTCGTGGGCATGGCGGAAAGGGCCAGCGTGGGGGCGCAAATCAAGGTGCCCCAGCCCCACAGGCCTAACAAGACGACAAAAAATCGATAAAGTGCGGGGTGCAGAGACGTGCACCCCGCACTTTCGTCCCAATCCAAGATCAAACGAGACCAAGATCAATAGGAGCATTCGAGAGCAATGAATTCACCTTTGGTACTAGTTGTCGATGACGAAGACGGCGTGCGTGATCTCATCGTGGACGCAATGAGCATGGCAAACATTGAAACCGTCACGGCGAAACACGGCCTCGAGGCGATCACTCGGCTTCGTGAATC
>JAFMDS010000081.1 GCA_017857175.1 Candidatus Nanopelagicales bacterium | reverse complement strand
CACACTCGATTGATCGAATCATTAGGTATCAGTTCTTCGGGACCCGCAGATTCATGATCACTTCATGCTGACTGCGTTCGTCTTTCTGGTTACTTGGAATGCCTAGAGCCCGTGAGTCGAAGCGCAGCGTAAATTGCAAATCCAAAGATGACCCCGACCAGATAGCCGATGCCTCCGCCATTGAACAGTTCGCGAGAGAACCAACCAATCCACGACAGTGCGGGCACATCCCCAGCGATTTGATTGCCAATTGGGGTGGCCGTAAATGGAAGCAGGAGCAGCCATCCAAGGACAAAAGCAGATGCCGCCTGCCGCGGCTTTGAAGCAGGGATGAGCCACGGTTTTGGCTCCTTCCGGCGGGCGATCAACTCAACCAAGAGGACCCCGAGCCAAGGTGTCGTGTAGTACCCGGCAATGAGAACAATGTCCTGCGTCAAAGAGCCCAATTCGGTGTTGCGTGAAACGATCGCGAGGGTGAGTCCAGAAGCCGTGATGACGAGTGATGCGGCCACGCGAGGTATGCGCACACCCATTTGAACCAAACTGAGACCACCGCTGAAATCGTTCAATGCGTTGGCCGTTGCTAATGAAATTCCAAGCGCAACAAGAGCGACTGCCGCTCCAACGCCGCCGCCGAGAAGTTCCTGAACTCGACCCATGGGGTTACTCAATGACGAGTCGGTTGAAATCCACGCGCCGATGCCACCAAGTACAACGAGTGGAATTGTCATGCCGACGAACACCCAGGCGAATACTTTCTTGGGGCTCGTCCTGTGAGGAAGAGTTCGCGATAGGTCGCATGCCTGGACCGACCATGAAATAGAGCCGCTGAGGCCCAGCGCCATTGCAAGTGCAAATTGCGACAGCGGGAATCCATTAACTCCGGCGGGTGCTGGAGCAGCAGATGTTCCAGCTGCAGCGAAGATCAACCACACCGCGACGATGAGCATTACAGAACTCAAGACCAGACCCAGGACACGCATGAGTCGAACACCGAAGGAGACAACGACTACCTCAATGGCAAGGATGCATGCGAGGGCAATGTAAAACTCAATACCAAGGGCATCCGCGAGTGCATCGACACCGAAAAGATCATTCAAAGCGTCGTATGCGATTAGGCTGAAAATCAAGAACACCTGTGGCACAACATTTGCGGCTCCGAACGCCAACTTCCCCAGTGGCATTTGCGCTAACCCGGTGCGGGGTCCCCAGATGGAAATAAGAGCGACAAAGAAGGTTCCAATGATGGTGCCTATGGCAAGACCGGCGAACCCAACTCCGAATCCGGGACCGGCGGACCCGCCTGCTGCGACCATGCCGGTGATGATGGTTCCAGGTGCAAGCAAAACACCAGCCCATGCGGCGCCAAGAGTTCGCGGATTGCCATCACGTTTGTCCTCACCCAACCGAATGGCATCATCGGAATCAAAGGGATCTACGGCCGTTGCGTTGGTCAAGTTGCTACTCACGGTCGAATCCTATTCATGGGGTGACAGAAACTTGAGTGATTGAAGAAAGTCGCATATTTTTAGTGAGCCACCGTTTGCTGGAGGCCCACACTTCCCTCGACGAATGTCACGCGCAACGCTTCGGGAGACGATGATTACTGTCAGGGAAAAAGTGGGAACGCAGCGCGACAAAGAGCGCATGGAAGTCACTGATACCAGCTGCAGTCCGACACAACCATCGATCAAGGTTGCAAAACACGCGTCCGAATAAGAAAAAATGGAATAATTATGACCGGTCGGGAACCATTCCTGGCCTTCAAGTCTAGATGGAGGATATTGAGATGAAGCGTCCAGGAGTCATCACATTCATTGGTGTCATCATGCTTTTACAGGCGACACTCACACTTGTTGGCGGGATTGTTGTCTTGGCCCTGAGCACCCAAGATCGCATCATGGAGCAAACGAGCCTTTCAACTTCTGAACTAGTAACGTCAGGTGTAGTTAGTTTGATCATTGGAGGCATCGTCCTCTTGGTGACGCTCGCGCTTCTTGGTGGTAACAAGGGCGCACGATTGCTAGTCACAATTGTCCAGATTTTGGCGGTGGCGGTTGCCTCTTGGTCAATGTTCACTCACCACTCGAGCGCATTCCTGTTCCAAGGGTTAATCACAACGGCCATTGCCATCTTTGTCTTGTGGGCCCTTTACAACGAGCGCTCTGACGCTTATTTTGACGCTAAATAAGACTGGTTAGGTCCTCGTGGGGGAGTCGCGCATTATGCGTGGCTCCCCTCGGACATGGGCTAGGCCAATCTTGCAGCGCACGGGGTTGAATGCGTCGGCTAGGAGGAGCAATCCACAACGGGGCGGACATGCAGGGTTCCGTCCTTTACCAAGTAAACGATTTCGCCATCCCCGGCAGCGCTCAAGTCCATGTGATAGGCCATGTTGGCGGACTTAGACTCAGAACTCCAATAATTTCCGTTGACATTTAGGCTCGCCCGTTGGGTCAACATCGCGCGCAGCTCGTCCATCGTTGGCAGGCGGAAGCCTTTGGCCGAAGCAGCATCTGTTGCCGCTTGCCAGGTCATCTCTGGATCCGTCGTTCCATCGTTCCAAGTGACATCTTGAACAATAAAGCACGAATCTCCAGATCCCACCGTGGTCGCAGCCCCCGATCGACTGCCAGATGTGAGAGAACCCGCCAAGGCAGTTCCAGCCACGAGCACCAGAGCGATCGCACCGATGATGACCAATTTCCGATTGCGGTGATGTGAGCGTGACGAACCCATGGACTCCTCGGGACCCATACCTTCGCTGGCTGGTGTCTCTGACATGCGCAACTCCTATATAAAAAGAATGTAACTTTTCGCACTCTAGCCAGTAATGACACTCAGCAACACCGTGTTTACACGGTGTTCTTCTCATGAGAAAACTGCCCTTGTGAATTTTCACCCGGAACCTTCTAACACTTTCCGTTCGCCAACTTGCATCGCGATGCATCGTGGCGGCAATGGATTCTTCAGGGATTTCGTGTCATCGAGTTGTGTTTGAGGGTTAAAACGTTCTCG
>JAFMDS010000045.1 GCA_017857175.1 Candidatus Nanopelagicales bacterium | reverse complement strand
ACCGTGATTTCCTTGTAAGCCCGATATTGCAGGATTCGAGCAAACAGTAGGTCGCGGGCTTCAAGCAGGGCTAAGTCTTCTTCGTCCTCGACCTCACCCCGAGGCAAGAGCCGAGCAGCTTTCAGGTCAAGAAGTGTTGCAGCGACAACGAGGAAGCTGCTGGTCTCCTCAAGATCCCAGTTCTCTCCTTGTACGCGAATGTGAGAGATAAAGTCATCGGTGACCTGATGCAAGGCCAAGTCGGTTACTTCAAGCTTGTGCTTCGAAATCAGCGAGAGCAGCAGATCAAATGGGCCTTCGAAGTCCCCCACTCGAACTGAGAACCCACCTTCGCCTACAACTGCACTACCGGCGCTATCAGAACTATCTAATTGCACGGTGGACGCATTGGTCACCGGGCGAGCACCTCGCGCGCTAGCCTGCGGTAAGCCTCTGCACCAGAGCTTGATGCAGCAAAGGTTGTAATGGGCTCTCCCGCCACCGCAGAGTCGGGGAATTTAATAGTCCGATTGATGGTGGTGGTGAACACCGTGTCACCGAAAGCACCGGTCACTGACTCCAGTACCTCACGACTGTGGAGCGTTCGTGGGTCATGCATGGTTGGTAAGACTCCAACAATTCGCAAACTTGGATTTAACCTGCTGGTCACTTTGTCAATAGTGTCCTTGAGGAGTGCGACTCCGCGAAGTGCAAAGTATTCAGTTGCCATCGGGATGATGACTTCTGTGCTTGCCGTGAGGGAGTTCAAAGTCAGCAGGCCCAACGACGGTTGGCAGTCAATGAGAATAAAGTCGTATTCGTCGATAACGGGAGCGAGTGCGCGCTGCAGGGCGTACTCCCGCCCCACTTCGCTCACAAGTTGCAATTCTGCAGCCGAAAGATCTATGTTGCTGGGGATCAGATCGAGGTTCTCAACCCGAGTGGTGAGGATGACATCTCCCACATGACAGTCGTTTTGGGTGAGAAGGTTGTAAATCGAAAGGTCCATCTCATTGGGGTTCATGCCTAGTGCGACGGAGAGGGCGCCTTGGGGGTCAAAGTCCACGAGAAGGACTTTCCTGCCATAGCCCGCTAGCGCTGCACCCAGTGAAACGGTTGACGTCGTTTTACCGACACCGCCCTTTTGATTCACCATCGAGATCACCCGGGCCGGCCCATGACCTGTGATTGGTGCCGGCTCTGGAATCTCGGGGAGTCCTGCGAATTCGTTCTCACTCATGATGGAGTGAGCCTACTGTGCTAACAGCCCTCATGGGGACATTGGTTGCTCGGATTCTGCTAAGTCCGTCTCAGGGCGCCTCAAGCACCCTTGAGAGCCTGTCTCATGATTTATCGGGCCCGAGGGTGCGCTCCCGCGTAGATTTCCCGCAATGTTTCCACGGTCACCATGGTGTAGATCTGAGTGGTCGTTACGGATGAATGACCCAAGAGTTCTTGAACCGTCCGCACATCAGCCCCTCGCTCAAGCAGGTGCGTGGCATAACTGTGACGAAAACTGTGCGGCGTCACTCCGTCGATCTCAGCCCTGTCGGCTGCCTTGGACACGATCTCCCAAGCGCTTTGCCTTGAAAGGGGTCGGCCACGCGTGTTGAGAAATGCCTTGTGCGAGCCCCCAGACCGCAAACGAGAGAGGAGTTCTCGTCGCTCACCTCCCACATAGATCTCGAAAGCTTTCAACGCGTACCCACCCACAGGAATGAGTCGCTGCTTATTCCCTTTCCCAGTGACGAGGACAGTCGTGGACTCGGCATCGAGATCATCCACATCTAATCCCACTAACTCAGAGATTCGCATGCCTGTGCCATAGAGCAATTCGATGAGTGCGGTATCTCTCTGCGGATAACTTGATTCACTCGCAGCCCCAATGATCTTGGTTATAGATTCATAGGGCAATGCTTTGGGTAGTTTGCGCGGAATGCCTGCGGGATGAACATCCACCGATGGATCAACCGGAACCCAGGATTCGGCCACTGCAAACTTGTGAAAACCTCTCACCGACACGATTGTTCGCGCAGAGCTCGATGCACTCAGATCCTGTGCAAGGGAAATGGCAAAATCACTGACATCCCGTGGTCGAATTTCACTGAGTGATTCAACGCCTTTGCCGCTACACCATGTTGCATAGCGCGCAAGATCCCTGCGATATGCCGATACCGTGTTAGCGGAGAGACCTCGCTCAATACTGATGTGATCGAGGTATCCCGCAATAGCACCACTTAGTTTCAGGCGATTGCCTCTTCAAGGGGGAGCAAAGACATTCCAAATGACTCAGACACAGCCGCGTAGGTAACTTGACCATCGTGGACGTTAAGTCCCAATGCCAAAGCAGAGTCCTCGCGCAATGCCTGCTTCCAGCCCTTATTTGCCAATGCAATTGCATATGGCAATGTCACGTTGGTGAGCGCATAGGTTGATGTATGGGGTACCGCTCCGGGCATATTGGCCACGCAATAGAACACCGAATTGTGAATCGGGTAAGTGGGTTCAGCGTGCGTCGTTGGCCGCGAGTCCTCAAAGCAACCGCCTTGATCGATTGCAATATCCACGAGAACCGAACCGGGCTTCATCCGGGATACCAATTCATTTGAGATCAACTTTGGGGCTTTTGCTCCAGGAACGAGCACCGCTCCGATCACCATGTCAGCATCAAGTACTGCTTGCTCAATTTCATAGGCGTTTGATGCAACTGTTTGCATATGCCCCTGGTAGATGGCATCCATCTGACGAAGCCTCGCAATGTTCTTATCGAGCAATAGAACCTCAGCCTGCATGCCCAGTGCAATTGCCGCCGCATTCATTCCCGCGACGCCTGCACCAAGGACCACAACTTTGGCCGCGTACACACCAGAAACTCCACCCATCAACACGCCACGCCCGCCGTGCGCTCGCATTAGTGCATGTGCACCCACTTGCGGGGCCAACCGTCCAGCAACCTCGGACATGGGTGCCAGCAGTGGAAGTGAACCATCAGAGAGCTCCACAGTTTCATAAGCGATGGCAGTTGAGCCCGATGCCACCAGCGCATCAGTGCACTCCTTCGACGCAGCAAGGTGAAGGTAGGTAAAGATCAATTGACCTTTGCGCATCCTGTGGTACTCCGCGGCGATCGGCTCTTTGACTTTCAAGATCATGTCAGCTGTTTCCCAGACCGCATCAGCTGTCGGCAGAATAGTCGCGCCAGCTGATGCAAAAGCTTCATCAGGGATAGAGGAACCGACACCAGCATTTTCCTCGATGAAAACCTCGTGGCCGTTGGTCACAAATTCATGAACACCCGCTGGTGTAATTGCTACTCGGTATTCATGGTTCTTGATCTCTTTGGGAACGCCAACCTTCACTACAACCTCATGCTTTCTCGAGCGAATTACCCAATGTAATTCGTCCTATGTTCGCACACTACTACTGACTCGTGGTTCGCTTAATCTGGTCGAACTAATTTACGCCTGGCATGCGCCTGCCAAGGGGCTTGGGCTGGCCTCAGCGAGTGCCACTTGGCACGCATGGCACTTTGTGCGGCCAAGGCTCCTACTACCGTCGTTGGATTGCCCAAGTCCCCCGCAAGTACGAGGGAACATGCCGCATCGAGATCCACCCACACCCCCGGAAGGTGCATTTCCTCGGCTTCGCCAGTGTGAATTCTCCCGCCAGATACTTGGGCTATCCCCCGCGCAAGGTAAATGCGAATCGCTTCAGATGATCCACCGGGTGTATTGAAAAAGTCCACGAGAACATTCCATTCGGAGGCCATCAGGCCTGCTTCCTCAGCGAGTTCCCGTTGGGCTGCTCGAAGCGGACTTTCATTGCCGTGGTCGAGTAAACCCGCAGGAGTTTCAAAGAGGTACATGCCCAATGGCTGTCGATATTGACGGATCAAAAAAATTTGTTCGTTCTCATTTAAAGCCACGACCGCAACAGCGCCGGGGTGAACAACCACATCGCGCTGCACAACAGAATTACCTATTTCAACCTGCTCAACTACAACATCCCACTTTGCGCCACGATGAACAATTTTTTGATCCAAAAGATCTGCTGGCTCCCATGTGTCCTTGATCGGACCAACCCAGGACTCTTTCACATTGACACCGTCTGCAGATTTGATATGAACCTAAGCGCGCGCTTCACTGCTCTCATTCATATCGCTACTTAAACTTTGATTCCGATCAACGGCCGCCTTGATCAATCCAATAAATAAGGGGTGCGCGTTAGTCGGTCTCGAGCGAAGCTCAGGGTGAGCCTGAGTGCCAATGTAATAGGGGTGCACATCGGCAGGAAGTTCAACGAATTCAACTAGCCTTCCATCCGGCGAAGTCCCCGAAAACACCAATCCTCTTTCCTCGAGGATTGTGCGATAGGAGTTTGCGACTTCAAATCGGTGACGGTGTCGCTCTTCAATGTAGGGCTGTCCGTAGACAGAGAATGCAACAGAGCCTTCGCTCAATTTGGCCGGATATAAACCAAGGCGCATGGTTCCACCCATATCGCGATCACCAGCGATGACGTCTTGTTGATCCGCCATGGTTGAAACAACCGGATGCGGTGTTGACTCATCGAATTCAACGGAATTAGCATCAGCCAAACCCGCCTCGGTGCGTGCATATTCAATAACCATGCACTGCAGGCCTAGACACAAGCCGAGTGTTGGAATCATGTGTTTTCGGGCGTAAGTCAGCGCTCCAAGTTTCCCCTCGATACCGCGAACTCCGAATCCACCGGGGACACAGATTCCATCAAGATCTGAAAGATTTTTGGCAGCCCCTGCCTCAGTCGCACAATCATCACTGGAAACCCAACGAATATTGACTCTACATTCATTGTGGAATCCACCAGCTCGCAAGGCCTCGGTGACCGAAAGGTACGCATCAGGCAAATCAATGTACTTGCCAACTAAACCAATGGTCACCTCTGACTTGGGGTGATGCACGCGGCGCAATAGGTCATCCCATTGCTTCCATTTCACGTCCCGGAAGGGCAGGTCAAGTCGCCGCACGACATATGCATCCAGACCCTCAGAGTGCAGGACTTTTGGGATGTCATAAATGCTGGGAGCATCAACGGCGGCGACAACTGCTTCAGCATCTACGTCACACATCAGAGAAATTTTGTGTTTGATGCTGCTGGGTACGGGACGGTCGGCGCGCAAAACAATTGCGTCGGGCTGGATACCAATGTTGCGCAGCGCCGCCACTGAATGTTGGGTCGGCTTCGTTTTGAGTTCACCCGAAGGTCCGATGTACGGCAGGAGCGACACATGCAGGAAAAAGACGTTATCGCGACCCACTTCGTGTCTGATCTGGCGCACCGCCTCGAGGAACGGCAGGCTCTCAATGTCACCGACCGTGCCACCAACCTCAGTGATAACCACATCCACATTGGGACTTGCCATTCTTCGAATCCGAGACTTGATTTCGTTTGTAATGTGAGGAATGACCTGGACGGTGTCGCCGAGGTACTCACCACGACGCTCTTTCGCGATAACCGTCGAGTACACCTGACCGGTGGTGACATTTGCTGATCCATGCAAGTTTGTATCAAGAAAACGTTCGTAGTGACCGATGTCGAGATCGGTTTCGGCGCCATCGTCGGTGACAAAAACCTCACCGTGTTGAAATGGATTCATTGTGCCTGGATCTACGTTCAAGTACGGATCCAACTTTTGCATGGTGACTCGAAGACCACGCGATGTGAGGAGATTTCCCAATGATGAGGCGGTGAGACCCTTACCGAGTGATGACGCTACTCCGCCTGTTACGAATATGTGCTTTGTCGAAGTTTTCTCCACGGGAGTTCAGACTATCAGCACCGGAGTCTCGCGGTGTAAGGCTCGCGCAAATCTCAGCGATTTGCCGCAAGTGCCAGTAGTTCATCCGCATGTGCTGCGCCGCTCACCGAATCAGAGAGCCCAGACAACATTCGGGCAATCTCTCGAGTTCTGGCGTCTCCCGTCACTTCAGCCACACGTGCGGCAACTCGAGAGTTGGATTCCTCTTTTTCAACCACAAAATGGCGCTGCGCAAAAGCGGCCACCTGCGGTAAGTGCGTCACCACAATGACCTGAGTGAACTCCGCCAATCGAGCCAATCGGCGCCCCACCTCCACCGCGACGGCTCCGCCAATCCCGGCATCGACTTCGTCGAAGATCATGGTTGGGATCGGGGCCTTGCCTGCAAGGACAACCTCAATCGCCAACATCAGTCTGCTGAGTTCACCACCTGAGGCACTTTTGCCGATTGGCCGGTAAACAGCGCCCTCGTGGGCAGCGATCTGGAACGTGACGACATCAGCACCAAACTTTGTCCATTTTGATAGGTCTGATTCTGATTGGACATCAATCCGAATCTGCGCGTGAGGCATGGCAAGTTCTCGGAGCTCACTCTCGATGCCCACGCCTATGACTTTGGCAGTTTCACCCCTTAAAACGCTCAGAGTCTCCCCCGCTGCGGTCAATGCGCGACCCGCATTTTCGATGTCGAGATCGAGTTGCTCAAATTCCTCAGGGGTTGTCAACAACTCTTCACATTCGAGTCGCGCCACACGCTCCCATTCCCGTACCTCAGAAATTCCTGGCCCATATTTCTTGCACAAATTTTTGATTGCGGCATAACGCTGCTCGAGTGCTTCGAGGACAGCCGGATCCACCTCTAGGTTGATCCCATACTGCGAGATCTCGGCGTCGATATCAAGCGTTTCTGAGATTCCGCTTTTCAACCTCGCGACAAAGGGCTCCAGAAGCGGGTCCATGGCTCGCGCGCGTTCCAATTCCCGAAGCGCCTGCTCTAATCCACCGATCACGCCGCCTGGGTGAGCATCGGATCCTCCTAGTGCTTCATTCGCATGGGCCGTGGCATCTCTCAAGTCAGAAGAATTACGCATCACCTGCAACTGAGCCTCGATCTCAGCATCTTCTCCGTTGAGCGGGTCCACACTTTCGATCTCGGCGATTCCAAGTTGCAACACTTGCAGTTTTAACTCATTCTCTGAGCGGCTAGCCATTAAATTCTGACGGCGCTTTCGAAGTGAACGCCATGAAGTTCGAGCTTCTTGATACATGGCGAGGGCCTGCCTGAGTTTCTCGCCCCCGGCCCGATCGATGAGCTCGCGCTGAGAATCAGGATCCCTCAACAACTGCTGCTCGGCCTGACCATGAATCGCAATCAGCGAATCCCCAAAATCACCGAGCGCACCTAATGGAACTTGTCTGCCACCGAGAAAGGTCTTGCTACGTCCCAGCGAGGTGACCTCGCGTGAAACCAACAGCGAGAATTCAGTTTCCTCAACACCTGGCTCCAACTCAGCGCCACGCTCTTGAAGTTCCTGATGATGGGCATTAACCCAGGTGTCAGAAACCATGAAGTTCGCTGTTACATGGCACGTGGACGCACCCGACGTGACAAGGTCAGCACCACCCCTGCGCCCGCTGAGCAGGTTCACACTATTGAGAACCATGCTCTTACCCGCGCCTGTTTCACCTGTGATGACGTTTAATCCAGAACAGAATTCAATTTCCGCTAGGTCGATTAAACCGAGATTCCGAATTTCCAGAGACTCGATCATGATTATTTTTTCCCACGCCAACCATCGATGGGCAACTCGAATTTCGCAACCAGTCGATCGGTGAATGGTGCTGTGATTAATCGGGCGAATCGAACAGGGGACGCATGCGCTTTAACCTCGATGCGGCAGCCGCCCTCAAGGTTAAGCATTCGGCGTCCATCCGCCCACAGGACTGCAGGTGAATCATGTGCGAGGTCAAGACCAATAACGCTTGTCGGTGCGATAACCGATGGGCGGGCAAACAGCGCATGGGCACTAATCGGCACCAGGAGCAAAGCCCTCACCTCGGGCCAGATCACTGGCCCGCCCGCTGAGAATGCATATGCGGTAGATCCAGTCGGAGTAGCACAAATGACGCCATCGCACCCCCACCTGCTCAAAGGCCTGCGATCGACATCAACCAGGACACTGATCATTTTCTCCCGGGCCTGCTTTTCCACACTTATCTCGTTCAAGGCCCACGTTGACGCAATGATCGGAGCAGACCCGCCATTGGGATTACCCATGACCGATACATCTAGGGCAGTTCGTTCCTCAACAATCCAATTTCCCTGAAAAATCGATTCAATGACAAAGTTGATGTCCTCGTGCTCGGCTTCAGCGAGAAAGCCGACGTGGCCAAGGTTGACACCTAATATTGCGGCCCCTGAGGCCCTACTAACTTCTGCTGCGCGCAGCATGGTGCCGTCGCCGCCCAGCACCAGAATCAGGTCTTGTGCTGACAGACCGGCATCCCTGTGAACGTCAAGGCCAACGGGACCAACTTCAGAATCCGTAGGCTCAATGCTCACCACAATGCCCTGTGATTCCAATCCCTGTCGCGCACGAGCCTCGAGACTCCTTGCTTGTTCGGACTGGCTATTGGTAACAATGTGGACCCGAGCAGGTGCGCGCAGAGGTGACTCCACTGGACTCCCACCCTCTCTATCGCGATGGCTCATGCAAACACCTCCCTTGACTACTCATGATGGTCCCAATGCAACAGCTTGCCTGACTAGCGCCTCTAAGTCTGCTGCATCTTCGCCCGTATGCATAGCCACAGCGTCGCGGCTGTGGCTAAGCCACAGAAAATACTCGACATTACCTTTTGGCCCCGGCAGTGGGCTAGCCGCGATACCAGCGACGAGCCAACCGGCATCAATGGCACATTGTGCGACTTTCACAACACATGCAACCCGCACCTCTGGCTCCTTGATGACTCCGTGATGCGCATTGACGATCGCCTTGCCAGCTTCAAATTGCGGCTTGACCATCAACACCATCTCACCGGACAGTGCCACTACTTTGGACAGAGCAGGAAGTACTGCGGTAAGGGAGATGAACGACAGGTCCGCGACAACCAAATTGGGCACAACAGGCAACATTTCAGGCTCGAGATGTCGGACATTCGTGCGTTCCATCACTACCACCCGGTCATCAGAGCGCAGCGACCAAGCAAGTTGGCCGTATCCAACATCAACGGCCAATACCTGTTTCGCACCGCGCTCGAGAAGGACCTCGGTGAATCCACCTGTCGATGCCCCTGCATCGAGTACCACTGCATTAGTTACATCGATGCCAAAGGCATCCAGAGCACCAATTAGTTTGAAAGCGCCCCGCGACACATAAGACTTTTCTAATTCAACAAGTTTGATACTGGACTGCGGTGACACGGTCCGCGCAGCTTTGGTTGCGGGCATGCCCTCGACCACTACCCGACCTTCAGTGATTGCCAGTTGAGCCTCTGCACGTGAGCGTGCAAGTCCTCGAGTTACTAGCTCAGCATCAAGGCGTCGCACACTTACCTATCAAGTTGTGACATAAGACTATGAAGTTGAGAATGCACTTGTCCGAGAACCTCTGGGTGCTGATGCACATCCTCAGAATCAAGGAGTTGAATCATTTCTAGTGCCTGATCAACTTCGACGTTTCCAGTTGCTTCCCATACCGGCAGCACAAGGTCTGGATCTGTGGCTTCGGCCAAAAGCATTACATGGCCCTCCGCTTCAGCACCGGAATCTGCTTCAGTCACTGGTGATTCATCGGAATTCGGCGCACTCGTCTCTTCGACTTCGGAGACCGCAACGTCTACGTCCTGAACCTCGAAACCTTCGCTATTCATTGACGATCACCTTTTTCTTCTTAACGATTGGTTCGTGCGGCTCGCGCTCGTTTTCAGTCTTGTCTTCTGACTCATCATGTTGAGCGCCTGTTCTGCCATTTCCAATTCGTTCCTGGCCCGCAGCTTCCAGTTTCTCAACTCGCGCACGGAGAGCAGCTAATTCATCCTCGCGAACGAATCCCATGCGGCCGACCGTTCTGTCAACTTCAGTTCGGATCATTCCAACGAGCATGTCTCTATTCGTCTTACTCATGGCCACTAGGTCATCCGCCGCCTGCTGAACCGATGCGGCAACCTCCGCTGGCTGTTTGGTACCAAGTGACATGCCCTGCGCGATGAGTGCGAATGCCGCATCCTTGGCTTTAGATGCTGTCACCTCGGTCAAGCCAGTGGCAAGTTCAAGATAATTTTTCAATGCCCCGATACTGGGTAATCCTTCAAGCATGTTCCTATTATCCTTCGCATACAGTTCTATCGCTCTTTGCCCTCGAGCAAGCCTGATTCTGGCCACTCCACTCTCACAGTCTGAGCGATTTCAGACCCCCGAGCACACCCGGCAAATCCTTCGTCGAGGAGATGCCATTTCAATGCATCTAAAGCACGAAGACCATTGATTTCACTGCCACCAGAAACTTTCGCTGACCTATCAGCACGATTTAACGTGGCAATCGCCCCGTCACACGTTGCGCGATCCCCTTCCAGGACAACATCCGGATAGGTCACAATCAAATCGGTGACGTCTTGGGCTAAGTAATCCGAACGCAGATCCGAGGTCCAGACCTCTTGCGGGCCACAAACTCCTGAGAGGACTAGCAAGCCCGGAATCCCCACCGCAATGGCCCCCGCTATGTCTGTGTCATAACGATCCCCCACCATGAGCGGGGATAGTGCACCCGATTGCTCGAGGGCGAATTCTAGGAGCGCGGGTGCTGGCTTTCCACCCACGCCGTCAGGGCCCCGCCCCACTGCAGTCGCAACAGCATTAACCAATGACCCATTGCCTGGAGCGATTCCTCTGTCTGTGGGAAAAGTTGCGTCCAAGTTGGTTGCGATCCAGAGCGCGCCCTTTGCAACAAGATAGGCCGCTTCGGCCAATTCAGTCCACGACACCGAGGGGCCAAAGCCTTGCATGACCACTTTGCATCCCTCAGGATCCCGCGTTGACTCAAATCCACCTTCATGCAAGGCCCACTCGATGCCTCCTCCGCCCACGACATAAACACGCTCTCTCGCGGATACTCGCCCGTTCGCGACAAAGTCCTCCAACACCAGCACCGCCGCTTGTGGCGATGTCGCAACGTCGATCGGAGCCGCGTCAATTCCAAGTTCACGCAGGTGGGCCGCAACTTGTGCCGGCGTTCTAGACGCATTGTTCGTGATAAAACAGCGTCCGATATTCATTGTCACTAAAGTTTTCAATGTTTCCGAGGCGCCATTGATCGCTTGAGAACCCCGATAAAGCACACCGTCCAAATCAAAAAGGATGCAGTCAAAACATTCGGCTAACGTTTGTGGTTGGGTGCCCAAAGTCTTGACATCAGCGCCTGGATCCTGAGCGCTCACAAAGATCCTTGCCCTTTGATCGGTCCATTCAGAGGCATGCCACCCTCGATTCGACTTCGCAGAGTGGCTTTCACCTGCGCCAGAGCAGTTCCATACTCACTGCGATCAGGTCGCATGACAAAGGCCATAGCAAGATGATCTCGCGCGCGCACGAACTCTTGTAATCGCCATAAGGACAGTCCCAGTGCAAAGTGCGCGTAGTCGTTGTCCGGAGATAATTCGACAAGTTCCTGCAATACCTCTGCCGCGTCGGCATACCGCTTACCGTCAAAGAGTGCTCTGCCATGCCCCTCCAGCACGGCTGGGGAACTGTCTTCCTCGCGCAATCGCGCAAAAAGGATGGCCGCCGCATTGCTGTTTCCAGAGTTCAATAACTCCGTTGCTCGGAGATACCAGTCATATGGAGAACCCACGGGGGCGCCCGGTGATAGGGCGCCATCACTAACGTTATCCGAGCTCATGACCCATTCGATCAATCTTCGTGGTCATGTACCTAGCGTTGTGATCATTGGGCTCAATTAATAGTGGGACTCTTTCAACAATGGAGAGGCCATATCCTTCAAGCCCTGCGCGTTTTGTGGGGTTGTTGGTCAAAAGACGCATCGACTTCACGCCCAAATCAGCGAGAATTTGCGCCCCCGTGCCATAGTCTCGCGCATCAGCCGGCAAACCGAGTTCGAGATTGGCATCAACGGTATCGAGACCTTTCTGTTGAAGTTCATATGCGCGCAATTTGTCCAAGAGCCCGATGCCACGACCCTCATGCCCCTTGACGTACAAAACGACTCCCCTGCCCTCCTCTGCCACTTTCCGCATTGCGGCGTGGAGTTGAGGTCCACAATCACACTTCAATGAACCAAGGACATCGCCTGTCAGACATTCAGAGTGCACACGCACGAGAATGTCGTGACCGTCACCGATATCTCCGGCAATGAGAGCTATGTGTTCAGTGCCATCAATGTCACTGCGGTAGCCAAGTGCTCGGAACTCGCCAAATTCGGTGGGCAGGTCTACGTCGGCAACCGGTGTCACCTGCGACTCATGTTTACGTCGATACTTGATCAAATCCGCGATGGAGATCATGACGAGATTGTGTTCATCAGCGAACTCCCTGCATCGAGGGGCTCGCATCATGGTGCCGTCGTCGTTGACCAACTCACACAGAGCTCCTGCGGGCGTCAACCCGGAAAGACGCGCAAGATCAACCGTGGCCTCCGTGTGACCCGGACGACGAAGCACACCTCCCGCGGCTGCCCTGAGAGGCATGACATGGCCTGGGCGCGTCAATTCAAATGGCTCAGTGGCAGAGTCAGCCAACACCTTGATCGTGTGTGCACGGTCTTTAGCCGAAATTCCCGTTGATTCAACGTCTCGAGCATCCACAGATACCGCGTAGGCCGTCCCTTTACGGTCCTCGTTGATTGCGGTCATCGGCGGTAGGCCCAACCGGTCCAACGACGCCCCGGTCATTGCCACGCAGATGTAGCCGGATGTATGGCGGATCATGAAAGCCGTCATCTCAGGTGTGGCTTTTGACGCGGCAAAAATCAGGTCCCCTTCATTCTCGCGGTCTTCGTCATCGATCACGACCACAGGCCGGCCGGCCGCAATTGCCTCAATCGCGGACTCAATAGGGTCAAGGAAAACACCCGGTCCACGTTGAATCATGGGCGGCAGCTCCCCCACAATCTTCACACCTTCATCTGAGGTGGAGAAGATCTCATCGGCAGGAATCATGGTCCAACTCTAATGAGGCCTACATTCAGGCGCACACCTATGCGCGCTTCAAGCTGCGAACTTCAACTTCCATGGCACTGCCCAGTCCGCTGGCTACTTTCCAAAACCTTCTTCGAAGAACGCCTTGGGCCGTGACGAGTGTCCCCGAATCCAGCCCTAAAACTTTTGAGGCAACAGAAACTCTGAAAGTTTGACAAGGGATGGAATCCACCTTTGTAGATCCCACTCTCTCCTTTTCGGGCCTTTCCACGATTACGGTAAAAGAGGTGACCTCGTCACCACTCGGCAAATTTCGCACCGTGACATTACTACCCAGCCTCCCAGTGATCGAGACATTGTTGTGCATTTTCAACTCCTCGCTCTTGAGTTCAGATCATTTCGAGGATGTCCAGAAAAGAGAACCGAATCTATGACACAGTGGACATCATGTCAGCGCCTGTGGACAATGAACTTATCCAAGACTTGGGGGATCACGTATTCGCCATCGATACCCTCATGGGCGGCTACACCGGGATTACATCAAGTTATCTGATTGCATCGGACAAACCTGCATTAATCGAGACCGGTTCAGCGTTGTGCGCGCCTGTGGTCATCCAGGCTCTTGAACATCTGGGTATATCCCGAAGCGACCTCGCCACAATCGTTGTGACTCATATCCATCTTGATCATGCCGGAGGTGTTGGCGACATTGCCAAGGCATTTCCCAATGCCGAGATCGTTGTCCATGAAAGGGGCGCTCGGCATTTGGCCGATCCCACAAAATTGGTTGCGAGCGCATACCGGGTCTTTGGCGATCGAATGGACACATTCTTTGGACCATTGCTTGCTTCTGATCCTGCACGAATTAAAGCGCTCGGCGCCCGCGATCGAATTGATCTTGGGGCTGGCAGGCACCTCGAGTCTTTTCATAACCCCGGACATGCCTCGCACCATGTCGCCTTAGTGGACTCGATTACCGGCGACCTCTATACAGGTGATGCCGCCGGTGTCTACGTGCCAGAGACCAGCAGCATTCGCCCAGCTACGCCTCCACCAGACTTTGACTTTGACTTAGCCATCAATTCGATAGAGGCGATGAAAGCAGTTCGACCAAAACGACTGCTATTCAGCCATTTTGGCCCGGTCGATGATGTCGACATCATCTTTGGGCAATCTATAGAGCAACTGAATTACTGGGTGGAATGGGTGACTGACGCTCACCTCAATGGACTTGATCTCGACCACGCCGTGCTGCTGGCTCAGGAGAAGGACCGAGCAAATAATTCTGAATTCTTTGCCAATAGAGCAGTTGCCGATAAGTTCGAAGAATTGAGCAGCACTGAAGCTCAGGTGCAGGGGATCTGGCGATGGCTGGAAACTAAGAGTTAGTCGACCTCGCCGAGCATCTCAATGCTCACTTCATCATCTTCATCATTGCGGCTAAAGGATGTCACCCCGTTGATATCTGACTTCAGCGCCTTGGCGCGCCATATCTGCGCTTGGTCCAACTTGCCTGCCTGCTCTAAGAGGTTTGAATATGCCTCCTGCAAACGGGCACGCAGATCACCTGCGGGCAAGGACTTAAGGGCTGGAATGTTCAGCAAGATCAGACCAGCATCAACCTGTCCCATATCTGCCCGTGCCCCCGCCGCCACAATCAAAGCCTCAACTTGGGTCTCTTGGGACAATTTATCCATCGGGACGGACTTGAGAAATTCAATGGCCCTCTCCGGTCTACCCAAACCCCGCTCACAATCGGCCATCATGGCAACGAAATCATTCGAGCCCGTCATTCGACGAACGGCCCTGAATTCATTCAATGCCGCGGCATACTCTCCTGCAAGGTATTCGATGACACCAGCAGACTCACGGACTACCGAAACCCGACCCGCAATTTTCTTTGCATAGCGCACATATGCCAGAGCGGATTTAAGGTCATCGTCCGCAACCGCGTTCTCCGCCGCGAGTAAATAACGACCAACCTTCTCCTGCAATGTCTCTGGCAAGGTGTGCAGTTCGAAGCGAACGGATTTATCAAGATCCTCGAAAACGATCGACTCATCCAACCAAGGACCCCGCTCCGGACGGTCAGAATCCTCAGCCCTCTTGTAAGTCGTTGGCCGCTCAGATGTTCTGCTCCTAGAATCGTGTGAACCACGCGAATCACGACGAGCCCCATCACGGGCACCAGTTCCAGACCCTGAACTGCTATACCCTGAACTGCTATTAGCGGGGCGGTCCGAACGAGGCTTATCCGAACGAGGCTTATCCGAACGAGGCTTATCCGAACGAGGCTTATCCGAACGAG
>JAFMDS010000044.1 GCA_017857175.1 Candidatus Nanopelagicales bacterium | reverse complement strand
ACACTGCTCACTGCACACTAGGTGTGGAGACTGACACTCACCCTAAAATTGGACCCCCTGTGGACGCTGCCACGGGCAATTTTTGAATGTGTATAACTCGACCCAGCGGGTTAAACCTATATCGAACGTGCGTTCGAATAAACGCGACACGCCGGTCGGGCTACACAGATTCCAAGTCCGATCAGGGGCAATATTGCCGCGGCACACAGCAGGCCATAGCCGCCGATCAGCATGACGACGCCAGCGACAGCGCCACCGAGTGCGCCAGCAGCATTCATGGTGAGATCAGACAAACCTTGGACCGATGGACGCTCCCTGGGCTCGACCGAATCCGTCACCAACGTCGATCCCGCAATGAGTGTGCACGACCAACCCAATCCCAAAAGAAAGAGCCCTATGCCCAAAATCGGTACGTTGTCGGCGGGGGCCAGCCCAGAGATCACACAGCTGGCGGTCAAAATTCCGATCCCCGCGATAACCACTTGGATTCGCCCAAAACGATCGACGGCCATACCGACAACCGGCGAAAGTGCGTACATACCGGCTACGTGGACGCTGATGACAAGGCCAATCAATTGCAGGGTGACATCGACGTGAGCCATATGGACGGGTGTCATGACCATGACCATGACCATGACAACGTGCCCAATGGCTATCGAGGCTATGCCGAGCACAGCCCGTGGCCGGGTTCTCAGGTGTTCGATGCCATCACGCAAGCGCGCCTTGGTTTGTTCGGGCATTCCACTCGCAACCAATTGAGATGTGCGCAAATGCGTAGAGAGCACGAAAGGATCCGGGCGCAATGACACTAGCAAGACACTCACGGCCAGAATTAGTGCAATGCCTGAAATTACATATGGCCCAGAGAGTTGCGGTAGCCCGAGTGATAGTCCAACCGACCCACTGAAGTTGAGCAAATTGGGACCAAGTACGGCTCCGATCGTGGCTGCCCAGACGACATAGGACAGTGATTTCGCACGAGTATTTGGAAGGGCTAAGTCAGTAGCCGCGTATCGTGCTTGGAAACTGGCAGCACTGGCAACCCCAACCAACATGCACCCGACAAGCACTAAGACCAAATTCCTGTGCACCGCGCCGGTAATCACTATGCCCGCTCCTACTGCACCCAGACCATACCCCGTTGCGAGGGCAGCGCGCCTTCCTCGAGACAGTGCAATGCGGGCAAGTGGAAGTGCGAAAAGGGCAGCACCCAGAACACCTGCAGTTTGAGCCAAACCCGCTACTGCCTCGGAATCCGCGATCGAAGCGGCTAGCAGCGCCCCCGCCGCGACCGAGCCTGCAACCGCGATGCCGCCAAACATTTGACTCGCGGCAAGGGTGGCCACAGTTCGCCTTTGAATGGAAACGACCTGGGGGCTGTCCAGTGTCAGGTCCTCTGGGACCGCTTTTACCTGTTCACTCACAGACCACTACTTTCTCGCTTGTCTCTCGAATCCTGACCATGGTGCAACTTATTTGTCATGGACTCTAAAAGGATTTCCCTGTTCACGGGGAATCCCAACTCCGTGAGCGCCTCAAAAATAAGTCCCGGATCCTGATTCCATTCATCATGGCTCACAAGCTGAACGCGACCGTTGCCCAACATCTGCTCCAATTGAACGGAACTTGCGCGAAGATTCTCAACTGTTTTGCTCAATGACGCGATGGCATCCGGATGCTCACTCCACCAACCACTGCGAGCAGCTCTCTCGGGACTTCTGATGTTTACAAGGAAGCACAGTCCTGGCATCAATTCCTGCAGAAAAAGTAGGTACTGCGTTAATGATGCACTATTGGAAAAATAAGCGCCTTCGTAGCGCACCTCTTTGAACCCGGTCCACAACGTTTCCTTCTTGGGCCTGAGTAGTCGGCTGACTACCTGTTGGCGCAAATCGTCGAGCACATCTTGTGGATCCAACCTCGCTGAACCGAACCAAGGGTGATCAGGCTTGCCAGCACTATGGCGATCAGCGGTCTCCACCACAGACTGCCAGTAGCGCCAAAGTCCCGTTAGCGCGTTGTAGTTCTCACCGCGAACCAAAACCTGAGGGTGCGCGTTCAGTGCCGATTGAATGGCCGTGCTGCCCGAGCGACCAAAAGTCACGACCGTGATGAATTGGAGTCTTTCGCTTGCTGGTTTTGCGAGCACTGCCCGACTCTATGACATTCACGCTGTCGAGGCCGCCTATGCGCTGAACAAAATCACCGCAGATTGCTGGGAACCTCAACAAAATCGCACACCGCACGCCAGATAACGCTTGTTTCAACACCAGCCTCAATGGCTTGGTTCACCGTTAAATTCAACTCTGGAAGGACAATGTCACTACCCCACGAACGCATGTAAGCGGGCCCCACCACCATCTCAAGGCGTTCCCAGAAATCACTCAGTCGCATGGGCATGCGAGGAGGTTACAGCGCACGTACCGCAGTAGGAAATTCAACAGGCTCGGCAGATTCAGCTTGAGCAACTTGTGAACTGACCGAAGCCAAAATGTCAGACAACGACACATCGAGTGCGCCGCAGATAGCAGAGATTAATTCAGAAGACGCTTCCTTTTGACCCCGTTCAATTTCAGACAGGTAACCGAGTGACACCGATGCGGCTCCTGAGATGTCACGAAGGGTTCGACCCTGATCTTGACGACGTCGACGGAGTTCATCACCGATGACATTGCGCAACACAATCACCTAGAGTTCTCCTTCCAATCGAAGTTGCCGCACTAACCTCTTGCCTCCATGATACCCGCTACCGACCACTTTTGCCGAACTTCCCCGCGTAAGGCCCGAAGCGCTCAGAATAAGACCGAGAAAAACGGTTAAACCATGTTAATTGCCAGTGAGAGGGCCTCGACCACAGTCTGGGTCCGTACCACTTCCCGATCCCCCGACAATTGTAAAAAATCCGTTTTCAATTGAGAGTTGGACGCGCAAGCCACCCAGACGGTTCCAGGCGCCATGCCATCCTGAGGTCCCGGTCCTGCAACGCCCGTGCACGAAAGTGCCAAGTCTGATCCACTTGCCTTCATCGCACCTTGAGCCATGGCAATAGCAACCTGTTCAGATACAACGCCATGGGAAAGATCGTCCTGGGAAACGCCTAAAAGATCAACCTTTACAGCCACGCTGTAGGCGATAACGCCGCCACAAAAGATTTTTGATGCACCCGGCACTGACGTGATCGCCGCCGAAATAAGTCCGCCCGTTAGGGACTCGGCAGTGGACAAGGTCCTGCCACTTTGGATCAATTTTCGAACAAGGTCGTGAGCGAGTTGATCAACATTCCCCGACGTTGTCATCGGTTCGCCGTAACTCGCAGCCGGAGCGCTTTCTGAACATATTCCGCGCCCGTCCAAAGGGTTAAAAGAACGGCAATTCCCATGGCCACAAATTTCAATGCATCCCAGACACTGGTGTATTCAAAAGTAACTGGCAGTGCAATCAGGAACATTGTGATGGCGATTGTTTGAGCCAAGGTCTTAACTTTTCCACCACGCGAAGCACTAATAACTCCCCGTCGAATCACCCAGAATCGCAAGAGAGTCACACCAACCTCGCGGAATACAATCACACCCGTCACCCACCATGGCAGTAGATTCAGCGCCGAAAGTCCGATCAGGGCAACCCCTGTGAGGAACTTGTCCGCGATGGGATCTGCGATCTTTCCGACATTCGTGATCAAACCATATTTTCGCGCCACAAAACCATCAACGAGATCGGTCAGAGAAGCAGCGACAAAAACAACCGCGGCCACATTTCGATCTACCTCTGTCTGCTGAATCAAGAGCCAGGCTAAAAGGGGAACCGCGAGCAGGCGCACCAGTGTCAATGCATTAGCAATATTCCACACACTCGTTGTAGTCGCCTGATCGGCAACATGATCAACATGCCATTCCCTGCGCGGTTCCATGACTGGACTATCCCGCAATCGGCTCGGCGATGAGATCGACGCCTTCAACATCAATCACAACACATTCAACAAATTGACCTACTTCGCAGTCCACGCCTCCGAGTATCACGCGGGTTTCTGCGTCATCGGGCCCTTGGTGGCCTGCGTGGCCAATGGCAAAACCACCGTCTGATTCGATGGACTCGATTATGACGTCGACTCTTTCGCCGATGCGGTCCTCAGCACGCTGCGCCATCAGTTCGTCGACAAGATCCTGTGTGCGCTTGACACGGTCAGCTATGACTTCAGGGGCCACCTTGGGTTCAAAGTCAAATGCTTCTGTTCCTTCTTCATCGCTGTAACCGAAAACGCCGACGGCATCAAGGCGTCCGCGTTCCAGGAATCGAAGAAGGGTGTCAAAGTCCTCTTGAGTCTCCCCTGGAAATCCCACGATGACGTTGCTGCGAATGCCCGCGGCAGGCGCAAGCTCACGAATTGAGGCAATCAAATCCAGAAATGCTTCCTCACCCCCAAATCGCTTCATTCGCCTGAGTAGGGACGCAGATGCATGTTGAAACGAAAGATCAAAATACGGCGCAACAACAGCTGTCTGCGCCATCACTTTAATGAGATCGGGCCGTACCTCTGCTGGCTGAAGGTAGGCCACTCTCAGGCGTCCAATAGAAGTTCCCTCATCAATTGCAGGTATCAATGACTCGAGGAGCCTGAGATCCCCCAGATCCTTGCCGTAGGACGTGGAGTTCTCGCTCACCAAAACAACTTCGCCCACACCGTCGCCTGCTAACCAAGCAACTTCGGCAACAACATCAGCAGGTGGCCGCGAAATGAATGAGCCTCGAAACGATGGAATAGCGCAGAAAGTACAACGGCGATCACACCCCGAGGCCAACTTCACGGGTGCCACTGGGGATCGCTCAAGTCGTTGCCTGAGAACTGGTGGCTGCCATCCCAAAGCTGACAGACCCAAAGCCGAGAGATCAGTGTCGCTCTTACCCCCAGCATCACCATGCCCCGGGATTGACGTCTGTGATTGAACACGATCAACGGGGGTTATGGGCAATAGTGTGCGCCGATCCGTTGGTGAATGCGCAGAGATGACTTCGCCTGCAAGAACTGCCTCAAGACGGGCAGAAATATTGGGGTAGTCGTCAAAACTAAGGACTGCGTCAGCCTCTGGAAGATTTTCGGCCAGTTCCTTGCCATACCTCTGTGCCAGACAACCCACTGCCACAACCGCCTGTGTAGCGTTCTTGGCCCCACCGCCACCGTCTGAGTGCTCGCCTTTCAGGTCCGCAGCGGCCAAAATCGCATCGATGGAGTCCTTTTTGGCGACATCGACAAATCCGCAGGTGTTCACCATGACGGCCTCAGCGTCGGCAGGGTCATCGACAATCGTCCAACCATCGGCAACAAGGCGACCAGCAAGTTCCTCAGAGTCCACTTCGTTGCGGGCACAGCCCATGGTGACAAGGGCTACTGTTCTGGCTGACACCCCCACAGCCTACGCGCCGGCCGGTGGATGGATCGCCGCTAGTTCACGTGCAACAGTTTTCAGGCTCTAAAACCCTCGGATTGAGACAATGACCGATGGCAGTTCATCGACACTCACCAGAACCTCGCGCGCCTTTGAGCCCTCGCTCGGACCGACAACACCGCGTGACTCCATGAGGTCCATGAGCCTGCCAGCTTTGGCGAATCCAACACGCAATTTACGTTGAAGCATCGACGTCGAACCAAATTGAGTTGACACGACCAGTTCCACCGCCTGAAGGAGAACATCAAGATCATCGCCTATATCGCCGTCAATTTCCTTGGTAGTCGCAGCCGGGGCGACTACCTCGTCAAGATATTCAGGATCCCATTGATCCTTACAATGTTGAACTACCTCACGAATTTCGTGCTCAGAGATAAATGCTCCTTGAATGCGCAGTGACTTATTGGCGCCCATGGGTAGGAATAGGCCATCACCCTGACCAACCAGTTTCTCAGCACCTGGCTGGTCGAGAATCACACGGCTGTCGGCGAGGCTTGAAGTTGCAAATGCCAATCGACTAGGAACATTTGCCTTGATGAGTCCGGTCACGACGTCGACACTTGGCCGTTGAGTTGCTAGTACCAGATGAATACCTGCCGCACGCGCGAGTTGGGTTATTCGAACGACGGAATCCTCAACATCTCGCGGGGCAACCATCATGAGATCTGCTAACTCATCCACGATAACCAACAAATACGGGTAAGTCGAGATCGTGCGTTCCGAGCCGGGCAGTGGCTTCACTTTGCCCGCCCGAACGGCTTTGTTGAAGTCATCAATATGTCGGTACCCAAAAGCGGAAAGATCGTCATAGCGACGGTCCATTTCCTTGACCACCCACTGAAGGGCATCAGCAGCCTTCTTCGGATTCGTAATAATCGGAGTTATCAAATGCGGAACACCTTCATAGATCGTGAGCTCAACGCGCTTCGGATCGACGAGAATCATGCGCACTTCATCAGGGGTAGCCCGCATCAGAATCGAAGTAATCAGACTATTTATACAACTACTCTTTCCTGCGCCGGTCGCTCCCGCAACAAGGATATGGGGCATTTTCGCAAGATTTGCAACAACAAATGAGCCCTCGACGTCCTTGCCCAATGCAACAACCATGGGGTGCTGATCATTGGCTGCCACTTTGCTTTTGAGTACATCTCCCAGGGCAACAAGTTCACGGTCTGTATTGGGAATTTCAATGCCAATTGCTTTTTTGCCTGGAATTGGACTCAATATCCGAACCTCAGCGCTGGCAACAGCATAGGCAATGTTCTTGCTGAGGGCGGTTACTCTCTCGACCTTGACACTTGGACCCAATTCGATTTCATATCGAGTGACAGTCGGTCCGCGCATGAAGCCTGCAACGTTGGCATCGATGCCGAACTGCTCCAACACCTCAGTGAGTGCGGCTACAACTTGGTCATTAGCCTTTGTCGCACTCTTGTGAGCCGGGCCCAACTTCAGGATTTCTCCTTTGGGTAGCCGATAAGGAGTGCGAGGAGCCAGCGTCAGTTGCTGCCCGACGGCGGCCTTGCCCTGCTGTGCGTCATTGGGAACTACGGCTACAACCTCCATCGCTTTTCCACCTGTACCAACTGCGGTTGGAACTACCACTGTGTCCGACCGTGAAGTTGAAGCCGTGGGTGTTTTTGGGGTAATTCCAGAGAGCAGTGCGGCAGCCGGCCTGTGTTCATCTGCCTCAATTTCATTGGCCAGCGGTGTAACAAACGGCTCGTCACCAGCTAGCGGCACGTCGCGTTGAGTGATATCCGAACGTGGAACTCCAATTCTCAGTTCGCCATTTGGGTCGTCAAATCCGTTATCTCGATCACTTTGCTCATCCGATGGTTGATCTCCATCGTCCGCACCAGCAAAAGATGCTGCATCAATCTGATCCTCTGATTCGCCAGGCGCGCTCGATCGAAGACCTATGACTCGCTGCCACGACGCCTTGAGTATCTCTCGAACACGGGCAATGCTGGTGCCGGTCAGAACGAGAAACCCGAAAAAACTCAGGATCAACAGGAGCACGGCGCTGACCATTGCGCCCAGTGCGGACACCACGGGCGCGGTCACAATCGCACCGAATACCCCGCCGCCTGAATTCATCGCATCCGCACCATCACTGGGTGTTGGTGTGCCCTGGACCAAGTGCCAAAGACCGAGTACACCCAGCAAAATGGCTCCTGCGCCAATTGTCAGGCGTCCCGTTGTCGCATTTTGGTCAGGATGGCGCAAATAACGCCAGGCAAGCGCAAAAAGGACGAGCGGAACAACCCACGCCAGCGCCCCGAGCAACGCTGTGGCGATCATGGAAATCCAAGAAATAAACCACCCTTGAACCCCGAACCAGGAACCAGCAACGAACATCACGCCCAGCGCAATGAGGCCTAGGCCTAAACCATCTCGTCGAAGTGTGGGGTCGAGCTCCTTGGCTCCTTTACCAATCCCCCGAGTAACTGAACCTAAAATGTGCGCGACAGTAATCCACACCCGACTAATCCCGCGGCCAAGCGCCGTTGCAGCCCTGATGACCGGGCCGGGACGCATGGGGGAATTCGACTTTTTCGGCCGGGACGAGCCCCGTGCAGCACTCTTTGCGGGGCCCTTCGAACGAGACTGTCGAGACGGTGCGGGAGAAGATCCACGCGTTTTCGTGGATGAGCGGGAAGCCATGCCTCGGAGCGTACCGAGAAATTGAGGCATTTCACTGCAGTCACACGCGTCCCGCGTGTCACAAATTGTGCGAATAAGCCCCTAAACAACTATCACAACAGGGATGATCATGGGTTTTCGGCGGTGTGTGGTTCCGACCCACTTTCCAACAACCTTGCGGGCCCTTTGTGAGAGTTCGTGGGAATCATCAACTCCCTCTGCCATGGCCTCTGTCAGAGCACTCTTGACCCGATCAATGATCTCCGAGTCAATGATCTGGGAGTGGTCAGGAGCTTTGCCCACTCCCCTTTCGTGGATTTCCGGGCCCACTACGACGATGCCGTGTTCGATGTCTACCGCCGCGAAAATGGACAGAAATCCTTCCTCACCGAGGATTCGACGGTCCTTGAGTAGGGCTTCGTCGACACCCCCCACGCTCGCACCGTCGACATAAACCTCACGGAGCGGGAATCTGCCACTAATTGATGCCTGACCTTCTGCCAGATCAACACACACACCGTCGCCCGTGAGTAGCACGCGGTCACTCGGGATGCCGACGCTCTCTGCGATACCGGCATTTGCGACCAAATGTCGCCACTCACCATGGATGGGCATCACATAGCGCGGTTTCACGATGTTCATGACATAACGCAGCTCGCCTGCGGCTGCATGCCCTGACACGTGCACTAGAGCATTAGATTTATGTACCACGTCAGCACCCAACTTGGTCAAACCGTTGATTACTCGGTTCACCGCATTTTCATTACCCGGGATCAAGGATGAAGCGAGGACGATCGTGTCATCCTGCCCAACCGAGATTTCATGGTTTCGGTGTGCAATTCTCGAAAGTACCGCCATCGGCTCACCCTGACTGCCCGTGCAAATGAGTACCGCTCGATCGTCCGGGAGCTTTGCCAACTCATCAAGTGAAATGAGAGTATTTCCAGGTATGGAGAGATAGCCCATGTCACGAGCCACGCCCATATTCCTCACCATCGAGCGCCCGACAAATGCAACTTTGCGGTTATGAACAATCGCTGTGTCAATGATCTGTTGGACTCGGTGAACGTGTGAGGCAAATGATGCAACGATTACGCGACCCTTGGCGCGATGAAAAACTTTGTCGAGCACAGGAACGATCTCGCGCTCGCTCGGCACAAACCCGGGAACTTCAGCATTTGTGCTGTCCACCATGAGGATATCGACACCGATATCGCCCAACCGGGCGAAACTGTTGAGATCGGTGAGCCTGCCATCTAATGGCAATTGGTCCATCTTGAAATCGCCCGTATGCAAAATTGTGCCAGCGCTCGTGGTGATTGCAATGGCCATGGCATCGGGGATCGAATGATTCACAGCCAAAAACTCGAGGCCAAATGGACCTATTTGTTCGATCCCCTTGTCCTTCACAGCCAACGTGAATGGTGTTATCCGGTGCTCTTTGAGCTTTGCCTGCACAAATGCCAGCGTCAACTCTGAACCGATGATTGGTATATCCGCCTTGTTTCGCAATAGATATGGAACAGCACCTATGTGATCTTCATGACCATGCGTGAGGACAATCGCTAGGACATCATCGAGGCGCTCAATTATTGGCTCAAAATCAGGCAGGATTAGATCAACGCCGGGATGTGACTCTTCCGGGAACAGCACACCACAATCAACAATCAGTAACTTTCCATCAATTTCAAACACGGTCATGTTGCGACCGATCTCTCCGATGCCGCCAAGCGGCAAGATGCGTAACCCACCCGTGGGCAATGGCGGCGGTACATCAATATCGTGATTAAGCATTTATACCTTTCAGGCTCCCATGAGGAGTACCAAGAATTCAGAATCGTCGCGGTACATTAAAAACCGCGCACTCCTCCCGCGGCTAAATCCGCACGAAGTTGCACAATTTCAGCCTCGGTGGCATTGACTAGTGGGAGTCGAACAGGTCCAGCGGGAAGCCCCTGGATGGCAAGCGCTGCCTTTGTAAGAATCACACCTTGTGTGCGAAAGATTCCAGTGTAAACAGGAAGCATTGCAGTATTCAAAGCTTGTGCAGTTTGTAATTCGCCACCCCAGAGCGCGTCCGCCATGTCATGTAAACGATCGCCAACGAGATGACCAACAACAGACACCATGCCTGCTGCACCCAGTGCAAGCAGTGCGAGGTTGAGTGAGTCCTCACCCGAATACCAGGCAAGATCAGTTCTTGCCATTACCCACTGCGACGCTTCAAGGTCCCCCTTGGCATCTTTATTTGCGATGATCCTTGGATGCTCAGCGAGCCGAACAAGGGTTTCCGTTTCAATTGCCACTCCAGTTCGGCGGGGGATGTCATAAGTCATCAGCGGCAGATCTGTGGAATCCGCGATCGCGGTGAAATGAGCGATCAAACCAGCCTGTGGGGGCCTGTTGTAGTAGGGCGATGACGCCATCAGTGCATCCGCACCTGCAGCCACGGCTAACTGGGCGCTGGAGATCGAGTGGGCGGTGTCATTGGTACCAACGCCTGCAATAACCGTTGCTCGATCTCCCACGGCCTCAACAACTGCGCGCACAAGGGCAGCATCTTCGGCATCAGTTTTTGTGGAGTTCTCACCGGTAGTTCCGTTCACGACGAGTCCATCGTGCCTGAGGTTGTCGACCAAATGAGTTGCGAGAACTTGAGCACCATCAAGGTCCTGGGAACCATCCTCGCGGAAAGGAGTCACCATCGCGGAGAGCATCACGCCAAATGGTCTATTCATGGAGGAGAGCCTACCTGTGAACACTCATAGATTTCAGTTAGGGAGCAACACGTCCATGGGACTCAAATGCAGCATGGGTAAGCGGCATGAGTTGAGCAAAATGATCCTCATAGATTTCCGCGACCATCTCAATTTCCCTCTGAGGGAAGGATGGGAAGTGTGAACCATCCACCTTCCTGCGTAGGGACAGGAAATTCATGAGTGAGCGCGCATTCATGGTTACGTACGCAGAGGAGTAAATGGTGACTGGAAGCACCATCCGCGCAACCTCGCGAGCCACACCCGCCTGCAACATTCGCTGGTATTCGGCGTATGCAGAAATACAGGACTGCTTAATCGACACATCAATAAGTTCGTACTGCTCAGCACTGCCCTTGTGAAATTCGTACGCACCAGGCTTCCCAGATTGAATAATTGGGCGCTCGTGACTTGGCACATAAAAGATCGGCAGCAACTCACGGTAGCGACCAGATTCCTCGTTATAACTGGCAATTCGATGGCGCATGTGTTCCCGCCACACAAAAATGGGGGCGCGCACGAAGAAAGTCATCGAATTATGTTCAAACGGGCTGCCATGCCGATCGCGCATTAGGTAGTTAATCAGACCTACAGCCCTATCGGCATCCGAGTTGACATCCTCCAACGATTGTTCGCCAACGGTAGAGACGCGCGCCGCGAACACCACATCGGCATCAGAGGCACTGGCTCGAACAAGTTCAACGGTGACGTCACTTCGAAAGGATATTTCCGAGCTTGAGTTTTCTGCGACCACCCACAGACCCTATCTGGTGTGCCCTCGAATTCACGGGTAACGTGCCCACGTGGACATAACCAGGCTTGCACGCGCGACAGACGCAGACGCAATCGCGCGCGTTCAATACGACTCTTGGATGGAACGAGTCCCCCAGGTGCTGGAACACATATCTGTCCAGGAGATTGAGACAGCGTGGGCGTCCACCATCAGCGCCGGGGATGGACGGTCAGGACGTGTCCTCGTGGTCGAGCGATCAGGGCAGGTCGAAGGCTATTGCGCCGTAATGTTCGACTTGGATGTAAAAATATGCCAAGTCGTGGGCCTTGAAGTGTCCCCCAATTCCAGGCGCTCCACCCTCGGAATTCGATTGACCAATGCCGCCGCTGACTTGGCCATGAGCGCCGGGATGGATGAAATGACCGCCTGGCTTGGTCGCGATGAAACCGCCGCGCAACACCTATTGCAGTCAGCCGGGTGGACGCTAACGGGGGCGACGCGCACAGTGGCCATGGCCACGGCCACGGAGAGTCTTGCTCAGGAGCGAAACGAAATCGAATTTCTCGTTTCTCTGACAGAACCGCTGTAACTGCGATCTGGAAATGAAGATGCCGGCGAATCCCCCGCGCCCGCCGGCGCCCCAACTATCACACGTTTCAATGGAACTGCACAGGATTTCAAAGTCCCCAATTCGGGGGACAAGAGGGCGAGTTGGGGCTGCAAGTTAATCAGTTTCTAGGAAACCGTCGTCCCTCGCAGCCGCATAGAGTTCGGTTCGTGTGCGTGCCTCGCGCCCTAAATGCGCATATTTGGCACGAACTCGATCGAGATATTCTTTTGCCGTGTGTGGGGAGATCTCCATTCTTCGGGCAACTGCATTGAGAGTAAGACCCGTGGCATATAACTTGAGCGCATCTGTTTCACGCGGACTCAGTTCGGGTTTTTCCCTGGCAGAATTCAGAATCGCAGCCAAATCCACGGAGAGGTAGATTTCACCTGCAATTGCTGTAGATAATGCCTCGGTCAAATTCAAATAGCTCACTCGCTTCGGAATGAATCCCAAAGCTCCTTTAAGGATGCCACTCCTTATTGCATGCGCATCATCGTTGGCGCTCATGAGCAAAGTCGGGATTCCAGCATTCGTCAAAAGTTCCACATTGCGATAAACAGGTTCAGAGTTCGGGCCGAGATCAACGTCGAGCAAGGCTATTTCTGATTGTGCATTGATGGCTTCGGTGACTACGCCGCCGGAATAGACCACTTCGAATGAGGGTTTGATCTGACTATTTGCAGTCAGCAGCGCAGCCAAACCCTCACGAACTAATTCGTGGTCATCAACTATCCCGATTTTCATTCTGATTTCCCCCTGCCACCTTCATTGCCTATGTGGATAGTGAAAGGCCAAGGTTCTAAAGGTCTGAGTCTAGGTAATGGATCATGCGCCCGCTGAGTTATGGGGAAACTAATTCGGGGCTCGCCGCCTGCCACATGTAGACCATTGAACCATCAGCCTCATGAAAGAACTCACTAACTCGTGTCGAATATGGTTGCGAATGTATGACACTCGTGTCGAAATTCGAGTTCACATCAATATGCACAACAAGATCGATAACCAGATCGGGGCTAATGCGTTCAAATGTACATCTAGCCGAGTCTGCCAAGTCCATCTGTTGAAGTATCCGAGCACAATAAAGTCCCAGCTCCAACTGATCCTCGCAATCCCAGAGGGTTGCTTCCGAATGAATAACCAGTACCGCTTGGTTATGGAACGCATCAGTGGCAACGCGTTTTAACAGACTATCTTCAGTTGCATAGCTCACAAGGATATTTCGCAAGTATGAATCAATCACGGCGCACTTATGCCGACTAGCCCTCGAGTGAAAATTGATTTCGCCGCGAGCAACGCGTTCCAGAAATTCCAATGACTCGAGAATCTCGGGCGTCGAAAATTTTTGAAGAGATTTGGCGGTTCCCAACTCAGCAATGTCGGATTGAATCTGCGATTGTGTGGTCGAAAGGATTGCGCCCTCCCTTGTGCGTCCAACACTGCGCAGAGATCGGCCGAGTACTGCACCTGCAACGATCAATCCGAACCCAGGAGCGATCAATTCTTCTGGGAATCCCCCCTGAAAGAAAAGCCAAGAGGCTGCCACCGCAATCCATGCCCACCAAGGTCCAGCAGCCGAAACAATAAAGAACAGAGCGGCAATTCCTTCAGAGGTCCAATCACCCCATGGCGCACTCACCCCCGTATCCTGAGCCTGTCCCTCCAACCAATAAATCACGGGCGCGACCACCGCCACCGAAATCACGACGTACCAAGGAATAGATCCATATAAACTCGTAATGGCAATTGCAACGGCGAGAATCAATACCATGATCATGGCAAGACTGTTGATGAGATTGTTACCGTACTGCGTCCAGGTGAGGACAAAATTGACCATTGTGTAAGTGATTCCACCCACTACAACGGGAATAACAAAAATACTGGTTGGGGTCTTATTCGTTGCCACAAGGCCAGTCCACCAGTCAATTCCATCCTTGAATTCAATTGTTACCTCAGTTCCTGAGCCAACCGTTGATGAAATAAGAGTGTGCACATTCACCGCCTGTAGGTCTCGACTGAGAATGTGGCGCAGCCCCAAACCCATGTGGCCACTTGTGACCTTTCGCGATCTACCTACTTGGTCAAAGCCAATGCCATTGTCTTTGATAACTACTTTGAACTTGGACGACCTCACTCGCATGAAATCAATTGAAATTTCACTCGCCCGCGAGTGCCGTAATGCGTTAATTAGGACCTCCCGCAGCGCCGCAATAATTTGGTCGTGGATCGACTCAGGGACCACTCCGCCAACGTTGCCTTTGATGTCTACCCTCATGCCGCGAGCCGCACATTCTTGGAGTAAATCACCAAGCTGATCCAGTAAGCCGATCAGTTGCGGCTGGTCTGACTCTTTTTGCTCGGAGATGAGTGATCGCAGAACAGAAGCCGATTCCGCCGCTTTCTCCCGAACGTTTTGAGTCGAAATTTCCGATGAGGCAAGGCCGCCTCGGGCAATCGCCGTTAACGTGTTGAGCACGGACTCGTGGATTAGTGCCCTTCGCTTAGCGAGCGCCTCATTTGCTTCACGGATCTTTCGTGCGCGTAATTGAGTTAGCACGGTCTCCTGAAGTGCACCGTCGGCCGCTCTCGCTCGACGCATGAGGCCCAATTGAGAGCTTGCCGCTGCGACACCAATTGCCATTGCGTAAAGCGGATACAAGATCGCGGAGTTCACAGAAATTTCAATTGCGAGGTTGAGCCCGAGGAATATGAAAATGAAGGCTTCGGAGATAACCACACCCGCTACCCACCACCACTGGCGCGGGTCTTGGATCAAAATTCCAGCCATGCCCGCCGCTAAGTTGAAAAGTGCGGCCGACACCAACCAATCATTGGTATTGGAACCCATCGAATTGATCGAAATTGCAGCGGCCGCGGCTGTTAATGCAAGGACATTTGTAATTATGAATACGTGCCTGACACGTAAAAACGACCCGACAACAATGCGAGATGGGATAAGACCAATGGCAAGAACAATCCATGTCAACCAAATGAGCGCAATCAGCGCATCCTCATGCGGAGCGCTTTGCCGTCCGGGCCACAAATTCGTGTCACTTGCAAGCCAGAGGCCCTGCCAGATAAGCCCAAAAAGAAGTAGGCCTCGACGCGTGAGGACTTCGGCAGACGGCACTCGAGTGGGCATGTCGAGTAGCCTGACACACTCGGACAAAGAATTCCATCGCGCAGGTTAGGAATGGTGGGAGTGCAGGAAACGGACTTGGGCCTGAAAGGGGGTTCCTGATGGATTCACAATCGGATGACGATTCGCATTCAAATGTGGATTCTTCGCATGCGCACCTACCTCACCCGCATGTTCCTGGTGAACATCTTGCCCACACGAACAGGGA
>JAFMDS010000043.1 GCA_017857175.1 Candidatus Nanopelagicales bacterium | reverse complement strand
TGAATTAGTCGTCGTCGCCATCGTGGTCATCACCGTGATCGTCATCATCACCGTGGTCATCACCGTGATCGTCATCATCACCGTGGTCATCGTTGTATGAGTTGTTCGTTGGATCACTCGTTGGCGCGGCGGCTTGTTTGTTAATGGCCCATTCGAAAACAGTTCCAGTAGATGCATCAACGTAGCCGGTAACCACAGAGCCATCAGGTCGCGTTACCTGCACTGCGAAGGCAGAGATTCCGTTCACGGTGACTTGTTTGGTGCTGATAATTTTTCCCTGTGTTTGGGCAAGCACTGCTTGCTCAGCGTCAGCAACTGTTAATTGACTGGCTGACTCCACTGGCCGCGATTCGGATTTCTTGTCAACCTTGATCTTTTTAGGCTTCTTGGACTCTTGAGGCTGTGCGGAGGCCGGCTGATCCTGCCCGCCAATGGTGGGCAATTCAGGGAGCGCATTTGCGGTGTAGGAGAGGTCCGGATTGGGGGAGGCGGGCAGGGCAACCGTGGTGATTGATGCCTGTGAATTTTGGTCTGCAGTTGCCTGGACCATGGCGACGGCAGCGATCGTGCCGGCGATCACAATGCCGCTACTGACGGCAACGGTCGTAATTGCTTGGCTTCTTTTCATGTATTGAGTGTGACAAAGTAAGTGTTAAGCCAGGGTTCATGAAAGTAAAGTCCAGGTAAGGAAATCATTTTCCGCCTGAGCGCATGGCACCATGGGCACATGCATGTCTTAGTCGTCGAAGACGATCCCGCCATTTCAGGCCCTCTTGTGACAGGCCTAGAACGCAATGGAATTGAGGCCACATGCGTTCAATTTGGTTCGATGGTTATCGATTCTTTGCCGGGCAAGGACCTAGTGATCCTTGATCTGGGTTTGCCCGATGAGGACGGACTTGATGTTTTGAGGGCAATTCGAAAGATTTCCGATGTCCCCGTGATTGTTGCCACCGCTCGAGGCGATGAAATGGACCGAATCATCGGACTGGAAATTGGTGCTGATGATTACGTGGTCAAGCCATTTTCGGTGCGCGAGCTTTCAGCGCGCGTTCGAGCAATTAGCCGCAGGAGAGTGGTTGAAGCACCCATAAGTATTGGCTCTATTGTTTTCGATCGCAATCGACGGAGCGTTGAAGTTTCCGGTAAAAGTATTGACTTAACTGCCAAGGAATTCGACCTGCTGGGAGTCTTGTTGGAAGAGCCTGGCCGGGTTGTTCCTCGTCAGGAGCTCTATGCGCGCGTGTGGGATCCTGTTTGGGTCGGGACAGGTAAAACACTCGATGTGCATGTTGCGAGTGTGCGCAAAAAACTGGGAGATGCCAATCTGATTGAAACTGTGCGTGGAGTGGGCTACCGAATAGTGCAGGCAACATGACCAAACGACTTGTCATTGCAATGTCTGTTTTGGGTGCTGTTATTTCACTTGCACTTGCAATCCCGTTGGGAGTGGTGATTAGCAATGACCGTATAGCGAGCTTTGTTGATGGTTTAGAAATTGAGACTCTTGGTACAGCGTCCCTGATGTCGTCCGAACCCTATATCGATTGGCAGGCTACGGCGGATGCTGCCGCAGATCGCACGGGCGCACGGGTAGTTGTTGTTGATTCCGAACTTAACTTGGTTGCTGATTCGGATGACTCAGGTCTTGATCGTTCATTTAATCGACCCGAAGTGGCTGCAGCACTTTCAGGTGATCTGACTTCTGATGTACGGTTTTCAGAGACCCTGAATACTGATTTGCGCTATGTCGCTGCGCCGATTGTCCAAAATTTTCAGGTTGTGGCAGCCGTCCGACTCTCTTTAAGCGAGTCTGATGCTTATGCCGATGTCAGAACTGCGGTCATGTGGCTCATCGTCTTTGTTGCCAGTGTGGTTATCGGTGCCGCTTTCCTTGCCGTGTTACTCGCTCAAACTCTGGCAGCACCCGTTCTAGCTCTCACCGAAGTGGTCAAAAAACTTCCTACTGATCTAACAGTGCGGGCAAACGAGAAAGCGGGACCGAAAGAAATTCGTAATGCGGCCACAGCTCTGAACCAGACCGCAGCTCGTTTGGATGGAATAGTGGAGCGAACCCAGAGAGTGGCAGCAGATGCCTCGCATCATCTGCGCACACCACTCACGGGAGTCCGTTTGCGACTCGAAGCAATATCTGATCTGTCCCAAGACGAAGCCGTGCATGACGATGCAGAGGCTGCAATCGCGGAAGTGGACCGATTGGCGCACCGAATCGACCAAATCTTGACTCTCACCAGGGCCGACTCCGGCACGACCACGCTGCAGGTCGAGAACCTAGGGGCGATTGTGACCGAGCGGTGCTTGGCCGCAGGTGTTATCGCCGAGGAAAAAAATGTTGAGATCGTGACAACGGTTCAGGATTGCTCAGTCCAAGTCCCAGCTGGTACGTGTGGCCGGATTATCGATGAACTCCTGGGCAATGCCATGGCTTATGCGCAGCATGAGATCCGAGTGTCAGTTGTCACTGACGGCACATGGGCAGTCATGAGTGTGTCCGACGACGGCCCAGGCTTGTCAAACCCTGCTGACGTTGACAAATTATTTGGCAGGTTCTATCGAAGCAAGAACGCTATTGCAGGTGGTAGCGGCCTCGGTTTGGCTTTGGTGCGCGAGAGTGCCCGACTCGCTGGTGGCGATGCGAAGGCACAGGTGTTGGCGCAAGGCGGGCTCAGTATCTCTGTGAACCTACCTTTGGAACAAGACTGATTTATTCTTGAGCCATGGGACTTGACTCACGAAAAATAGACTCTCGAATTACCGCATGTCCCTCTTGTGGGACCAAGAACAGAGTTCCCGCCGCGAGCAAGGGAACACCAACATGCGCATCATGTAACAAAAAATTGCCGTGGGTCGCTGATGCCACCGACGCAAGTCTTGCCGCCGCCCTCAACACCAAAAAGTTAGTCCTCATTGATCTCTGGGCTCCTTGGTGTGGACCGTGCCGCATGGTGGCGCCGATTCTTGAGAAACTCGCTGAACGTTATGCAGGCTCACTCAAAGTGGTGAAAATCAATGTTGATGACAATCCGCAGTCGGCACGTGGCTACGACGCGAGTTCTATTCCAACTTTGGTCATGGTTCGTGACGGAAAAGTGGTGGACCGCGTGATTGGCGCTCAGCCAGAACCGGCGCTGGCGGCAAAGATTGATCAACATTTGGCTGTCTAAAGGGCGATATTGCACACGTGCAATGTTCTTGTATTGCACACGTGCAATGCCCCCGTATTGCACACGTGCAATATCCTCGGATGGTGCCCGATACCGCAGATGTCGTTGTCATCGGAGCAGGAGTTGTTGGACTGGCACTCGCGGACACGTGGCTCTCTAGAAACCCCAATGACACAGTGGTGGTGATTGATAAGGAATCAGAACTCGCGCAGCATGCATCTGGTCGTAATAGCGGGGTACTGCACGCAGGGTTCTATTACGCACCAGACTCATTGAAAGCGAAGTTGACGCGAGATGGTAACCGAATGCTCAAGGAGTTCTGTGCCGAGCGCGGCGTGGACGTTCGGGAAACGGGCAAAGTCGTTGTCACAACGAATGAGTCGCAGTGGCGGTCCCTTGATCAGCTCTTTGAACGTGGTCAAGCAAATGGCGTGACCCTTGAGCGCATTGATGAGCAGCAACTGAAAGAGCTTGAACCACTCGCTCGCACTTGTGGCAAGGCCCTGTGGTCACCCACCACAGCAGTTGCTGATCCAGTCGCTGTTGTCACAGCGATGGCGGCTCGGGTTGGGCAACGCGGTGGGGTGCTGGAATTGGGCCAAGAAGTCGTTACCGCTCAACCCGGGAGTGTCACCCTGAAAAACGGCAGAACCATCAAGTGCGGTCATTTGATTAATGCGGCTGGCCTCTACTCGGACACAGTGGCCCACTGGTTCGGGGTGGGAATGGATTATGCGATGTTGCCCTTTAAAGGTCTCTATTGGTACGGGAATTGGGCGCCAGGAACCCTCAAGCGCCACGTTTATCCGGTGCCTGACCCCCGAAACCCATTCCTCGGTACCCATGTGACGGTCACGGTTGATGGTCGAGCCAAAGTCGGTCCCACCGCAATTCCATCGATGTGGCGGCAAGATTACGGAGGCATTGGCAATTTCTCTTCGGGTGAGTTAGCGCGCATTGCACGTCTTTACCCTCGATTCTTTCGTAGCAAACATCACAATGTGTGGGGCTTAATGCGCACGGAGTTGCCCAAGTACTCCCGCAAGAAACTGGTTTCTGAGGCTCAGCAGCTCGTTCCAGCTCTGAATCCTGCGGATTTTGCACAGCGAGGCAGGCCGGGAGTGCGCGCGCAACTCCTGCACGTGCCCTCGGGCAGGTTAGAAATGGATTTTGTGGTCGAGCCGGGTGATCGATCAACGCACGTTATTAATGCTGTGTCACCGGCGTGGACCAGTTCACTTGCAGTTGCTGATCATGTGATCTCTGGAATCCATCGCGATTGAACAAATTTCTCAAACGTGTCGCAGACACGTTGTGATTGCGATGTGGGGCACAGTAGGCTTGTGTCATTAGAGCTCCAAAGTGAAGATCTCCCCAGCGCAGTCGAGTCGGAACGGTTGTATAGAGACATGATTCGTACGGTCATGGTTGTCGAAGACGATGATGCAATCCGCATGGTTCTGCGGACCAATCTGGAAGACGAGGGCTATCGAGTCCTTGAAGCCGTCACCGCTGAACAAGGTTTGGTCATTGTTCAGGATGAGCAACCCGACGTGGTCCTCGTTGACCTGAGGCTTCCTGGAATCCATGGCTTGGACCTTGTTCGCTCCCTGAGAGCAACCAGTTCGGTCCCGATCATCATCGTTACCGCTCAAACCGATAGCCATGACGTTGTCGCGGGCCTTGAAGCAGGCGCTGATGATTATGTGACCAAGCCATTTGTGGCCAAGGAGCTCATGGCGCGCATTCGCACTCAGTTGCGTCGCACTAATCATGAAGATGAAGTGGAAGAGGGCTTGGTTTGCGGTCCCATTGAGCTGCGCATGGACACCGCTGAAGTGGTGCGCAATGGCGAAGTTATTCCAGTCTCGCGCATTGAGTTTTATGTTCTCGCTGAACTTATTGGCGCGCAAGGGCGCGTATTGAGTCGCGATCACCTGCTGCGCAAGGTGTGGGGTTATGGCAACGCGGGCGATGGCCGTGTTGTTGACAACTTGATTTATCGGTTGCGCAATAAAATCGAAGAGGATCCCGCCAACCCGGAACTCCTCCTGACCGTTCGGGGCTTTGGTTACCGAATGAAGGCCTAAATGCGCTTCGGACTCAGAGCCCGAGTCGCGTTGGCATTTGGATTGCTGTCGCTGGTCATTGCGGGCGCTGTTTCGGGCGCAACCTACTCAGCGGCCCGCTGGTATTTGCTCAATCAACGCGAGGATTCCGCGATCACGCGTGCAGTTCTTGACTCACGCGCGACTTCGGCTGCATTGGCCTCGGGACTGGACCCCGTTGAAGCACTGGACCAGATTCCGTCAGTGGGAACATCGCAGCCGATGCTGCAGGTAAAAGGGGTTTGGTACACCTCTGGCGTCACGGTCCCACCGGATGCACTCCCGCAGTCACTTCTTGCAGTAGCCGCGCGAGATGGTGGTGCGCAGCAAAGAACGGCTATCGGTGACGAGGAATATTTGCTCGTAGCACTTCAACTCCCTACGGGAATCTATGTCGAAGTCTTTCTCTTGCGGGACTTGGATTTGATTTTGACAATCGGTGGCTGGCTCCTTGTTATTCAAACCATGATCGCGGGCCTCTTGGGCGTTCTAATCGGCAGGTACGCTTTTGGTCGGATCATTCGTCCGCTGTTTCGACTGGGTGCAGGTGCCCGAAGGATTGCCTCAGGTGAATTCTCCACCCGTATTCCGTTGACCAAAGATCCTGACCTCGATCCGATTGCAGCTTCCTTCAACGGTATGGCGCAGTCGGTGCAGTCAAGAATCCAACGGGAGCAACGTTTCAGCGCGAACGTTTCGCATGAATTGCGTTCACCATTAACCGCCGTTGTTGGGACTGTTGACCTGCTGGAAAAGAACGTTGAGCAACTGCCCGAGCGCGAGCAAAGACTCATTGGCACACTGCAAACCCAAACAGCGCGTATGCATCAAATGCTCATTGATCTGTTGGAAATAAGTCGGATCGGAAACGATGATCCACCACTCTTAGAGTCGGTTGATGTCGAGACACTGTGTCTGGATGCAGTGCACGTGCGCAATCTGCCTGAGGATCTGGTCTCAGGTTCTGCACCTGTCATTCGGACAGATACCCGCCGATTCGAACGTATCGTGGGCAACTTGATTGATAACGCCAATCGCCATGGGGGTGGCGTCACGGCCATTCGCATTGAACACAATGCCACTGTGATCCCCGAAGTTGTGCGCGTCTGTGTTGAAGACGATGGCCCGGGTATCCCTCCCAGTGAGGTGGAGAAACTCTTTGAACCATTCACTCGAGGTGTGGCTGCCAAGGAAACTTCTGGTGCAGGACTGGGATTAGCCATTGCGATTGAGCAATCGCACCTTTTGGGGATCACGTTGCGCGTGGAATCTGCGGACTCTGGTGGCGCGCGGTTTGTCATCGAGATCCCGTTGATCGAGTCAGACATAATCGATGAATTGGGAGGCTCAGATGAATAGCTGCTGGGCCTCGCGTGTTCGGGCGGCGCGATGCGTGGCCATGTGGTCTGGAACAGCTGCCGTGTGCTTGGCGCTCGTATCGTGTGGAGTTCCCACCCAGGATGTTGCTCAACCACTTGCCAGCGGTGTCATTGCCCCTCCAGCTCTGCCAGTCACGCCAAGTTCCACCCCAAGTCCTAGCCCGAGTGAATCTGAGTCCAATGCGGAGCCAGTGGAAACAGTCATCATTGAAAAAGTGAACCTGTGGTTTGCCGGCGACAATGGACTCATCCCTGTCACCACTGACGTTTTGGCTCCCGTTACGCCCGAGGCAATTGTCGGCGGGCTTGTTGCAGGACCACCTGAGAATGAACAACTTCGAACAGTGGTTGTGGATCCACTGACGGGGCAGCCCCTTATTTCAGTGTTCACAGGTGACGTTGTTTCGGTTGTGCCGGACGCCTCCGTCTACATCTCAGTAACGCCCGAATTTGCCGCACTGCCTCCTAATGAGCAAGTGCTCGTTCTGGGACAGGTGGTCGTTAGTATTTCAGGTGCGGGAATGGGCGCGGTTGCATTTGTTGATCAATCAGGCTCACCAGTTGCAGTTCCGCTGCCTGATGGGCGACTACTCGATGGCTCCGCAACAACGAGTGACTACATCTCACTCTCCGCCTGAATTAATCAAGCAGGCAGTAAACGGCCGATGCCGGTGTATGAACGGCCCCACCAAGATCCGCTAATTGGACTCACGCGAACTTTTTTGCCAGCGCTCGGAGCATCGATCATTTTTCCGTTTCCAATGTAAATTCCCACATGGTGAGCACCGTTGCGGAAAAAGAACACGAGGTCGCCGCGCTGGGCATTTTTCTTGCTGACCTTGCGCACCTGCTTGTACTGGGCTCTGGAGTAATGAGGCAGGTTTCGACCCGTCGCTTTCTTAAACACGTATCGCACGAGACCTGAGCAGTCGAACGCATTGGGACCCGAGTGGCCGGCGCGGTAGGAATCACCGATTTGAGCACGGGCGATTTTGATCACTTTATTGCGCACCTGTCGGACTTCATGCTTCTTCTTGGCAACTTTGTTGGTGCGCAATTGGCGCGTGGCTTCATTGCCCGTTGAGTCGATTGCAGCCACCAGTCGTTCCTGAGGCGCAGATAATCGGTCTGCTAGAACGATTGATTGCACTGTCTCCATGGACTCGGTGGATCCGCTGGAACTCGTGTGAGCGGAAGCTGCGGTATTTGTGAATGCAACAAGTCCAAGTGCAGTCATGACCATAGCCATGGTTAGCGAGAGCAGGGGGTGCTTGTTGTGGGACTCCGAACCCAGGGAAGCAGGCTCGGTGGTGCCTTGGTGTGAATTGCCATTCGTGCGGTGCATCTGATCTCCTCGTCCCCCGACTCGGTGTGCGAATCAGACCCCGGGTGGGGGCTGACCGTGCGCATCAGAATGGAGACGCTAAACGGGTTTAAAAGATAACGGAATAGTAACGACCGTTATTCGGACATGTTTGCGACAAGTCTGTGATACAAGTCACGAGTGGTCCCTCATAGATGCAAAACGCGGAAAAACAGTGCAATCACTCAATTGTGGCGCGTGATCTGTGGTTCATTCGTGGGCGCAGATAGAGTGCACTCTCGTGAACGACTCCGTGTCCAGAGAGCCTGGCTCGAACCCTGGCTCGAACCCTGGCTCGAGGTCCGTGATGGCCAAGGGATTAATTTTCGTGGGAGCCGCCACCCTCATCGGCAACGGAACCGCCTACCTGCTGAGCATGGTTTCGGCCAGAATCCTTGATCAAGCCGACTTTGGAGCCTTGGGCGCACTCCTGGGCCTGTTGGTGATTATCGCGACTCTTGGTATTTCAACCCAAGCGCTGACGGCTCGAAGGGTCTCGACGGCGATGCTCACCAACAGGGCAGAAGTTGAGGGCCAGGCAATTCGTCTCTCGGCATTCGTTGGGCTGGGAATTGTCGTCGTGGCACTCATCGCCGCGTGGCCCGTCAGCACGATATTCGCCATTCCCGTGGTCGCTGTGGTTACCGGCATTGCCTCGTTGGCATTCGTGGTCGTGGGTTCCGCGGCCATGGGTATTGCCCAAGGCCGTGAGGAGCACATCAAGCTGTCCATTGCCTTCATCGCAAACGGCATGGGGCGGGCATTTGGCGGCATCGTGGGCGTTGTCGTCCTGCAAAGCGTGACAGGTGTCGGTATTGGAATTCTGGTCGGCTGCGCGGTCGGTGCCGCAATTAGTTACCAACTTATTTGCCCACGGACTTTCAGCACAAAACTTACCGATGGAATTGGTGTGGAATTCGGCCACGTTGCCCACGCGCTCATCGTGCTTTTCACCTTGACAAATATCGATGTTCTTCTGGCCCGGATTTTTCTCACCGAGGATCTTTCTGGCGAATACTCGGTGGGAGTTTTGCTTGCAAAGATTGCGTTTTTCCTGCCCAATGCCATCATCATTGTTCTATTCCCCAAGATGAGTGCAGGGGATTCAACGCGGGCCGTCTACCTAGCAACAGGAATGACAGCGGTGCTCGGCCTAATAATTACGTCCGTCAGTCTGTTTGCAGGCGAACTCGTTATCGGGATTCTTGGCGGATCTCAGTATGAGGAGTTGGGCTCAGAGGCGTGGCTCTTTGCGCTCGAGGGTTCAGCCTTTGCCTTGGTACAGGTCCTGCTTTACGCACGACTTGCCGCACAAGACAGGCGTGCCGTCTTGGCAGTTTGGGGCGCACTGGTGGTTCTCGTCGTCATCGTTGCCGGGTGGCGCCATAACAGCGTGGCAGAGATCGTGACAAGTGTTCTATTTGTCTCGCTCGTTCTCACGGTGGTGGGGCTCTTCCTCGACCGACGTCAGGCGGGCAAAGCAGATATGCCTATTGAGGCCGCCGAGTAAATCTAAATTTCGAGCTTGCCACGCAGAACACTGTCGGCGCTATGGCTTGCGTCCCCATCAAAATGCTCCAAGGAAATATCCACGACGGGGTACTGGTTGAGATCCATGCCTGGTGGCAACGGGAATGAACCACTGTCGTTGGTGTCGAGCATTCCTACCGACACCATGGACTCCGCATCAGGTGCGAGCAGCCAGACTTCATAGAAACCATCTGTCGCGGGCAGGCCGCTGGTTTGGACAACGAGAACGTCGTTGCCATCGACCTGTTGCACCATTGCTTGGGCCGGTTGCTCACCGTCGCGTAATGGTTCAAGACTGGCTTGTGCGATCACTGCGGGTGCCGTGTTGGATGCTGAAAGTTCCATGGCGGCGAATGTGCCGAGTCCACCGATCACAACACCGACGCTTGCAGCCAGGGCGAACCAACCAGCCCTGCGCTGAGGAGCGCGGCTAGGGGTACCCACCTCTGAAGCGCCTGACTCAGGTGATTCCGACGAAGTAGGTGCGTCAACAGCCTGAGCAATCCCATCCCATACTGATTCGGGTGGTGAGACAAGGCGATCTGAATCGGTGATCGAGCGAGCAGTAGCCACTACCGCGCGCAATTCATCGAGTGCAGTTTGGCATTTGGCGCACTTGGACAAGTGGGTGGTGTCCTGTGTATCAACCTGTTCGCCCAGTGCGATCAGAGCGATTGTGTCTGAATCAAGATGTGACACTTGCGGCCTCCAATCGGTTCTTAAGACGATCAAGTGATCGACGTATATGGCTTTTTATGGTTCCAAGGGGCAGATTGAGAAGACTAGCGATTTGTGCGTGGGTGAGGTCGTTAAAAAAGGCGAGTTCCATAATTTTTTGTTGCGGATCACCCAGGCGGGCCAATTCGCTTGCCAGGACAACGCGATCGATCGTTGCATCAACCGAGTTGCTGGCTGACCCGAGCGCAAAATGAAACGGGTCGGCTTGCAGGGCATCATGCTCGGTGGGTATTTCCTTGCGCGCTTTGTTGCCAAAGTGGTCAGCAATTTTCCGCCGGCATATTCCGAGCAACCAACCGGGAAGTGTTCCGGCGTTCATGTCAAAACCCTCTCTGCCCTTCCATGCGGAAATGAAAACTAGTTGGGTGATATCTGCCGCATCCTCTTTGTTACCCGTGGATCGCAGTGCGATGGTGAAAATTAATGATGACCAGCGTTCATAGACATCTCTGAGCACGGACTCATCGCCCATTGTGAAACGCGATGCGAGTGCCTCGTCTGCGACTTCTCTCATGATCAGACCGATGGACCGTTCTGAGTCATGCTCCTGCTGATGCGCCGCGATTTGGCTGACCTGGCGTTGATTGGTTTCATTGCCCCTAGTGTCCATCATGCCTCCGAATTTGGCACGGCGGTCACGATCACATTCTGGTCATACCCCACTCCAGGTACGTAGTTGCCCGAACATGAGATCAGGGTGAGTACTTCTTGGCCACTCTCGCGAAAGAGTTCCCTGACCGGTAGTTCCTTTTTGACAATAGATTCGCGCCCGGTGACGCGGTAATTTAGCTCTTCGCCTGACTCGGTGGTGATTGCTATTGAGTCTCCAGGCTTGAGGGTGCCAAGGTTGTAAAAGGCGCCCTTGCCATAGTTGCGGCCATCTCGGTGCCCCACGATCACGCTGGACCCGATACCGGATCCAGGCTTCGCACCAAATTTGTACCAGCCAACACGGTCAATGTTTTGAGGAATCTTGACTTGGCCATCGTCGTCAACACCGACGGGAATCACGGCCGTTTCGACCGATAGCCCGGGAATGCTGATTGCTACGGGAATTGGTGCAACGGGTGTCGGTTCATTTGTTACCGCCGTACCTATCCGAGCAGGAGGTGTTGGGACAACTGCTGGGGAACCAGAATTACTTCGACTTTGGCCAATAGTTGTGATTTCTTGGGTTGATGCATTGTCTGAACCACTAAGTGGACCAGACCCCGCCATGACAAACCACACCGAAGAGACAGCCAGGAGGAGGAAGCTGAATCCCAGGACGAGGATTGCGGGACGGGGTCTGGTCATTTACTTACTAGTTCGGTTATGCCCGGCTGCGGTTGAGTCGCACTGCAGCTCCTGCGACTCCAACTGCTGCAACGGTCATCAGGCCTGCAGCGATCAGTGCCGCGTTATCGCCACCAGCGGTAGCACCGCCACCGGCTGGGACACCATCGGGCATGCCATCAAGGCCACCGATGATTTGAGTTGCGAGTGCCAAGTTGCCAGCTTCCGCTGAACCCCATGCATAAACAATCGTGTTGGCACCTTCAGCGAGATCGAGATCTGCTGGTCCAAGTGCGATCGTGTCAGTTCCAGCAAGTGCGACCTCGGCCGTGTACATGCCAGCGGGGACATCAGCAATTCCCTCTTCTGGGTTAACAACGTTTGCAAAGAGCACATTGCCGTCAGCGAGAATGTCAACTGCTGGGGCTGCTGCGATATGACGCACGGTCAAGCGTGCATCGCCTGCGGCAACTTCAGAGATGTCGTTAACAAACACATTGAGGGCGGGTGCGCCATCAGCGTCAAGGTTTGCGGTGACAGTGGCATTTGCACCTGCAGGTACTTCGACGCCCATTGCTTCGAGAACGGCATCGCTGTCTGCTGGTGTCGAACCATCGGCATAGACGCCGAGATCATAGGAACCTGCAGGAACCATCAAGGTCTCGAGGGATCCGGGTGTGAAGTTGTCGATCAAGAGTGCATCGCCGGCGTACACGTCAACGATGTCCGCTCCAGAACCTGCGGGGATTGCATGCAGGACGGAGACTGTTGCTTCATCCGCTGCCATTGCAGGAGCGGCGAAAAGCCCAGCTGGGACGAGGATTGCGCCAGCCAGGATGGCTGAACGCTGTCCAAGGGTTCGAGCAGATTTCATGATGTTCTCCTTGAAATTATTGTTTAGGTGTCGTGCTGTTACCCCCATTACTGGCGAAAGCACCCATTTGGATGCAGTAGATGCAAATTTTTTTTGATGGTCAGATACGGTTAGCCGCGGATATTGCGAATTCACGCGATCTTTTTAGATTTTTGAGTGAAAAAGTGGTGTCCATGGCGAGGTGGCAGAGCGGCCGATTGCAGGCGCCTTGAAAGCGCCCGAGGGGAAACTCTCCGGGGGTTCAAATCCCTCCCTCGCCGCAGACGGCCTGGGCGAAAGCCCAGGCCGATTCTTTTAGCCATCCCTAGGATTGCCACATGACTTTTGACATTGAAAAATCTGGTGAACGCGAAATGCTTGAGGCGCATCTCGAGGACACCAGGGAAACTGTGGTGGCCAAGTGCGCGGGGATCAGCGAGAGCGATGCCAGGCGCAAACTTGGGCCGTCAAACACAAGCGTCGCGGGAATTCTCAAACATCTGACTAACGTTGAGCGCTGGTGGTTCAGGCGCCAGCTTGCTGGCGAGGACGGGGTCCCCATGGATTGGAATGACACGGAGCCTGACCTCGAGTTCGTTATTTCTGATGATGAAACCATGGAGTCGTTACTTGCCCTTTACGCAGAAGAGTGCGACCGAAGCAGACAGATCGCCGCTGGCTTGCAACTGGATGATCTCGCGGTTCGTGCCAACCCACATGGCAAGCACCCCTCGCTGCGCTGGGTCTACCTGCACATGATTGATGAGAATGCCCGCCACAATGGTCATCTCGACATTTATCGGGAATTGCTGGATGGTTATGGGGAGTGGGACACGCGCGCGTGATGACTCCTGATTCGGTCACGGCCTGGCTGATACTCATTGGCATCGACATTGTCATCGTTGCTGGTATTTCCATCGGGATGGGTGCCATTGCGCCGCGGTTGCCAGCGAGGACATTGGGACGCGACCGATTTCCTCTCACCCTGATGCCGTGGGAAAAGCCACGGTTCTTTCGCTTTTTTCGCACCAGCAAACTCGCACGTAGCTTGCCGGAATTGGGTGAGACCTTTGGTGGGGAAAGTAAGAGCAGTATTCCTGGGCGAAATGTTGAACACATTGATCGGTACCTCGTAGAACTACGCAGAGCCGAATGGGTTCACTGGTTTTCCATCGTGAGCTGGGTTCCCCTGGTGTTCTTTAACCCGTGGCCGGTAACACTTGTTTTTGCGGTCATCGTGATCACGGGGAACACCCTGTTCCTACTGATCCTGCGTGGAAATAGGCAGCGTTTTACATCGATGCGGTATCGATTACAAAGCGATACTTAACATCACTATTGATCACACGCTCCCAAGCCGTGTTGATGTCCTTTGCATCGATAATTTCAATATCGGCACCAAAACCATGCTCAGCGCAGAAGTCGAGCATCTCCTGGGTCTCTGCGATGCCACCGATATTCGATGCGGCAACCCTGCGACGTGCCATGGCCATGGAGAAAGTGCGAATGGAGAGTGGTTCGGTTGGGATTCCCACCATAACGAGGGTGCCATCGAGTTTGAGAAGCGACAGGTATTGATCAACATCAATGTTGACCGCGACAGTGTTGATAATCAGATCGAATGTGTAGCGAGCCGCTTTCATTTGCCCTTTGTCGCTGGATAGAAGGAAATTGGTGGCACCCAGGGCACGTGCATCAGCTTCTTTATGTGCGGAGTGGCTAATGAGAGTGACATCAGCACCCATTGCGTGAGCAATTTTGACTCCCATGTGCCCGAGGCCACCAAGCCCAACAATGCCCACCTTCATTCCAGGGCCCGCACCCCATTGGCGCAGCGGCGAGTAGAGAGTGATGCCCGCGCAAAGAAGTGGTGCGGCAATATCGAGTGCGAGGTTTCCGGGAATGTGAAGTGCATAGTTTTCATCGACAACAATTGCCTGTGAGTAGCCGCCGTACGTCGGTGTTTCCTTGTCGGCCTCACGGCCGTTATATGTCACCGAAAGGTGACCTGTGCAGTATTGCTCAAGCCCCTGCTCGCAGTTCTCGCATTCGCGACATGAATCAACAAAGCACCCAACACCAGCATGATCGCCCACTTCGAATTTTTTAACTTCGGAACCAACCGCAGAGACAACACCTGCAATTTCATGGCCGGGGACCATGGGAAAAATCGCTTGGCCCCATTCCTCGCGCGCCTGATGGATATCCGAATGGCAGATGCCGGCAAATTTGGTGTCAATCAGAATGTCGTGTGGGCCTAAATCACGCCGCTCGATCGTGGTCGCTTCGAGTGGTGCTCCGGGTGTTGCTGCCGCATATGCCTTGGTTTCCATGGCCGAAGCCTAGGCGTGCGGAAGTTGCCAGACGCGTGCCCCGCCCACCAGCGCTGCCGAGTTAGGAACGATCACGACATCGTCGCCCAACTTCTTGACAGCTGACGGGGTCAAAGCACGGGCATTTCCCCCGCCGAGGTAGAGGCGATCCCAAATGAAAACAGGGCGCAGGACATCGATTGCGCGAGCAACTCTGCGCGACCACATGGCATCGCCTAATCTTCGACGCTCATGTTCACCTATATATGTGTCATAGGAAAGTCCCCAACGAACTGGGGCCTGGGACAGTTCCAAATGCGGCGCTAAAACGCCACCATCAAAAATTGCGCTCCCCAGTCCGGTACCGAGAGTGAGAACCAATTCCAGTCCTTGTCCGGCGATAACTCCCGCTCCATGAATCTCTGCATCATTGAGCACAATGGTGGGCATGTCCCACGCCGAGATCATGGCGGTTCGAACATCGAAATTTTCCCATTGCTCAACAAGCTCAGGCAAGATGCGAGATCGTGGTCCAGATCGAGTGATGTAATGCGGGGTAGTGATGACAACACCGTGACGAATCATGCCGGGGAGCCCCACCGTTGCTCGTTGCGCTTTGGGCAATTGTGCAGCCAGATCTAACAGTGTTTTGATAAAAAGATCCGTGCTCAGAGGGTAGGGAGTGGGCACTCGAATCGGGTGGGAGCGCATGGTTCCGGACTCATCAAGCACGGTGCCTTTAATGCCGCCTCCGCCGCAATCAATGGCCAAAGTGTTCTGTTCGGGGTTCGTCACGGTCCACAAGTCTGCACTAAATGGCTAGGCGTTAGGCTAAGCGGGCTGCATTCGGGCCATTTGGCTAGAAAGTAGTGTGGAGGCGTCGCCTAGTCCGGTCTATGGCGCCGCACTGCTAATGCGGTTTGGGTTCATCCCCATCGCGAGTTCAAATCTCGCCGCCTCCGC
>JAFMDS010000002.1 GCA_017857175.1 Candidatus Nanopelagicales bacterium | reverse complement strand
GCATTTCACACGCGGGCTGTGTCAAGATCACCACATGCGCATCGGCGGGATTGAAATAGGTGTCCTCCGTGGCGCCCTTCGCACTGCCTATCCTGCGAGAGCTCGATGGTCGGTTCCCTCCAACAATATTGATCTGCGACGGTCGACGTCGGGCGAACTTGACCATTTTTTAGCCACTAATTTTTATGAATCAAAAGAAGTCACATGGTGTGATGAAATCATTCCCAGATCCGATTCAGTCGTTGATTTAAGACTACGGATATACACGCCGCAAAGACTCAATTCTGAGAGCGGGACTTTGTACTACATCCACGGCGGTGGGCTAATTTTCAGCGGAGTTGATACCTATGACGCCAGATGTGCATATTGGGCGCAGCAGAGCAATTCCACGGTTGTCTCGGTGGACTACCGTTTAGCGCCCGAGCATCCATTTCCTGCTCCCCTAGATGACTGCATCGAAGGCCTGCGGTGGGTCCGGGATCACATATCGACGGGAAAATACCTTTGTGTCGTCGGGGATAGTGCGGGTGGAGGCCTCGCGGCCGCCGTGGCTCTGCGCAACCGAGATAAACAAATCGTGACCCTGAGTGCCCAAATTCTTATTTATCCCATGCTCGACCATCGGAACATAGATCCGAATTCTGGATTGACAGGACCCCTGATCACGTGGACCTATGCAGACAACGCCCTTGGATGGAATGCCTATCTTGGTCACACATCAGACACTGCTCAAGCATCCGAATACGCCTCCCCCGCGCTAGCCAGGGATCTATCCGGACTTCCTCCCACGTATATCGAGACCGGCACAATGGACATATTCATGAATGAAGACATCGAATACGCGCAACGTTTGATGAATGCGGGTGTGGCTACTGAGGCTCATGTTTGGAATGGCGCGCTTCATGGGTTCGACTACTTCGCCCCTCGTTCTCGCCTGTCACGCAAAGCTTGGGACGCGCGCTGCTCCTTTATTGCAGCTTGCCCGAGTAGCTAGATCGCAATCTTCTGCAGTCATCCTTTACGAGGATAAGATCAGGCTTTTCAGAATCCTTGGACGAAATATATGACGTTAGACTCCTGCATCCACCTGTTCGAACAAATTGTTAACAAAGAACTCACGGAGCATGGGAAAGACAATCTCAGGCGACTCTAATATTGGGCTGTGCCCAACATTTGCCAAGCTAATGAGCTCCGAGTTAGGAAGTTCAGCGTGCATTGCCGCAGACCAGCTCGGTGGACGAACCCAATCTTCCTGTCCTGAAATTATTAGTGTGGGTATCGTAATGTTATGCAAATGATGCATCACACTCGTTCGTTCAACGACTCCACGCATTGCAGGCAAGAGATCTAAATCAAGTTGTGCCAGTTGTGCGCGGAGCCCCTCTGAAATGGAAGATCGCTGAGGATCATTTCGACAGGTCTCCCCAAGCATCACCTTGTATGTGTATTCCAAGGCATCACCTGTAAAGCCTGAAGCCTCCACCCCCTTGACCCATTTGTGGAAATCTTGCAGTTGATTGGGTGGCTCATCGCAGGCGGAAGACCCGAGAAGGGCTACCGAATTGATTCTCTCTGGATTGTTGTAAGCGACCCGCAGTCCCACATCACCACCCATCGATTGCGCTAGAAGGCCATAAGTGTCAACGCTATGACGGCGGGAAAAGACATCTATGAAAGACTGGATATCTGCTGCGTATAGGTCCATGTCCAGAATGGACTGGTGTTCAAGGTTTGCGCTACGCCCTTGCCCCCTAAAGTCGGGTACCACTACAAATAGTTCGTCGGACACAGACTCTGCCCACTCATAAAACATCCCACCATTGAGAAAAAGGGAATGTAAACACAATACGGCTTTACTCGTTGGCGTCCCAAATGTGCGGGTATACATGTCACAACCAGGAATGGGGATCACTTCTGAATTCATTGTTTTACCTCCCTATGGAGTATTAAACACACAATTCAGTCACTTTTTGGGCTAGTTGAGGAACGAATGGCAAGGTCAAACGGCAAAAATTTGCGTCGTGGGGGTCCAGTGAAGCCATCCATTCTCTCGATGAGGAATTTCATGCCAATTGCTCCAATTTGTTCGCGGGGAACATCAACCGTGGTCAATTCCAATGGGCCTGCGGACGAAAACGTCATGTTATCGAACCCGGCGACAGCGATATCTTCAGGTACTGAGAATCCATTATCTCTGCAGGCGTCAAGAATGCCAATGGCAATTACGTCATTCCCCCCAATAATGCACTCGATACGCTTGTTCTCCTGCAGCAGACTCAATGCCCGGTTGTACCCTGACATGCGAGTTGGTGTTCCATGTAAATTTGGCTGAGCTTCATTAATCAAATTGATGCCCTTTCTTGCCAAGCCCATCCGAATACCATTTACGCGGGCCGCTGAAGCATTGGAGTCAGAGGGTCCACCCAAGCAGGCCACCGTTTTTCTTCCAGTTGCTGCAATGTGATCGCCCAGAGCTACTCCACCTGAGTAGTCGTCTATGCCAACCCAGTCAGCTACCACGCCTTGAACATCGCGCACGAGTTTGACAAAAGGGATGGCGTGCTTCTGCAATCTCCGGAGCAATTCTGCGTCCGCATTCGTCAATGACGTAAACAGCAAACCGCCAAGTCTTCGATCTAGGAAGCCGTCCACTACCTCCTTCAGTGACTCACTCTCGGGCCCTACACTAGAAAGAAAGACGTCATAGTCATGTTCTCCAGCCGTCTTTACTACGCCTTGTGACAGATCAGCGTAAAAGGGATTCGCCAGATCCACCACACTAAGCCCAACTGTGCGCGAACGACCGATTCGCAGCTCCTGCGCCAAAGTGTTCCTTCGATAACCCAGTCCGTCAGCGACGGCTAAAATGCGGGACCGAACCTCAGGGCTCAGGCCAACTCTTTCATTCAGGGCATTCGATACAGAAGCAACGGAAACACCTGCCACTTCTGCGACAGTCGCCATAGTAACCCTTGATGTAGAACCTAACTCCGATGTCACTGTGCCCTCCCCGCATAGACCATGAGTTGGGAAGCCTAATCCTGCTCTCTTCGAGATATGAATCTGGTTCGAGAACTAATAGACACCACCATCAATAATCATTGACTGTCCTGTCATATATGAGGAAGCATCTGATATCAAGAACAACACAGCTTGAGCAATTTCCTCATTAGATCCTTGCCTGCGCAATGGCACAATTGCCTTAATGGCCTCGGCATGGGCATCGACTCCCCCCATGAAATTAATTGCGGGTTCATTAAATGCCGTATCAATCCATCCTGGACACAGTACATTCACGCGAACATCGAACGGTGCCATTTCTGCAGCAAGCGATTTGCCAAATCCAATAATTGCCCCTTTTGAAGCGGAGTATGCGGTCATTCCTGGGCCCCCCTTAACCCCAGCGAGGGAGGCAGTCATCACGATCGCTCCCCCATTTTGGGCCTTAAGTATCGGAACAACGTGTTTAGTCACGTAGAAGCAGTGACGCGGATTGACATCAAAGAGCGCATCCCAATCGTCGCTGTCGAACTCATCTACCCGACCAGACCTCTGAAGCCCAGCGTTTAAGAACACACCGTCAACAACGCCGCCGAGGTAACTCGCTGCCTGAGTGACAAAGTTTGCTACTTCTGCCTCGCTGCGGACATCAAGCTGGAATGCCTTCGCTTTACCACCAGCACTTTCAATCATCTCGACAGTTTCTTGTGTTCCTGCGAGATCGAGATCACCAATTGCGATGGTAGCTCCTTTTTCGGCTAACAACAGCGCAGATGCCCGGCCAATATTGCCCGCTCCACCGGTCATCAAGATCTTCTTGCCTTCAAGTGTTGCCAAATCCTTCATCATGCGCCCTCAAGAACTACGGCTGCAGCCAATGCGATTTGTTCATCTTGATCAGGGCTTCCGCCGGCTACCCCGACAGCTCCGACAACTTCGCCGTTTATCGTCACTGGAACACCGCCGCCGAACGTGATCAGCGCACGACCAGCCTTGAAATGTGCCGACTCTAGGCCAAACAACGGTGCGCCCGGTTGCACATACTCTCCAAGTGCGGAAGTCGGTGCGTTCATGGATCGCGAGGTATAGGCCTTGGCCTGTGAGATCTCGGCGCTTGCAAGAAGCGCCCCATCCATGCGAACGAATCCAAGTAGTTCGCGACCTGAATCCATAATCGCGATGGATGAAGGGGATCCAATTTCATTTGCTTTATTCTCGGCACTTTCAAGTGCGCGCTTTACCGCTGCCAGAGTGATTGCTTCCATGATCTTCTCCTTTTGATAGTTGTGTACTGCCTTGTGGTTGTTTTGTATTGCTTCAGATCTATTAATTTGTTTTAATCGCTAAAGGTCGCACGGGAGAACCCGTCACACCTTGCATTTTGAGTGGCAGGCAGACAAAGGTGAACTCCCAGCACTCCGCTGCAGCTAGTTCCTCCAGCAGCAGGTTTTCAACAATGTAGATTCCATTTTGAATGATCAAAACCACGTGGCATGGCAAAGAGCCCAACTCGATGTCGACATTGTCAGGATAGTCAAATGCCACGTTATCTGCGCCACAGAGAAATGGTCCTTGCTCAGCTAGCCAAAGTGCACCGTCAGCCGATATCCCAGCAGCCGACAGATAATCATCTGTATCGCTGAAAGTTGCCCCCCAACCAGTTCGAATCAAGACACAGGAACCCTTCATGATTGCTATACCCTGGGATTCGGCTGCATCTTCAAGATCTTGCCGAGTGATCAAGTAGCCCTTGGGCAACCGTGCAACGCCCTTGCTCCTAGCGACATCGAGGAGAACTGCTGGGCGAATAATAGGTTCAATTGTCTCCACACCGAGATCAAGAAACCCTCTTGGCGTCTGGTTTGAAGAATTGACCTTGATTCCCCCGTACATCTCCATTTCAAGTGCTTGATGACACAGCGCATCAATGTGCGTTCCGCTGTGTTCCTGCATAGTTACCGTTCCTGATGCGCTCGTTCGAGCCTGTCCCGGCACATCAACGTGATGGCGATGCAGCGTGTAGACAAATCCGGGCCAATGGTGGGGATAAATTGGTGCCCCAATAAATCTCTGTTGTTCAAGATCAAACACTGAAGCATTCTTTAACGCCTCGCTCAATGCGTTTATTGATTCAGTCATGGACTACTACCTCTCTAGATTTCATGCGGGGAAACCGCCATCATGTATTTTCTGAACTGTGTACTCACCGACGGCAAGGGAACTTGTCCAAGCAGGGGAAACGGCGTTCATCATGTGTGTTGAACTCTCCCCCGATATGACGAGAAAGTCCATTACTAATTGCTTCGACGGAACATGTAGCAATTGAGCACGGACCCCAGGCTTCCCTCGCTCCTTAAAATGCTTTTTATTTATCGAGGGAACAAGTGGCTTGGCTTGATTGACCAAGTATGTTTTGTTGTACTTTGGAAGCTCCGATGCGATTAATTCGGCGACATTGTGGTGTGGACTGGTCAGGAATCTGGGATAGAGTCGTGAAATCTCGAGCAACTCTTTCGGTAACAAAGCATAAGGTTTGCCGTAGTCCTCGCGCTTTAACGCTGGGATTGCCGTTGGGCCGATTTTCACTCTGCCTTCAACGGTAATGGTCACGTGTACACCCAAAAATGGATTCTTTGGATTTGGAACCGGATAAACTTGCCTAGTCAGGCGTCCGTCTGGCCAATCGCTATAAAGGTATAGCCCTTTGAACGGTAACATTTTGTAATCTAGGCCAACATCGAACCAGTGAGCTACTTTGTCGGCATAGAGTCCCGCTGCATTGACAATATGACCTGCGCGAATGACCTCACCTGTACTAAGAGTTAGTTCCCCTGCTCGTCCAGTAACGACTGATACACCTAATCGCAATTCGCAGCCTTGATCGACAACAACCTCGGCCAACTTTTTCGTTACACCTACGGGGCTTGACACGGCAGTCAAAGGCGACCAAATTGCTTTACCTGCGGTGCGTGCCAGCGGTTCGAGCTCCCGAAGTTGATTTTCATCGACAATCTCGAGCTCACAGTCATTGAGAAGACCTCGGCGGTACAACTCTTCCAAGGCCGGTATCTCTGCATGAGACTGTGTAACAACAACTTTTCCTGTTTCACGAATCGGAACTCCGTGCTCATAGCAAAAGGCCCGCAACATCGCGTTCCCATCTTTGGTCAATCGCGCCTTGAGTGAGTCTGGCGCATAGTAGAAGCCAGCATGGAGCACGCCGCTGTTGCGACCCGAAGCATGTGCGCCCACGTGGGTCTCTTTATCGAGGACAATGATTTTGTCCGAAGGGTTCCGCGCTTTCCATGCTTTTGCAATGCCAAGCCCGACAACGCCACCCCCTACGATGGCTAAGTCCCACATACTTGAGTTGTTCTGGGATGAAAAATTACTCACCTGCGGCCTCAACTGGTTGCCCCATGTTCTTGACAAGATTGTCCGCGCATCGAGCCGCTAAGGTGACAATTGTCGATGTTGGATTGCCCGCGCCCCCGCTGGTCATGGAGCTACCATCGCAAACCACCAAACCAGGGGTGTCCCATACACGATTCCATTTGTCCGTCACACCATTTTCTGGATCTGCACTCATTCGCGCCGTCCCCATTAGATGCCATCCAGGCTGGGAGAATCGCTCGTCCATTGGCTGAAGATCAAGTCCGATTGCACCTGCAGCATTTGCGATCTCCTGTAGACGGTCACTACCAAATTCAAGTAGTTTCCTAGTGTTTTCATGCAGGTCGTAATGCACATTAGCCGCGGGCAGACCACCAGCATCTTTCACAATGGGGTCGAGAGTCACCCGATTCGTGGCAACTGGCAGATCGTCCGCCTGAATGGCGCAAAAAATATGACGGTCAAATCTTTCCTCGAATTCGTTATGATGTTTGCTACCCCACGCCGCGGGCCGCGTGCGCGTGGTTGCACCCAATGCGCTGACTGCAGGACCCCAGGCGCCGCCAAATGTGATCGTCACACCATTTACAAAATCATGATTCGGGTCCGTGTCATACCACTCTTGCACGTAAGGTCCTGCACCAAAAGGCCCTTTGTAGTGTTCTGTGGAGTGATCAAACCACATATCAGCTAAGCGGTAGCCATGTGTCATGAAGTACCTGCCCACCTGATCATTATTGTTACCCAGACCCTGGGGATGCTTCGATCCCTCAGACATCAGAAGCAAACGTGGCGTGCCAATGCCATTTGCAGATACAACAACGACTTGTGCAGTTATCTTGTGCTCTGTGCCTGTATCAATATCCGTATAAATTACACCGGATGCACGTCCTTGCGTGTCCGTTGTAACCGAAGAGACTCGGGACCCTGGCCTCAAGTCCAGACCACGGGCGAGCGCAGATGACAGGTAGACATCCTGAGCTGTACCAAGTGAACCCCTTGGACATCCCAGGTTGCACATGCCGCATGAATTACAGGGCAGCCGATCCCCTACACGCTGAGTAAGAATCGCGTTATCTGCAGGCCACCAATGCACATTCAATTTTTCAAGGCCCTCGGCAATAATCGCGGCGTATTTTCCATGGCCGACTAACGGCATACGATGAGCATCGCTGCGATCGGGATAGGCTCTATCTCCTTTGAGGCCTGATATTCCTATCTCGTTATCTGTAAGGTCGTAGTACTGTGCAAGATCTTCATAGGTGATGGGCCAATCGATAGCGCCCTCAAGTCCGTGCTCAGTGCCTTTAAGAAAGTCGACTGGCTTAAGCCTGTGCCAGAAAGCCGAGTAATGATTAGTGCTGCCCCCCACCGCGTTGTACAGGTAAGGCTGAAACGTCCCGTTTGTTTCGACTGGGAAGTCGTACTCCAGACCGCGAATATTGGGGTTGAAAGCCCATTCTCTTCCAATTGAGAATTCCCAATCGGATGTGAATGTTGGATGATCCACGGCAGCAACAGTTGGACCTTGTTCGAGACAAACGACTCGTGCACCTGCATTTGTAAGAACCTGGGAGATCTTCAGCCCAGCCATTCCGGCTCCAACAACTATTACATCGACTTCTTCGGAATTAGCCATGATTTTTAGTTACCTCCGCACTACTGAAATGAAATCCTCGCGTCGTCCTAGGTTGTGCCTGATTAACCTCGGTTCTATACCCGAGCGGTTGAGGTGCACCGTGATAGGCGTATCCCCTCTTGGAAAGCGCATCAAGAACCAAATTGGAAGCATAATATGCATGGTAGATAAAGTCCCGAAACCAAATAAAGAGTTCCGCATGCTCCATTTCGAGTGCGTGCATTGCCTCCTCTGAACTTAAATCAGGTCCAAGGAGCTCGATGACTCGTTTCAGGTTTTCTCGATCCTGATCGCTGCTTCGTTCTTCGATGAAATTGACAACGCGAGCAGATGAGGCGCTTGGGTAATGTTCGTTACCTGGAATGAGTACATCAGCCGCCAACGCAATAGCTGATGACAATTCGTTGCTGAATTCCAGTCCGTAATAACCCGGTCGGGATGGATGTGGAAACTCCATGATGACCTCAGGTGCTCACTGAGGCCCGGTAAATGGGACCCCGATCGACGACGCGTTCCAAAATCTCCAAATAGGTTTCGGTGTCATCATGGGCCGGCACCGGCAACTGTCCTGGATAACCAAGCAATTCCTTGACACCAGGGTTGAGAAAGTATGCACCTGAAGTTAAAACGCCAAGCGCGTCGAATGCTTCAGTGTCATTGGCATTCAGGTTCTCGAGTGCGCGAGCAGGAACCTCTCCTCGGCACGAGTCAATCGATCTGAGAAATGCTTCGACGAGATCCGGCCTATACCCCAAGGCGGTGTTTATCCAGGTGGTTGGAACATCAGCTTCAGACGCGCTTGGCATTCCTTCTGCTGCAGGAATAAGTTCATTTGCCAGTGCGCTGTAGGTTTCTATTTGTACTGGATTAAGCATCAGCATTCCTTCCTAGTTTGCGGTCTTCTGATCTGTATGTGTCTCTGCGAGATGTCGCATGGACCTGAGAGCATTCGCCATAATGGTGGCAGTTGGATTAACTCCAGATGAAGTAACAAAAACGCTTCCATCGATCACATAAAGATTGGGGCAATCGTGGGCACGACCGAATTGATCAACTACCGAAGTGGAACTATCATCTCCCATTCGGGCTGTTCCAAGAAGGTGCCAACCACAATCGCGCATCAACTTCGTAACGGAAATTGTTGTGGCCCCGGCAGCCTCGTGCGCTTCAACTGCTCGATCCACGTGGAAGTCGATGAGCCTAGAAGTGTTTTCAGAACTCTTGTAGTGCAGTTCGGGGATAGGAATGCCGTCTGAATCCACATTAATACTGTCCAAAACAATTTGATTGTTTTCGTCAGGCAGATCCTCCGCAATGATGCCCCACTCGAAGGACTTGCCAAGAACGGTCTTTACATTACGATGAAAATTGACTCCGAAAGACTCCTCGATAGGTCTCCCACCGTATCCAGCGCGCATTCCCAGTGGTCCACCTGTTGGCATAACATTCCATTTCGCCCCACGAACAAACCCCCTGCTCGCATCAGTCTCGTAAAACTCCATCGACTCAATCGACTGCCCAGCTGGGCCAAGCCAACTTTCAAGTTCGTCTTCGTACGTGCCAACAACTGCCGCATATGGATGCATCATGAGACGCTTTCCAACAAGCCCTGACGAGTTCGCCAAGCCATCGGGATGGGCACTGGACTTCGAAAGTAACAAAAGACGAGGGGTGCCGATTCCGTTACCTGCTAGCACTACGACTTTTGCCTTCTGATGCTGCTCATTACCCTCCCGATCGACATAGTTAGCTCCCGTTGCAAGACCTTCTGCATTGACGGTGACTTCGCTAACACGCGCTCCAGTAACAAGATGGGCACCAAGTTCCAACGCATATGGCCAGTGTGTGAGGTCAGTGCTCGCCTTTGCACCTGCAGGACAGCCCGTCAAACAAGCGCCGTATCGCAGACACTGAGCTCGATGACCTACGGCCTTCGAAGCAATGGAGTTGTTGCCAGGCCACCAATGCCAGCCGAGCTTGTCCATGCCTGAGGCAGCTTTGTGACCATATTTACCGATTGGGAGCGGGGGTAGCGGATAGCCTCCCCCATCAGGGTAGGCAGTGTTTCCAGCAAGACCTGAGACCGCCATGTCTCGCTCAATCTCTTGGTAGAAAGGTAGTAGATCCTCATAGGAGAAGGGCCAGTCATCTGCCACCCCATCTTGGGTACGTACCTGAAAGTCAGACGGCAGCGCCCTACACCAATGTGCAGCGTACAGAATGGTGCTGCCCCCAACGGCATTGAACATCAATGGATTGACATCCGAATCGTCCGTATTCACGCTGTAGTCTGATGGATTTTGTCGGACGTTTGGATTGGGGTGCCATTGCTTTTGTCGACTTAGTTCCCATTCAGGCTTATCACCAGTAAATTCGGTCGCAGGGGTCCAGTCACCTTGCTCTAGACAGACGACGCTGAAGCCTTGCTGCACGAGCTCGCGAACGGCCACGGAGCCCGAAGCGCCAGCACCAATAACCAATACGTCTGCTGTCTCGGGACGAGGCTTCTGTATCAGGTGCGCATTTGACATATTTACTCCTCTATTTCATCGACGTAACTACTGACTTAACCTTCAATAACCTTTACTGCTGCTTATCAATCCGTTTAAGTTTTTTCCCTGCATGAATAGTTCAAGATTCTCGCTGGCAAAATTTACAAACCCTTCCATCTTCGCCGTAGGTGGATTTGCCACGTGTGGTGTAACGAGACAATTGGGCAAGCCAAAAAGCACATGAGAAGGTGGTAATGGTTCAGGATCCGTTACATCTAGAGCAGCGAAACGAATGGATCGTTCTGTTAATGCGGAGACCAAATCATCCGTTACTACAAGATCGCCCCTTGAAATATTGATAAGGCTTGCATCCCTGTCCATATGATCGAGAAAATCAGCATCCACCATGCCTCTTGTCTTGTCTGTGGATGGGCAAGCGAGGACGACCACGTCGAAACGATGAAGTTGATCTTGAAGCTGATCAAAGGAGATCTCTGACCAGTCGCCTGCAAGCCGTCCTGTTTCACGAGTTCCAAACACGATCTCGCAACCTAGGGCCATTAAGAGTGTCGCTAAATGTCTACCAATACCTCCCGCTCCGACTATTAGAACGGTTGATCCCCTTAAGGTCCGAACATTTAGGGACTTCGGATCCCATGACATTGAGCGGGCAGAACTTACGATTTCGTGGTGGCCGGCCAAGATCATGGCCAACGCATGTTCGGCAACTTGCGAACCGTAGGCGCCCGCGGCGCTTGTGGTTTGAAATTCACCATCGAGGATCTGCGGTACTAGCCATTTTTCAATACCAGCATCGGGCAGTTGTAACCACTTTAGATTGTCTGACCACTGTCCAACAATCTCATTGGGATCTCGTCCAAACCACAGAATTATATCCGCTTCATGCGGGCTTGTTACGAGCACACCATGAGACTTGACCAGCTCGATTAAATCGGGCCACGGGCTTGGTCCGGCAAAAATCCTGGGCTGACCGTTCACAATATTCACCATTTGAAGTCAGCTACCTTGAACATATTGATTTTATCTTCATCGAAGGTAAGCCCGAGACCCGTAGTGTTTTCGACTAAAACCTCTCCGTTTGAAAATTTCATTCGACTGTCTGGCGTGAGCAAGATTTCAAAGTTATATATATCCTTTTCCAACATAAAATGCTCGACGATCACGCAATTTTCGAGCGCCGTTGCCAGATGACCATGGATATTCGCATGCCAGTGAGGTGCAATCGCCATCTGGGCAACGCTGGCTGCTTGAGCTACTTTGACAAACTCAGTAATTCCTCCAATTACACCAGCATCAATTTGGAGAAAGTCAACAGCCCGAGCATCAATGTAGGGTCGAACCTCATGGCGAGTCTGCAGAATCTCGCCTGATGCAATGGGTGTAGCAAACCTAGATTTGAGGAATGAATGCCCCTCGACATCGCTGGGCCCTAGTGGCTCTTCAAACCACCAGAGCCCCCTGTCCCCCGCAGCCAACTCAAACTTCTCCAAAGCTTTTGCCGCGACATAGCTGTTCCCGTATGCATTGTTAGCATCGAGCGCAAGTTCATGATGCAATGGCAATACTTCAAGTGCCGCTGCAACCCGCTCAGCATCCTGGAGAACGCCATATCCGCCAACTTTGATTTTATGCTTGGTAAAGCCACTTTTTACATTCTGATTCATCTCGGTCGTTATCGATTCGATTGGGTCAACTCCGCTATAAAAATACCCACCAGAAGCGTAGGCGGGCACACCTTGGGCTCGCCCCCCTAGAGCGACGGAAAGTGACACATTCATTTCGCGTGTCCGTAGATCCCACAAGGCGATATCTATTGCAGACAGCACACGCATGGCAAGACCACCTCGACCTATCAACAGCGTTTCAAGGTAGAGTTTTTCCCAGATATTAGTAATGCTTTCCGAGATCATGTCATTTAATAGAGGGGCAAATACCTCCTCGAACATCGTGACCGCCGTACGTGAACCATGACTGCCCACATATGTGTAGCCAACGCCTTCCACACCCGTCGAATTGTCGTGCAACCTAACGAGCAAGAAGTGGCGCCCTCGGATTAGTCGAGTTGAAATCCCCGTCACTCGCTCCAAAGGAAGTTCAATTCCTACTGCGGCGATTGAAATCATGGTTGCCCCATATCAATGTCAACTCCAAGGTGAGCCTGAGTAACATGCTTGGTAAAAATGCGTCGCCAAATGCTCATACGAATGTCATCCATGGGTGTCACATCTAATTGACTGCTTCGAACGGCAAGTTCTTCTTCGCTCACCAGTAAATTCAGAGACCTATTATCAATATCCAGCTCAATAATGTCTCCATCTTGAACTAAACCGATCGGTCCACCAACCACGCTCTCAGGCGAGCAATGAAGCACCACCGTTCCATATGAGGTGCCGCTCATCCTTGCGTCTGAGACTCGGAGGATGTCTTTCACACCCTTTATGGCCAAAGACTTAGGAATGGCCATGGATCCTGCTTCTGGCATCCCGGCGGCGACTGGACCAGAGTTTCTCAAGACTAAAACGTCATCTGGCGAAAATGCGATTTCCGGATCGCTCAACACAAGCGAAGCCTCTTGGGCACTGTCAAATACTCTGGCAGGTCCTTTATGGCGAAGCAGATCAGGTGATGCTGCCGAGACCTTGATCACCGCACCTTCGGGAGCCAATGATCCGCGAACGACGGCGAGTGTTGGTGCAGGAAGTAATGGGTTGTCCAGCGCGCGAATAGTTGTGTCGTGCTCCTTTAATGTCACAGTCTCCAATTGCTCACCCAGCGTTAGACCCAAAGGACCCATTGCGTCAAGCTTTAGTAACGGTTTCAATCGCAGCAACAATTGAGGTACCCCGCCTGCGCGGTCGAAATCCTCCATGTAACCAACCCCCGATGGCTTAAGGTCGAGGAGCAGAGGTGTCTTCTTGAAGGTCTGTTCCATGTCATCTAATGTCAGTTCAATCTGAGCGCGCGATGCAATTGCAAGTAGGTGGACGATTGCATTGGTTGATCCACCGATCGCAGCCAACACGGTCACAGCATTCATGAAAGAATCCCGCGATAGGAAAGTCGATGGTCCGCGCCCCTCGAGCGCTAGGGCCACTGCGGCCCGCCCTGTTTTCGTTGCATGTCGCAACCGATCACCAGTTGGAGATGGTGGTGTTGCCCCTCCAGGAAGCATTAAACCTATTGTCTCCATCAGACTTGCCATTGTGGAGGCAGTTCCCATGACCATGCATGTTCCACCTGTGGTGGCTAATGCATTTCCAACTTCAGCAATTTCATCTTGATCTAAATCTCCAGCGCGATGACTTGCCCACATCCTTCGGCAATCTGTGCAGGCACCCAAGCGATTGCCGCGCCATGTACTGGTCACCATCGGACCAACGACTTCGAGAAGCGCTGGAATATCTGCGGAAATCGCAGCCATTGCTTGAGCAGGAACAGTCTTATCGCAACCACCGACTAGAACCACTGCATCCATCGGTTGCGCCTTAATCATTTCCTCAGTTTCGATCGCCATGAGGTTTCGCAAATACATTGATGTTGGATTGAGAAGCGTTTCACCCAGACTTATCGTTGGAAATACAAAAGGAACACCACCTGCCTCGAGGACCCCTCTTTTTATATTCTCAATAATTGCCGGGGACAATCGGTGACATGGGTTGAAATCTGATTCCGTATTCGCAATTCCTATTATTGGCCGTTCAAGATCCTGGGCATCCCACCCAGCGCTTGCGAGAAAGACTCCGCGGAGGAATTTACTGAAACCCGCATCGCCGTAACTAGTAAGTCCGCGTGACGAGCCCGTGGCAGCGTCAGTCATGACAGACCACCTGGTACTGATCCCAAAAGCTATCTATCTCGGTGATGCACCTATCAAAGGCCTCAATTATAGGTGTGTGGCCGCATTTGTCGAACTCGACGAAACGTGAATTTCTGAGACATTCGGACAGTGCTCGGCCTTGATCTACAGGTCGTGCGAGGTCCTCACTACCCGATATAACAAGTGATGGCACATGAACTGAATCCAATTCTTCACACACCCCGGCACGAGCAAAGACGCCACGCATGGTTGGAATGACATCACGCGTCACGCTGGCAAGCAATTGATCTACGAATACTGCTTGAGAGTTACTTTCAGGACTCGTTCGAGTAGTCTCGCCGAGGAGAATGGTTGATGCTCGTGTGAGATCTTCTGCAGTAAAACCCTGGATGGCCAATTCGTTGATCCATTCAAAAGAGACATCCAATCGACTTGGGTTTGCAGGTGTGCAACTGCTGCCAATTAATACCATGGACTGAACCCGATTAGGAGCTTGAATTGCCATTCTGACTCCGATATCTGCACCCATCGATTGCCCCAGAATGTGGAAAGTCTCAATGCCCGCAACGGCAAGTTGATCAAGAACTTGAGTTGCGATTTTCCCCAAGTCTTCAATCTCGGGACTATTTGGCGGCGAATCGCCATGGCCATAAATGTCGAAGGCAAAAATATGAAAACTTTGAGAATACATCAATATTAAGGAATCGAACTGGTGGTGATTAAGCCAAAGAGAATGTAGGAGAACCAACGCAGGATTGGTACTCACTCCACTTTCGTGACACGACATATTTTTCTGTTTTGACATTTTAAAACAGGTCCCACCAGTCGTCTCGAGATAAAGCTTCCTCGCGAGTCTCCTCCAGGACAACTTCACCGTTTCTTAGTACGTAGATCCGATCTGCAATTTGAGTCATTGCTTTCACATTTTGTTCGACGATCAGCACGCTTGAATCACGCTCTTTAGCGAGATCGCGGATCACCTGAAATGTCTTTTGCACAACCGAGGGTGAAATTCCCAGTGAGGGTTCATCCAACATCATCAATTTTGGATTTGTCATCAGTGCCATTCCGATTGAAAGTTGTCGCTGTTGACCACCTGAAAATCGTCCCGCAGTCTCCTTAAGTCGTTCTCCCAGTACGGGAAATATTTCGGTCACCTCGTGTAGACGCTCCCAATAAGTTGCACGTTTTTTTATTGAGAATGCTCCGAGCTCTAAATTCTCTTGCACCGTTAAGTCGCGGAAAATAGGCAGTTCGGCTGGCGTGAAGCTAATGCCCTGCGCGACCACATAAGGACTTGTCTTTTTGGTCAAATCGAGCTGCCCGAAATTGATATTACCCCGCGCTATGGGCATGGACCGAAAGATGCTCTTTAGTAAAGTCGATTTACCCGCTCCATTATGACCCACGACTCCAACAATTTCTCCGGGCAATACATTTATATTGACGTCGAAAATGACGTCGCGCTTACCGTAGCCCGCGTAAAGATTTTGAACTACCAGGCCGTTTCTTTGAGTATCAATTGTCATGATGCCGCCTAATTCCCGAAATAGAGTTCTGTTAGTTCGGCTGACGAGACGAGTTCAGCCACCGTACCTTCAGCAATAACTACGCCCTGGTCGAGAAATATGGCGTGATCGGCAAGGCGTTCCACAAAGTGAACTGAATGCTCAACTAGACAGACGGTCTTTCCTAGGTCTCGCAACTTCGATACTCCCTCGATTACGAGATTCACACTCCCTGGATCAACACCGCTCGTCGGTTCGTCGAGCAACAATACGTCACAGTCCGTTGCCAATAGCCTCGCAATTGCCACCAACTTTTGATCCCCATAGGACAAATTTCTGACCAGTTCATGTGCAGTCTGCGCGACTCCCAACACGGCCAGACAATCAAGAGCAATCTGATTAACACTTTTCTCGGCCTTGCGGCTCTTCAGAGGGTGAAGAATTAGATTGAATATTTTCTCACCCGGCTGATTCGGGACAGCTACCGCGACATTGTCCAGCACTGTCATGCTTTCGTTGAGTCGCACATCTTGAAATGATCTCGCGATTCCAAGTCGTTCAATTTCGTACGTGGGCATGCCTGTCAATTCTCGACCACGAAGTTTGATGGAACCTGAATCACAACTCAAAGTTCCAGTGATCATGTTGAATATGGTGGTCTTACCGGCGCCATTAGGTCCAATGAGCGCAGTGATTTGACCCTTGCGCAAACTGAAACTCGCCCCACCTACGGCGCTCAACCCCCCGAAAGACTTTTTGATGTCTTCGATGACTAAGACTTCACTCAGATTCTCCTCCGGCGAACTAGATCTCTTATTTGTGAAGTCACCGAACTGAATTCCTTGAGCTCCATTTAAATTCTGGTCGAATGACTTTGCAACCTTGGGCTTTCGGATCCGAGTTAATGCACCTTCAGGAATGAGACCAGCAGGTCGAATGATCATCATGAGGACTAGTGCCGCACCGTAAATGACTCGCTGCCAAGGAATCCCTTCATCACCCAAGACCTGCCGCAAAATTGGTTCGAGTCCCCCGAGAATGATCGCTCCAACAATTGTTCCCGCGATGTTGCCTGTCCCACCGAGTACGACAACTGAAATGACAAGAATTGACAGGTCCAAACTGAAATTGCCAGGAACCATCGCTCCCTGCGAATAGGCAAAAAAGGCTCCAATCCCTCCAGCAATTGCAGCTGTGATTCCAAAGGTGAGCAATTCCGGTCGGATTGGATTCTTGCCTAGACTCGGAAGAAGCGTCTCGTTACCACGAATCGTTTTCAAGAGTCGACCAAATGGCGATTCGCCAAGGCCCCAGGAAATCAAGATAACAATAATCGTGATAACCAGCATTAGGCCTGCGTACAGGATCGTTCCAGATTCACGAAGGGTGGAGAATGACGTGTCACCAATTTTCAGCGGTGGAATGCCTGCTACACCAAAGGGGCCACCTGTGAAGCCCTCCCACACACTAAGAATCTGCTCACCACCAAGTTGGAAAGCCAACGTCAACAGGATCAGGTATTCACCTTTAATGAGGCGAATCGCTGGCAGAGAAATTATGAGCGCGGCCACAAAGGTGACACCGATGGCCACAACAGTCGCAGGAAGCCAGTGCCATCCCAAACCATAGTTGATACCAGATGCAGCCACTGCACTCGAAGCGTCTGCCTTGGGCAGAACTAAGCGCGCGGCCGTGAAAGCCCCGATTCCGAAAAGCACCGCCTGCGCCATCGAAACTCTTCCTGCATACCCGAGCAGCAGGTTCAATGAGACTGCGAGAGACATGAGGATCAAGATATTGATTGCAATTTGCGCGTAGTAACCCATGACTAGACCGATGCCTTCCCAAATAGACCCTGCGGGCGGATCAGCAGAATTATGAATAATGATGCAAATACGACAATCGGTGAGTAATTGACCGGTAGATAAAGGGAACTCAAACTACTCAGCAAGCCGAGCACTAAACCACCGAACGCGGTACCTACGAGCGAACCGATGCCCCCAAAAAAGACTGCAATGAAGCCAACGATTGTCCATTGGAGAGCCATCACGGGCGAGGCGACAAATTCAGCGGTCACAAAGAGTCCTGCAACGCCTGCGAGAAATGACCCAAGAGCAAAAACCAATATGTAAACGCGTTTCCTGTCGATTCCTACCGCTGTTGCCATCGTCGGGTTTGTTCGAAGTGCCGTTATCGAGCGACCGGATCTAGTTCTTTTAACAAAGACAACGACAGCAATAATCAACACCCATGAGACGATAATTTTTAGGACATCGATTAGCGTAATTGTGAGAAACCCAGAACTGAAAACTCTGTTGTCAAAAGCACTACTCAATTCACCTTCGGAATTATAAGTTCGTAATGGAATATTTTCGGTTCCAAACACAATCTGTAACAAGTTTGGAAATGCCACCGTAATGCCTAATGAAACGAGGAAGAGTGAGAGCAGGGCTCCATTTCTGCGCATCACTGGAAAGTAACCCAGAAAGAGAATAAGCAGACCGAATACAACGGCCATCAAGAGCCCGAAGGCCAGCGCCACAAACAACGGCAGATGGAGAACCTCTGCCGACCAAACTGCTCCATATCCGCCGGCAGCGAAGGGGATAGCGTTAGCAAGGTGAAAGATTTTCGATGTCTGGTAAACCAGACCGAAACTCACACCGAGCAATGCGTAAAAGGAACCAAGGACAATACCTGCAATTGTCAATTGGGCCAATAGTTCAAAATTCACGCTTCACTATCCCCTTCGTCGTCGACTTAATGGATTACTGGACTAGAGCTGAATTGGGATCATCAGCTGGTGATACCTTTCGGATCTCCTGCTCCAGCACTGGTGTTCCATTGGATACCGAGAACACACCCATTGGCTTTGAAATTGAGTGGTCATTGGTGTCCAAGGTCACTTCACCAACAACCGTGTCACTTCCGCCATAGACAGACTTGAAGTTCGGGTCTGCGATCAACGCATCCTGCAACTGTGTGGGATCTGTGGGATCTCCACCTGCCGCAATAACACGCTTAACCAAATCCCAGAAGATGAATACTTGCTCGTAGTAATTGGAGCCGTAGTATTCAGGATCCTCGCCGTATTTAGCCTGGTAGGCCTCGACGAAGCACTGGTTCCAAGGATTCGGATTCTCGGTATTGTAGAAGTCAGTTGCGAAATTGAATGTGTCGTAGGTTGAGCCTGCAATGCTTGCTGCTTGACCTGTGAACTCGATTCCCATGAAAGGAACTTCAATCCCAGCTTCACGTACCGCCTTCACCTGGTAACCCAGGTCATCGCCGAAGCTAACAGAAAGAATCGCATCTGCTCCAGCTGACTTGATCTTGGAAGCGATACCCTTAAAGTCGGTGTCGCCAACATTGTGCTGTTCGGCAACAACTACTTCTCCACCGGTCAACTTTGCCCATGCATTTGGCGCAGTCTCTTGGAATACTCCGACGCCGTTCTCTTGGGTACCGATCAATGCCAAGGTCTTTGCGTCCGGGTATTGCTGATGAATCCATGCGAGCGCACCTGCCGCAGGATCTTCAGCAAAGACCATACGGTTTTGCCACAAGAAATCCTTACTCAACTGGCCGGGGCTCGATCCGCCACCATTTAGGGTCAATACGGGCGCTTCAGCGATCAACGGCGCAATTGCCTCTGAAGGTGCACCATAGGAAGTCTGAAGAACACGAATGTCATCCTGTGAGATCATTCGCTTAACTTCCGTTAGAGCAGTGGGCACATCACCATTGTTGTGATCCGCGATCGTGATTTGGTAATCCATTCCACCGGCTTCACGAATTTGATCAGCTGCCAATTGGGCACCCTTGCTCATAACGTCTCCGAAGAATGAGCCTGCTCCCGTCATAGCGAGCAACATGCCACCATTCAGGGTCACACCCTCACCAGCAGCTTCGCCACCGGGTCCGAAAATCTCGTTGATACAGGTGCCACCAGCCTCAGTGGCCGTATCCTCTGAGGCAGCCTCCGAAGCAGTTTCCGCGGCCGATGTCTCCGCTGCGGATTCCTCTGACGTCGTGTCAGAACTCGAACTACAAGCCGCGAGACCCGTCAGGCTCAGCGCGATTGCAAGGGCCGCAGCCCTTTTTCCTAACTTATTGATTTCCACTAGACCTCCATAGCCTTATTGGATGTCAGGCACTAAATTGATTAAGTAATGCCCGAAATGTTTATTTCTTCATTTCAACGTACCGTTTTACTCACAAAACTGACGTGCGTCGCAAAGATTATGGGAATTTCTGCGAGATCGTGTGCCTTTTCTGAAATTTAGTATATCGATTTAGTAACTTCTTGATTTCGTGAATCGCAAGGTAGTGTGAGGCTTCGGGCTGATGAGAAGCACTTAATTATCAGCCCTTGTCCATAAACTCTGAGGGCTGAAGTCTCAGGAGTGAGCCGCAGACACTTGCCCTAGTCGATGGGCATGCACTCCAAGTTGGGGGGTGCGTCACTTTCACCTTAGTTGGATAAATTGTGATGAACGCAGCTGCGCTCGGTGTCCTCAACCCTCTAGACCTCAACCGTCTAGGCCTTGAAAGTGTGCTTTTTGATCTCCAGCCGATAGCGGTCGATGGCTCACATTAAAGTGGTTGGGTGCCTCACAAGATTCTGCTCTACTACATCTTTCGACCACTTGCTGACCCCCAGGCAATTCGTTTGTGGCAGCGTGAACTCTGCGATCGTCTCAATTTGCGGGGAAGGATCTTGGTCTCTCAGCATGGCATCAATGGGACCGTAGGCGGCGAGGTAGAATCACTGCTCACCTACATCAAAGCCACCAAGGCGTACCCACCGTTTAAGGGCATTGAGTTCAAGTGGTCTGATGGACATCGTGATGACTTCCCTGGTTTGAAAGTTAAAGTACGCCAGGAAGTTGTGGCGTTTGGAATCCCACACGAACTAGAGGTGAATGAAGACGGCGTAGTTGGTGGCGGTGAACACCTCTCCCCTGCCGCCTTACATGAACTGGTTGAAGCACGCGGTGATGAACTTGTTTTCCTCGATGGTCGAAACGCTTTCGAATCGAAAATTGGAAAGTTCAAGAATGCGATAGTCCCAGATACGGCAACTACACATGACTTTATTCGGGAAATTGAGAGTGGCAAATACGATCACCTGAAAGAGAAGCCTGTCGTCACCTACTGCACAGGTGGCATTCGCTGTGAAATCCTGAGCAGTGCCATGAAGAATCGCGGTTTTGCTGAGGTTTATCAACTTGAGGGTGGAATCGTGAAATACGGTGAGGCATTTGGCAATAAAGGCTTATGGGAAGGCAGCCTGTACGTCTTTGATCGCCGAATGACGATCGACTTCGAAGAAAATATTGCTGCAATTGGTGAGTGCGAATATTGCTCGGCGCCGACAAAGAATTTTTATAACTGCAACGACCTCGTGTGTCGCACACTCACCCTAATGTGCGACACATGCGTTCAAGAGAAGTCGTCAGAGCATTGCCTCCATCAAACGCGCTAGCGCCTCAACTACTTGCAAGTTCCTCGATGCTCGGGCAACTGCACACAAGGTTTCGGTCACCATAGGCTCCATCAATCCGACGAACGGGCGGCCAGTACTTGCCCGCGGTTAGTGATGCCACTGGATAGGCAGCCAGAGATGCGGGATATGGCAAATCTTGATTGTCAATCAACATGTTGGCTGTGTGCGGCGAGTTTGATAACGGGTTGTTGTCTGAGGGCCACTCCCCCGCTCCCACACGATCAATCTCTGACTTGATGGCAATCATGGCTTCACAGAACCGATCGAGCTCCGCAAGATTTTCGCTCTCGGTAGGCTCAATCATGAGGGTCCCAGCCACAGGGAAACTCATGGTGGGCGCGTGGAATCCATAGTCAATGAGGCGTTTAGCCACGTCGTCGACCGACACTCCAGTCAACGCGCTGATGGGACGAAGATCGATGATGCACTCATGAGCAACCAGGCCATTGGACCCTGAATACAAAACAGGATAGTGGGCGCTGAGCCTACTGGCGATGTAGTTGGCGCTCAGGATCGCAACCTTCGTTGCATGCAGCAAACCTTCTGCACCCATGAGTCGGATGTAACTCCAGGGAATGGGAAGAATTCCCGCGCTCCCCCATGGGGCTCCACTCACAGGACCGACTCCACCGTCGTCGAATCCCATTCCCGTTGGTCCACATTCAGGTCGCAGAGGATGCGACGGCAGAAATGGCGCGAGATGTGATCGCACACCCACTGGACCAACGCCCGGGCCACCTCCACCGTGGGGAATACAAAACGTTTTATGCAGGTTCAAATGTGAAACATCCGCACCAAAGCGACCTGGCTGAGCCAAACCGACCAGCGCATTGAGGTTGGCGCCATCCACGTACACCTGTCCCCCAGCATCATGGACCATCGCACATATATCGGAGACAGCCGTTTCAAAAACTCCATGAGTTGATGGGTAAGTGATCATCAATCCAGCGAGCTGATCTCCGAAAGTGTCAATTTTCGTTTTCAAATCTGCAACATCCACGTTACCTTCAACGTCACAACCCACGACAACCACTTTCATTCCCGCCATGACCGCGCTCGCGGCGTTGGTCCCGTGTGCGCTACTCGGGATGAGACAGATCTCGCGTTGAACATCCCCTCTCGACTCGTGATACGACTTGATGGCAAGCAGCCCAGCAAATTCACCTTGTGATCCAGCATTAGGTTGCAGCGAAACGGCGTCATAACCCGTTATTGCGACTAGATCGGATTCAAGCTCTCGAATCATTGTCAGGTAACCCTTGGCTTGATCCAGTGGCGCAAATGGATGGATCCCTGCGAACTCGTTCCAAGTGATCGGTTCCATCTCCGTTGTCGCATTCAATTTCATGGTGCAACTACCCAACGGAATCATGGATCGATCAAGCGCTATGTCCTTATCTGCCAAATTTCGCATATACCGCAAAAGGGCCGTCTCACTGTGATGCGAATTGAACACTGGATGTTGAAGGAATGGGCTCGTGCGACTGAGTTCACAAGGCATGCCTGCTACCCCATTCACTACCTCATCCTTTGAGGTACCAGGTGCCACCGCTGCGAGTAAACGTTTGATATCCAGGTCAGTCGTTGTTTCGTCGACTGTGATACTCACTCTGCTGGGCGAAGTCTGGCGAATATTAATGCCATGTGCCAGAGCGTTCTCCACCAAAACTTGTGCATCCACATTTACCAAGGTGACCGTGTCGAAAAATGACTCTGACAAAAGTTGAAATCCGGCAACTGAGAGATTTTGGGCGAGTTTTTTAGCCCGGATGTTGACGGATTGGGCTATTCCTCGCAGACCGTCCGGTCCGTGATAGACAGCGTACATTCCAGCAATCACGGCAAGAAGTACTTGTGCCGTGCAGATATTGCTTGTGGCCTTTTCTCGACGAATATGCTGCTCACGCGTTTGAAGCGCCAAGCGATATGCAGGATTTCCCTCAACATCGACACTGACCCCAACTAGGCGTCCTGGCAAACTACGCTCGAGGCCAGCTCGAACAGCCATGAAGCCGGCATGAGGACCACCAAAACCATATGGGACACCGAATCTTTGCGCGGAGCCGACAACACAATCGGCGCCCATCTCCCCTGGTGGCACGAGCATCGTGAGCGCGAGGAGATCCGAGGACACGATCGCAAGGGCACCCCGTTCCTTCACCTGAGCGATTGTTGAACGGATGTCTCGAACCTCACCCTCTGATCCAGGGTAGGCGAGAATCAGTCCGGCGAAATCCTCACTGGGTAGTGGCTCACCAAAATTCCATGTTGTGACGCTTACTCCAAGCGGCTTTGCCCGCGTTTTCAGGACCGCTAGAACTTGTGGGTGAACATCGACATCGATCAGGATGCTCTGAGCCCCCTTCTTCCCATGACGCAAGGCCAAAGTCATGGCTTCTGCCACAGCTGTTGGTTCATCCAATAATGATGCGCCGGCAACCGGCAATGCCGTCAGATCCTCGATGACGGTTTGGAAATTTAACAGTGCTTCAAGTCGCCCCTGTGAGATTTCAGGCTGATATGGCGTGTAGGCCGTGTACCAAGCCGGATTTTCCAAAATATTTCTCTTGATCACGGAGGGCGTGTGCGTGCCGTAGTAACCCAAGCCGATCATTGATGTCACAATTCTGTTGCCCGATGCAATTTCAGACATGCGCGCAATGCTTTCTGGCTCCGTGAGTGCAGGCGGCAATTCCAACCGTTCTTGCAGCCTGATTACATTCGGCACCACCGAATCGATAAATGAATCAAGATTTGAATATCCAAGTTGGTCGAGCATTAGGTCGATTTCGCGCGGGCTAGGACCGATATGGCGACGGCTGAAATCAGTTACATCAACAGGGTTAGGCATTGGTTCTCCAGTCAGTAGCGGCGCGAACAAACACGCCCCCACTGTCATCCGGGATAACCCGACCTGAGAGCTTCACCGTGCTCGGGGAATAGCACGATTTTCACCTTCGGTGCAGTCACGACTGCTTTCCAGAGTTGCCTTTTCAGTACGGTCCGGGTGCCTGAGAGTTTGCTGGGGCGTTGCTCCTTCGGCTCCACAGGAAGTTTCTCCCGCGGTATCTCCCGCACTGAATTAGTCAGCGCCCCAATCCTAGCCCAGTTCTGCGCAAATGCTGAATTACACGGCAGCGCGGGCGGCGCGTCTTTGGGAAAGTTCATCCATCGCATTAAGGGTGACCATTCCGCTCTCAGGCTGTTCACCCGGCAAGCTGGCCAAATTGCCCTCAACTTCTTTCCAAACGCTGCCTATGGCAATTCCAAATACTCCTTGGCCACCGCGTACAAGGTCAATGACTTCATCTTCGCTGGTGCACTCATAGATGCTGGCGCCATCGCTCATGATTGTCAGTGATGACAGGAATCGCGCCTCCCGAGTGCCCAAGTGCTCAATGGCAATTCGGATGTTGTTCAGCGAAACTCCAGTGTCAATGAGTCGTTTGACAATGCGTAGTAACAAAATATCGCGAAAACCGTAGAGGCGATGTGAGCCTGATCCGTGGGCACCCTTGACGGTTGGCGTTACGAGGCCGGTGCGAGCCCAGTAGTCCAATTGGCGGTAGGTGATGCCGGCCGCAGCGCACGCAGTCGGTCCTCGGTACCCCAGGTCTGATGGCATGTGGGGTACTTCCTGTTCGCCAAAAAGCGAATCCTGCTCGCTGAACACCGCGCCTCCTTGTAGCCCTTTTGGGTAGGCTCCGAACCTACGAAAGGCTACCGCGGGATGCCAACCGACACGCCAAAGAGTGTTACACCGAAGTCTCAACCTCTAGATGACGCTGATGCCACGGTGGTTTAAGACAACTCCTCAAAATCCTCGGGTGAAACTCCCTCAAGAAACTCCCGAAAAGCCTCCACTTGGTCCTCGGGCGCACCCTCGTCGTCTTCAGGGAGTTCAACGCCTGCGGCGTCAAAAACGGCTTCGGTTGCCAGTATCGGGACGCCGACCCTGAGGGCAATCGCTAGGGCGTCCGACGGACGAGCAGAAATGCTGTGGACACTTCCATCAGCTCCCGTCAAGTCGATTACAGAATAAAACACACCGTCATTGAGGTCGGTGATTCGCACCGACGTCACAGTAGCTCCAATTTCGGCTAACGTGGCAACGTATAAATCGTGGGTCATGGGCCGAGGAGGTTCTACCCCCTGTTGAGCATAGGCAATTGATGTGGCTTCAACTGCCCCAATCCATATGGGAAGGTAGCGAAGGCCTTGAACCTCCTGCAGCAAAACAATGGGCGTATTCGATGGCATTTCCATGCGGACTCCAGCGACGGTTACCTCAATCATGATCCCAGTTTACCTCTGGTACCGATGTTAGCCGCTTCCTGAGCGGATCAATTCTGCTCTCAGCAGAGCAGCATGCAGTTGCACGAACAGGGAGGCCAATTCTCGGACTGTTTGTTGCGCCCGTGCTTTAGCATCGCGATCACGTGGATGCGAATACGGAGTCGCTATTTGCTCAACCAGCCCCGATTCTCTGTTGGCAACAACTCGGAAGGACCTCAAATGCCGTGGCTCCACGCCAAATTGGGAAAGTTTTGCCGTGATCTCGCAGATTTGCACCGAGTCCTCATCAAAGTGCCCTGCCGCGTTGGCCCACACAAGACCGTCTTTCTCTAGGGCAATGATGATTTCTTCGGGCAATCCAGTTTCTGCGGCCAACTCGGAACGGGTGAGTCTGATGCGGCCCGCACCTGGGCGAAAATCGTCAGGTCGAACTCCTCCAGCGGAAGCAACGGGAGCACTGATACCGGCCTGATCAGCATCCGACGCCAATTGGTCCTTGATAACTTTCAACGGCAGGTACTGGTCTCGCTGCATGGTGAGGACCACTCGCAAACGTGCTACATCGTGGGTGTCAAATCTGCGGTACCCCGAGGCCGAACGGGCCGGAGTTACAAGTCCTTCTGTTTCCAAGAATCTAATCTTGCTGATTGAGACGTCAGGGAATTCTTTTTTCAACATGGAGAGAACTTCTCCGATACTCAGAGTGTTCTCAGCGGCGGACGACATTAGTTATCGACACCGACCAGGAAAATAAACCGAAATTTTCCGATCTGTACTTCATCACCACCGCGCAATTGCTGGTCGTCGACACGAACACGGTTCACATACGTGCCATTGAGTGAACCTACGTCGCGCACGCTCCATCCGGATGCTCCATGCCGAAACTCTGCGTGATGGCGACTGACGGTTACATCGTCAAGAAAAACATCTGCTTCTTGAGCTCGCCCAACCACTATGACGCCGTCGCTTTTGTTCAAAGGGTATTCAGCGCCCTCGCCGGGGCCTCGGTGCACGATGAGCATGGCCGAGCCACTCGGCAGGTCTCGGTGGACACCTGACCCGAGCCCTACCGGTCCAGTACCTGTCGTGGCAATGATCGACGTGATAACTCCTGTGTGCTCCAAAGATTCCCGGCCACCGTCACCCATCGAGATCGGCGCCCCACAAGAGGAACAAAACCGGGCTCCATCATCAACAACAGTCGAGCACACATCGCATTTCATGTTTCGAGCCTAAGCCTTCTCGATCAGAGCCAGGTATTCACCCGAACTCAAAAGTGAATCGATCTGAACTGGATTAGCCAATTCAACCTCCACCAACCAGCCGTCCGTATAGGGAGCAGAATTAACTATTTCAGGTGTCGAATCCAATGTCGGGTTGACCGCGACGACTTCACCGTCGACCGGGGCAAAAATATCGCTCACACTCTTGGTTGACTCAATCTCGCCACACGCCTGCCCAGCAGTAATCGATTCGCCAACAGCGGGTAGGGAGACGTAGACAATATCCCCCAAAGCCTCTTGAGCGTAATGGGTTATCCCGAACAGAGCGTTGCCAGATTCAGTCAGACGTACCCATTCATGATCTGAGGTGTAAGACAGTTCGTCAGGAGTCATGTCTTAAGCCTACCGACCTTGCTCCTCAACACGCAGCAGCATTCTCGCCGTGGCGAAATAGCGAATCCCAGCCCACCAGTAGAGGTACGTACCCCACATTGAAAAGGCCCACGCGAGAGCCGTTACAACAGTGCCCCAGAGCCCACCAGAGGTGCCTAGTAGGAAAAGTGGGAAACCCCACAGCAGGGCAAAAGTTCCACTCTTGCCAACATACGTCACTGGCAAGGCCTTTATCTGAAGCCTTTTAAGCATCGGGATTATGGCGAGAAGTAAGACATCTCGGACTGCAATGAGGACAACGAGCCACCAGGGAATGACATCGCGGATAGCCAAACCAATTATGGTTGCCGCAATATAAAGACGATCTGCCAATGGGTCTAGCAACTCACCCAAACGACTTTGCTGGTTCAAGCGCCGTGCCAAATATCCATCAATCCAGTCTGTGGCTCCAGCAATTACCAACACAAAGAAGGCCGCTGTGTCATTTCTTTGACTCAGCAGGAGCCACAAAAACAGTGGGATACCCAGCAGCCGCAGAATACTAATTGCATTTGGGAGTGTCCAGATCCGCCACTTCTGCTCAGAATGATCACTTTGGTTCATGGATTGCGCCTTCGCTTGTATCGCGTGCCCTTGGCTTCTTGCGGGTGACAATCCACGTCAGCACGGACCCTAGGAGGAAAAACACTGCTACAACCGCACTGACCTGCAAGATCAATTGGGAATTTGGGTAGACAATCAAACCTTCAAGTGACAATGCTGAGGAACCTTCGGGCAGCGCAGGCAGCTCAATGAAAATGCTTACACCTTGAGATTGCGGCAATGAAATCGCAGTCAATACACCCGTCATTGTTTGGATTGTGCTTGTCAGATCCCCTTGCTTCAGGGACGGCAAATCAGGTGAGATTGGATTCAGGGTCACACCCTCATTAACTTGGACGGTGCAGGTGCTACGGCCTAGCAGCACCTCGTCTACTGATGATGTCTCGACAAGGGAACTGGTAAATGTGTTCCCAGAACTCAATGCCACTGTGAGATATGCCTCGGGCTCCCCCACAATTTCGGTCAAAGGCGCAGACTCAATCGATAGTGAATTGACGTCAATGAGCAGGCTGCCACAGTTTTCCAAATCAGTTGAAGGGATCTGGAATCCATCCGCTGACAGCGAGTTGGAGAAGCCAAAAGTTGCATAAATCGCGATAGATACTGCGGCGAATGCCCCAGCCAGGATGAGCAAAATCGAACCGACGATCCATCTGAGCGCAAGCCTCATGTCACTCCTTCCCTGAGATTCCCTAGGGTTACACCATGGGAAACAAGACCTTGCTCGTCACGATCAATGGTGCTGATCGCCCGGGGGTTACACGGTCATTATTTGAATCGTTTTCTCGGTACCCGGTTCATGTTATCGACATGGAGCAGTTAGTTGTGCGAGGTCGATTAATCCTCGTGTTTCTCATTGCCGTCAATGAAGACTCAAATCTTTCTACCGAGCAAGCAGATGATGTCCTCCATGAAGCTCGCACGGCCGTTCGCATGATCGCAAGCCAGATGGATCTCGAAGTTTCAACGGTTCCGGGGGTGGCGGAGTCACTCATTAGCGCATCAGACAGGTTCCAGGTGATCCTGATGGGCTCGCCATTAAGCCCCGAGGCGGTGACCCAGGTCAGCGCCACGATTGCAAAGGTTGGGGGCAATATTGACCGGATACATCGCATCGCCGCTTATCCGGTCACGGCGATCCGTCTCGAGGGTTCAGGCGCGCACCCTGACGCCATGAGGCGATCCCTTGCCCAGGTCTCCGTCGACTGTGGCGTTGACATCTCTGTGCAAGATGTTGACCTCGAGGCACGTGGCCAGTACCTGGTTGTCATGGACGTGGATTCCACTCTCATCGAGGACGAAGTAGTTGACTTGCTGGCCAACAACGCTGGAGTGGGCCCAGAAGTGGCAGCAATCACGGAGCGTGCCATGGCCGGTGAAATAGATTTTGCGCAATCGCTCGTGGCGCGAGTAGAACTACTAGCGGGCCTAGATGAAGATGTCCTTACTTCAGTACGTGAGGCAATTCGTTTAACTCCAGGAGCAAGAACTTTATGTCGAACGCTTAACCGACTTGGTTATCGAATTGTCCTTGTTTCAGGTGGGTTTATTAATGTAATCGCGCCGTTAGCAGATCAACTAGGTGTCAGCGAGGTGAGAGCCAATACTCTTGAGATCCGGAATGGAAAACTCACTGGAAAACTGATCGGGCCCCTGATTGACGGGAAGGGCAAGAGACTAGCGCTCGAAGAAATCGCCAAACGTCACGCGATACCTAGGCGCCGCATCATCGCGATCGGGGATGGCGCAAACGACATCGACATGCTTGAGGCGGCCGGGCTGGGTGTGGCCTTCAATGCCAAGAAGGTACTCAAAGATCACGCTGACACCTCGGTCAATGTCCCTTATTTGGACTCTGTTTTATACCTACTCGGAATCACCAGAGACGAAATTGAAGCATCGGATGCTCGGCACGGGATGCACGAATCAAAGGCATAAAAAAAATTGCTTACGCTCCTTGGGAATGCATTCCGCCGTCAACGTGAATAATCGATCCTGAAGTAGCAGGGAACCAATCTGACATCAAAGCCACACATGCCTTGGCCGCAGGAGTCGGATCGGTGACATCCCAACCCAAAGGTGCCCGCTGAGCCCATAGATTTTCAAATTCCTCAAAACCCGGGATGCTCTTTGCCGCCATTGTTCGGATTGGGCCTGCTGCAATCAGATTGACTCGAATTCCTTGTGCTCCAAGATCGCGGGCAAGGTATCGGGATGTGCTCTCCAGAGCAGCCTTGGCAACACCCATCCAATCGTAGGTTGGCCACGCAACAGTGGCATCAAAATCCAGTCCCACTAAGGAGCCCCCCGGGCGCATAAGTGGTGCGGTCGCAACCGCCAGCGATTTAAGCGAGAATGTTGAGATCTCGAGAGCCATTGCGACGTCAACCCACTCAGTCTTGAGAAAGTTTCCGCCTAAAGCGCTTTCTGGAGCGAAACCGATGGAGTGCAACACACCGTCTAGTTGAGATGTATGTTCCTGCACTCTTGAACTGAGTAGTTCTAGATCTTCAGGCGAGGTCACGTCGAGCTGCACAATTGGAGGTTCGATTGGGAGACGGGATGCCGTGCGCTTTGTAAGCGACATGGTGCGTCCAAAGGACGTCAGGATTACCTGAGCGCCTTGCTCCTGTGCCAGTTTGGCAACGTGAAATGCGATGGACTGATCCGTGAGAACCCCTGTTATGAGTATTGACTTTCCACTAAGCAATGTCATGGGAGTGCCTTTCCAGTAAGCGATCGGTTGCCAAGAATTTCCTGTATGCGCATTTGCCTAATGTCCCATTCCAAGCCCACCGTCAACCGGGATAACTGCACCGGAAATATACGACGCCCCGTCGGAGGCCAGAAAAACCACCGTTTCGGCTACCTCTTGAACACTTCCGTAGCGACCTGTTGGAATGGACGCGAGGATTCCGGCCTTCGTCTCGTCTGCGAGGCCTGCCGTCATATCGGTGTCAATAAACCCAGGTGCAACCACATTAACGGTGATGCCCCTAGAACCCACTTCACGGGTCAAGGACCGAGCTGCACCAACGAGCCCAGCTTTGGAAGCTGAGTAATTCACTTGACCAGCACTTCCAAGAAGCCCAACAACCGAAGACATGAAGATGATTCGACCGCCCTTGGCCTTCAACATCCCTCGCAACACCCTGCGCGCTAGTCGGATAGATCCAGTGAGATTCGTTGAAATCGTTGCCTCGATGTCCTCGTCAGACATGCGCATGAGCAAAGTGTCGCGTGTGATGCCGGCATTTGCCACCAGGACGTTGACCGGCCCCCATGATTGCTCGATCTCTGAGATTGCCTGATCGATTGACTCAGAGTCACTCACATCCACTCGGACACTGTGAATACCATCAGGCAAGCCCGCAGATTCTTCAACTGACCCGCTGCGAGATCCGATCACGACCGTGTGTCCAGCCGCCGACAGGGCCTTGGCGGTTTCCAATCCAATACCCCTGTTGCCACCTGTCACGAATGCAATTGATGTGCCGTCCACTGGTTATTTATCCTCTAACCGATATCCAACACGTACGGTCACCTGAAAATGGTCAACATTGTTATCGCGTACATAACCACGAACTTGATCTACTTCAAACCAGTCAACGTGCTTATGCAGCTCGCCTGCACGAGCCACTGCGTTCTTAATTGCTTGGTCCACCGATTCCTCGGATGTGCCAACAATTTGAGCCATGCCATAAGCACGATCAGTCACAACAACACCTCACAGTAGTTCTTTCTGTCAATGGGCAGGAATGCCCATCAAGGCGTAGGCTATCGGCATGGCGCCTGAGGTTTACACCATCACACAAACCAACCGCGCCTTGAGCAATGAGCAGGTCGGCCGCACCAAGAAATATCTCATCTCCATGGGAATCAGAACCGGTTGCGTATTGGCGGCCATAGTCGTCCCCGGCTGGCCCAAATGGCTTTTTATTGCAGGGGCGGTCATTCTGCCTTATCTCGCCGTAGTCATGGCAAACGCGGGACGAGAAAACGATGAACCTGGCAGCATGGGGGTCACTGCTGTTTCGCTTCCCTCCCAGGCTCAAGCGCAAGCGCAAACCCGTGCTGGCCATCAAACACCCGGTCCGTCACAGAATGACATCATTGTCATGCCCCGCGAGATTGGCTCTCGACAAACGCCTTAGAGCAGTCATTTAGAGTTGAATCATGCTGGCCCTCCTACGTACTCCCCGTTGGATCGGCTTCACGTGTCTGGTCATCGTGTCCATCATCGGTTTTGGACTTTTGAGTCGCTGGCAATGGGCACGTGCCGAAGAGCATCGAATCGAACGAATCTCCATTGAACAGGGCTACGTGGTCCCCGGTTCAACAAGCTATGTAACCGGTCTCGACGAGTTCTCACGAGTGTCCATGAATGGCAATTTTATCCCCGAATCGACTCAGTTGATTCGGCAACGGCCGCTGGACGGAGGTAATGGGTACTGGGTGATGTCAGCATTCCAGCCTCAAGAAGCTCCGCCATCCAATCTCGTCTGGGTTCTACGAGGTTGGTTAGGCGCATCAACTCAGGCCAATACAGCACCCGAAATTCCAGCCATCCCAACGGGAACCATTCAATTAAAAGGCGTTATCAGGCTATTCGAGGTCGCAAAGGATTCGGGCGAGGGACTTCCTTCAAATGTGATCTCAGCAATGTCTACTTTAGATCTCGAGCGAAGTACACAAATCCCCGGTTCGACTTTTCAGGACCGTGTTGTTCAAATTACCGCCTCTGATCCCACCGAGGAACTCACAGTTGTCCCCGTTCCTTCGGTCGATGAAGGGCAAAATATTTCCTATGCAGTGCAGTGGATTCTTTTTGCACTCGTTGCAATTATCGGATGGTTTATCTTCTTGCGGCGCGAAGCTGCAGACGAAGCGGCGCGAGAAGATCAGTCCAGCGTTTCATTCTGACTCAGCAAATTGTGTGCGATACAACTCTGAGTACGTTGATCCACGATCCATCAGTTCATCATGCGTACCTCGCTCGAGGATCTGCCCCGCAACAACGACGAGAATCTGATTGGCACTTCTGATCGTGGAGAGCCTGTGGGCAATGACAACTGATGTGCGACCTTCCAGAGCATTATCAAGGGCTTGGTGAACCGCACGTTCGCTCTCACTATCCAGATGCGCGGTAGCTTCATCGAGAATCACGACTCTCGGTGACTTAAGCAAAAGCCTAGCGAGGGCAATTCGCTGTTTCTCGCCACCAGACAACCGGTAGCCACGGTCACCAACAACTGTGTCAAGGCCGTTGGGCAGCGCTTGAATCATTGGGAGTATTTGAGCGTCGGCACAGGCAGCATTGATGTCAGTGTCACTAGCATCCGGTCGAGCATAGAGAAGGTTAGCCCTTATCGTGTCGTGGAAAAGGTGCGCATCTTGTGTGACCACTCCCATGGAGTCACGCAAATCCTGGGAGCTAACGTCACGGATATCAACGCCTCCAACCAGAATCTTGCCCGATGTTGGATCGTAGAGCCGTGCAAGCAGTGCGGTGATTGTGGTTTTGCCCGCCCCGGATGGACCCACCAAGGCGGTCAATGTTCCGGATGGGACTTCGAAGGAGACATCCGACAGGACGGGCTCCTCGGCATCTTCCACTTCTGCTTCCGGTGACGAAGACAGTGAACTGAGGCTTACATCACTGGCACGTGGGTAGGTGAAACTGACACCAGAGAAATTGATGTCGAGGGGGCCCGAAGGAATTTCCCTTGCATTTTCAGGCTCTTTGACCAATGGTTGGAGATCAAGAACCTCAAACACTCTGTCGAAGGAAACCAGTGCCGTCATGACGTCAACTCGGACATTCGATAGCGCTGTTAAGGGACCATAAAGTTGAGCGAGAAGCCCCACCAGAGCCAGCAGAGTTCCCAGTGATATCGCACCCTGAATGACTAAATTGCCACCTAATCCGTAGGTAATAGCGGTCGCCAAAGCGGCAACCAAAGTTAGTGCGGTGAAGAACCATCTGTTAGCCATGGCGATGCGGACTCCAACGTCACGAACTACGGCTGCTTTAGAACCGAAGGACTCAGATTCTTGCTGTGGGCGGCCAAAAAGTTTCACCAGAAGGGCGCCAGCGACATTGAACCTTTCGGTCATCTGAGTACTCATATCAGCATTGACGGTCATCGCCTCACGGGTCATCGCCTGGAGCCTCCGACCCATGAACCGGGCAGGGAAAAGAAACAATGGCACCAAAACTAGAGACACCAATGTTATTTGCCACGACAGTACGAACATGGTGACAAGAACGATGACGAGTGAAATTAGGTTGCCTAACACACCACCGAGCGTTGAGGTGAAAGCTTGTTGCGCACCGATCACATCATTATTGAGGCGAGAAATTAAGGCACCCGTCTGCGCTCGGGTAAAAAATGCAACACTTTGAGCCTGTACATGGTCATAAACCTGTGTTCGAAGATCAAAAATGAGTCCCTCACCTATTCGTGCAGAAAAATATCGACTGACTAGACCTAGACCCGCATCGGCGACCGCAAGAACCGCAATCAATATTGCCGTCCATGTAACGAGGGATGCGTTCCCCGGCGTAATCCCTTGATCAACAATTCGACGAAAAAGTAGAGGCTGCGCCACGCTCAATAGCGAGGCAAAGACAAGTGATATTAGGAAAAACGTAATGAGAATTTTGTATGGCCTGGCGTAAGTCAAAATACGCTTGACCAATGCGCGAGAAATTTTATTCTCTTTGACAGAACTGTCCCTAGTAAGGGATCTGTACATCTGCCATGCATTTTCCATGGACACGGAATTATGACCCTTGCGATTGCATGAAGACTGACCTGAGATCCTTGAGCCTGCGCGTCTGTGCACGTCGCTCAGCAAGCCATGGTTCTTCTCCATATGCGATATTTCTCAGAACTTGCTTTGTCTCAACAACTGCATTAGGCGTCGCGGCGCGCATTGGTTCGAGGATGCTGTCGAGACCGGCTTCGAGATCCGCAGTACATGAGACTGCAACTCCAAGTGCATGCGCTTCGACGCCTGACATGAATCTCCCAGTTGCACAGAATTCAAGTGCCCGTGAATAACCCAGCAGCCGGTAAATGTGCCCCGATCCGCCAAGATCTGGTATCAAGCCTAGGGAAGTCTCCTTCAACGCAAATTGTGCATCCGGCTCTGTGACAATCATGTCGCATGCCAACGCCAATTGAAATCCCGCGCCGATTGCATACCCCTGAACAAGGGCAAAACTCAGTTGAGGTAGATCCCTCAACGTTCGAAATGCTTCTTGATAATGCGAAATGATGCCGTCGATTTCGTCCTCTGGGAGTGCTGCGAGGTCAAGAAAAGATGGTTGCCCCTCAATACCCTGTGGGGTGAACATTTCGCGATCTAACCCAGCCGAGAATGCTTTTCCATTTCCCCTCAGGATAATAAACCGGGCAGCGGTCGGTACCGCGTGAAATATCTCGGTCAGTTGCTCCCACATCCCGGGTGACTGAGCATTGAGGTTCTTGGGGCTATCGAGCGTGATGTTGAAGGCGTCTCCCGATAGTTGCGTAACGATATTCATTGCTGCACTCCCCTTGTCGTTGTATCCCTTAAACTTATATCGATTATTGGTTCAAGCAAGTTCCACTAATTCTGCATAGCTATCACTCCAGAGATCTTCATCACCGTCGGGCAAAATCAACACCCTCTCCGGATTCAGTGCGAACACAGCCCCTGGATCATGCGTCACCAAGATTACCGCCCCTTCATAGAGGGACAATGCATTAAGCACCTCGGCGCGACTGGCTGGGTCAAGGTTGTTTGTTGGTTCATCGAGCAGTAGGACATTGGCACCGGACACAACAAGGCATGCGAGGGCTAGTCGGGTTTTCTCGCCGCCTGAAAGCACGCCAGTCAATTTGTGAACAGCATCACCTTGGAATAGAAATGAACCTAGGACCGTCCTCTGCGCAGTATCGTTCAAGTGCGATCCTGCGGCAGCCATGGTCTCCCATACTGTCGCGCTTGGGTCAAGGGTCTCATGCTCCTGCGCGTAATACCCGATCACCGCCCCGTGACCTAACTCGCGCGTACCGGTATCAGGCGTGTCAATGCCCGCGAGAATTCGAAGCATCGTCGTTTTTCCCGCCCCGTTGAGTCCAAGGATGACAACTTTGCTCCCACGATCAATGGCGAGATTAACATCGGTGAAAACTTCTAAGCTGCCGTAAGTTCGCGAAAGTTGATGGGCCGTTAGGGGTACCCGACCACAGGGTTTGGGAGTGGGGAAACGCAATTTGGCCACTGCATCTTTGCGCTGTGCAACTGAAGTCTCGGACAGCAGCTTGTCTGCCCTCTTGAACATATTTTGAGCTGCCTTTGCCTTGGTGGCTTTGGCGCGCATTTTTTCGGCTTGTTTGCGAAGAGTGTCAGCCTGTTGCTCGGCATTTCTGCGTTCTCTCTTGCGCCTGCGCTCATCGACTTCGCGCGCGAGAATATATTTGTCCCACGACATTGTGTATTGATCGATCTCTTGCCGATTGGCATCCAGATGCCAAACCTTATTCACGGTATCGGCTAGAAGCTCGGTGTCATGGCTGATGACGATGAATCCACCTTCATAATTACTCAGGTATTTGCGCAGCCATCGAATGGAATCGGCGTCCAAGTGGTTTGTCGGTTCGTCGAGCAACAAGACATCTGAACCACTGAACAAGATTCGGGCTAGCTCCACTCGGCGTCTTTGCCCGCCTGAAAGGGTGCCCAATTTTTGCTCAAGGATTCGTTCGGGTAATCCGATTGACGCTGAAATTGTCGCCGCTTCGGATTCAACTGCGTATCCCCCAAGCGCCTCGAATTCGGTGAGGGCCCTGTTGTATTTAGAGCCCAACCTGTCAAACTCATCGGGTGCAATATTTGGTTCCGCCATGGATGCTGACGCTTGATGCATTCTCACTAGGACATTGTCGAGACCACGAGCACTGAGAATCCGATCTTTTGCCTTCTGCTCGGGATCTGCAACCCGAGGGTCTTGGGGCAGGTACCCCACCGTGCCCGTGGTCTTGATTGATCCAGCGGCAGGTTGACCCTCACCCGCTAACACCTTGGTCAATGTGGTTTTACCTGCACCATTTCGCCCTACCAGCCCAATTCGGTCTCCCGAATCGACGCGCAGCAGCGGCGTGGTGAGTAGCAACTCAGATCCCGCCCGCAATTCGATGTCTGTGGCTTGAATCATGGTTGGCTCAGTCTACCCGCCTGTCCCACTGCGCAAACACCACCGACAAACGCAGTTCCGCAGAACTAAACGTTGAAACCCAAGGAACGAAGCATGTCCCGACCGTCGTCGGTAATTTTGTCGGGTCCCCAGGGTGGCATCCAGACCCAGTTGATGCGGAAATCGGTCACAACACTATCTAGTGCGCTCCTTGTTTGATCCTCGATGACATCAGTGAGTGGGCACGCCGCAGAAGTCAATGTCATGTCAACTGTCGCTGAATTGTTGTCATCGACGGTTACTCCATAGACCAATCCCAGATCAACGACATTGATCCCGAGCTCGGGATCAATAACGTCCTTCATGGCCTCCAATACTTCTTCATCGGTCGCAGCCATTAGTTCTCCTCATCTATATCTGATGCGTGATCGGTCAATCCCGCTTTTATACGTGCATCCTTGAGAGCCATCCATGAGATTAATGCGCATTTGATTCGCGCAGGATATTTTGAGACACCAGCAAAAGCGATGGCATCCTCGAGAACATCCTCATCAGGCTGAAGATTTCCCTTCGATTGCATGAGTTCCATGAACGCATCTTCCAATTTGCTCACGGTCGCTGCGTCTTTGCCTGCGACCAGTTCGCTCATGACACTAGCGCTGGCTTGCGAGATGGAACATCCTTGTCCGACATAGGCAACATCCAAGGAGCCGTTATCACCTTCACCGACCCAGACGGTGACTTCATCACCGCAAGTGGGATTTACTTGATGGCTTTCTGCCAATGCGTGATCCAGTGAGTGGACACCCCGTGGATTCTTGTAATGATCCAGAATAATTTCTTGGTAAAGGTCGTCGCTCACAATCCAACCTTCTCTGACTCGGGCAAAACTCCAAAGAATTCTTGAGCCGCAACAATCGCTTCGACCGCAGCATCCATATCTGCGCGGGAGTTGTAAAGATAAGGCGTTATTCGAGTGGTCGCGGGCACATCAAACCTGCGACACGTTGGCCAAGCACAGTGATGTCCCACTCTTACCGCCACGCCACGGGAATCCATTATGTGTCCGACATCATGTGGATGCATACCATCGACGACAAAGGAGACGGCTGATCCCCTATCAATTGCATTGGGAGGCCCGATGATGTGAACGCCTGGAAGCTCCTGCAGACGGTTGAGGAGATACTCGGTTAATTCATGCTCGTGTTCGGCAACGTTATCCATACCGATTTGTTCAAGGTAACCAACGGCGGTTGCCAATGCAACCGCCTGCGCCACCATGGGCACCCCAGCTTCAAATCTTTGTGGGGCCGGTGCATAGGTGCTGTGATCCATGTTCACCATCTCGATCATGGAACCACCCGAAAGAAATGGTGGCATCGCGTTGAGCAATTCACTCTTTCCCCATAAGAGTCCAATACCCGTGGGTCCAAGCATCTTGTGGCCACTCCAAGCCGCAAAATCCGCACCTGTCGCGTGAACGTCGACGGGCATGTGAGGAACCGACTGACACATGTCAACGAACCCAAGCGCCCCCGCGCTATGCGCCATACGCATGATGTCCTCGATTGGGTTGATTGTCCCGAGAATGTTCGACTGATGTACCACGGACACTATTTTGGTGTTCTGATCAATCGGATTAGATTCCATATCGAGGCGACCATCCGCGGTGATCCCAAACCATTTAAGCGTGGCGCCCGTTTTCGCACAGACCTCCTGCCACGGGATTAAATTCGCATGGTGCTCCATTTCGGTGACAACAATGTTGTCACCGGGGCGCAACACGAACCTTGGATCGACCTCTATTCCTTGACGATGCTTGTCGGTAGCATTTGAAAAGGCATAAGCAACAAGATTTATAGCCTCTGTGGCATTTTTTGTAAACACGATTTCATCGGATGATGCTCCTACAAAACCAGCAATAACCTCTCTCGCAGACTCATAGGCATCTGTTGCCTCCTCTGCTAAAGCGTGTGCGCCGCGGTGCACCGCGGCATTGGATGTTTCATAGAAAGCACGTTCGGCATCCAGGACCACCGAGGGCTTTTGAGAAGTCGCACCGCTGTCCAAATAAACAAGCGGCACTCCTCGTACATCCCTCTTAAGAATTGGAAAGTCCGATCGAATCTCGTCTACGTTGAGAGCCATGATGTTGGTTTACGCCTTCGCAGCTGCGAAACGCTCATAGCCTTCAGATTCGAGGGAATCCGCCAATTCAGGACCCCCTGTTTCCACGATACGTCCGTCGACGAAAACGTGAACGACATCGGGCTTGATGTAACGCAAAATTCGGGTGTAATGGGTAATCAGGAGAACGCCAGCGTCCGTCGCCTCCTTGAAGCGATTGACTCCCTCAGAAACTACTTTCAGGGCATCAACATCAAGTCCTGAATCTGTCTCATCAAGAACTGCGATCTTTGGCTGCATGAGACCAAGCTGCAGAATTTCATGCCGCTTCTTCTCACCGCCAGAGAAGCCTTCATTCACATTTCGAGCAGCGAAGGAAGGATCCATCTGCAGATCTGCCATGGAATCCTTCATCTCCTTGGTCCAGGTGCGAAGTTTGGGTGCCTCGCCTCGGAGAGCAGTAACAGAGGTTCGCAGGAAGTTGGAGACAGAGACTCCGGGAATCTCCACGGGGTACTGCATAGCCAGGAAGAGTCCTGCACGGGCACGTTCATCGACGGACATGGCCAACACGTCTGCGCCATCAAGGGTGATGCTGCCTGACGTCACCGTGTACTTGGGATGCCCCGCAATGACATAGGCCAAAGTGCTTTTGCCCGATCCGTTGGGACCCATAATTGCATTTGTGGTGCCGGATTCAACCGTGAGCGAGACCCCACGCAGGATCTCACTTTCGCCTGCATCGGTGATCACACTTGCATGAAGGTCTGTGATGACTAGTGAACTCATGATCTTCTACTTGCCTTTCGATTGAATCGGATTAGGGGTGGGATTAACTTCTATCGGGCCTTCAGGGTTACTGGGATCAGCAAATACGTCATAGGTCTTAACGGGCACTAACGCTGGAAGCGTTGCTGGCACGCCAGTTCGCACGTCGAAAACAGCCCCATGGAGCCAACATTCCAGCATGCATCCGTCCAACTCCCCCTCCGATAAGGCCACATCCGCATGGGAGCAACGGTCTTCGAGGGCAAAAAATCCTTCAGACGTGTGCGCAATTACAACTGGTTCCCCTTCAATGTCGTAATGGCGCACTGTCTCGAGAGGAATATCAGACACCTGCCCGACGGTCAGCAGATTAGGCATGATCGACCATGCCCAAACGCGCCTCGATCCGCTTCATAAGATTGTTTCGAAGTACTTCATCGTTGACCTTGGCCAAAACATCCACGAAGAAACCCCGCACCACGAGATGGCGTGCCACCGACTCAGGAATACCCCGAGATTGCAAATAGAACAGTTGCTCGTCATCGAACCTACCCGTGGCACTTGCGTGACCAGCACTCAAGACGTCGCCCGTCTCAAGTTCAAGGTTTGGAACCGAATCGGCACGAGGGCCTTCATCCAAGAGAAGGTTGCGATTGAGCTCATAGGTTTCAATTCCGGTGGCCTCTCTACGAACGAGGACGTCACCAACCCACACCGAATGCGCACCTTCACCGCTGAGAGCTCCCTTGTACACAACATTGCTCGTGCAATTAGGTTCAGAGTGGTCTACCAGAATTCGGTGCTCTTGAAACTGCTGGCCGGTAAGGAGGAACGCTCCCAGCATCTGTGCCGAACCCCCCGGAGCGGTGTAAGTGATGTGAGGAACCGTTCGAATGATCCCACCTCCGAGTGACACTGACAGTCCTAAAAATTCGGCGTCCCGTCCCAATTGAGAAGCCCAATGCCAGTGCTGACGGACAGGCTCCTCTGCATCAATGACCGATAACAGAGTCAACTGCGATTGATCGCCCAACTGTGCAACGATCGAACCGCTCACATTCACGTTGGAGTCGTGGACAATAACAACCTGCGCACGCGCGAAAGCACCTGTCTGGACCTCAATGTGTGCATAGTTGTTAAGCATTGTTGATGTCAGTTGAAGGACTATAGGTTCTGCCACTTCGGTTTCGGTCGGGATCGATACCAACACCGCTTGACTCGCACCCTCACGTGCGACGGCACTAGCTCGGTCGGTGGGTAGCCACGAATCATTCAAACGAGGATCATCGATCGACACTATCTCGACAAACGGAGAGCCCGTTTCACATCCAATAGAGGCCCAGTCCTGAACATCAAAAAAATCTTTGATCTTAGAAATAGGTGTGAATCGCCACTCTTCTTCACGACCTAACGGAATTGCAAAGTCATCAACATTGCGTGAATAAATCCGCGGAGCAAGATCTGTTGCCGGCGGAGCTGCGACTGAACTCAACCCACTGCACCTTCCATTTGAAGTTCAATGAGCCTGTTCAATTCGATCGCGTACTCCATAGGCAGTTCACGAGCAATGGGCTCAACAAAGCCCCTGACGATCATGGCCATTGCTTCGTCCTCGGTCATGCCACGGGACATGAGGTAGAAGAGTTGCTCCTCACTCACTTTGGAGACGGTCGCCTCATGGCCCATCTGCACGTCATCTTCGCGTACGTCGACATACGGATACGTATCTGAGCGACTGATGTCATCCACTAAAAGGGCATCACATTTGACCGTGCTCTTAGCATGGTGCGAACCTTCGGTGACTTGAACCAGACCTCGGTAGGAGGTACGTCCTCCCCCTCGAGCAACCGATTTACTGATGATCGAGGACGAGGTGTACGGCGCAGCATGAACCATCTTGGCCCCAGCATCCTGATGCTGGCCCTCACCTGCAAACGCAATGGACAAAGTCTCACCACGAGCATGTTCACCCGTCATGACCACTGCGGGATATTTCATTGTTACCTTGCTACCAAGATTTCCGTCAACCCACTCCATGGTGGCGCCCTCTTGAGCAATCGCCCTCTTTGTCACGAGGTTGTACACATTTGTGGACCAGTTCTGAATCGTGGTGTAGCGGCAACGTCCGCCCTTTTTCACAATAATTTCCACGACGGCAGAGTGAAGTGAATCACTTGAGTAAATCGGTGCCGTGCATCCCTCAACGTAATGCACGTAAGCATCCTCATCGACGATGATCAAGGTTCTTTCAAACTGGCCCATATTTTCCGTGTTGATGCGGAAATACGCCTGCAGCGGGATGTCAACCTTGACGCCCTTTGGCACATAAATGAATGAACCACCGGACCAGACTGCCGTGTTGAGCGCAGCAAATTTGTTGTCCCCCACTGGGATGACAGTGCCGAAGTACTCCTTGAACACGTCTTCATGTTCCTTCAATGCCGTATCAGTATCGAGAAAAATAACGCCCTGTTCTTCGAGATCTTCACGGATTTTGTGGTAAACCACTTCAGATTCATACTGCGCTGCAACACCTGCGACTAGACGCTGCTTCTCGGCCTCGGGGATGCCCAAACGGTCATAAGTATTCTTGATGTCGTCAGGGAGATCGTTCCAGTCGGTCGCCTGCTTTTCGGTTGAACGAACAAAGTACTTGATGGTGTCAAAGTGGATGCCCGTCAAGTCTGAACCCCAATGTGGCATCGGCTTCTTTTCAAAGAGCTTCAAGCCCTTGAGACGCAAATCCAGCATCCATTGAGGTTCATTCTTCTTGGCAGAGATATCACGCACAACTGTTTCGTCAACCCCACGTTTTGCGTCGGCGCCCGCATCGTTTTTATCGCTCCAGCCGAATTCATAACGACCAAGGGAATCAATTGTTTCTTCCTGTGTTGGCCGCTCTATTGGCGTAATGGCGCTCATGCCGATACCTCTTTTTCTTTGTAGGTTGCATCTCTTTGGTTACTTGCCCGAACTTGCCTTTGCGTGTCATGGTCAAACTGAATGTTTAAAGTGGGGATCAAAGTTGTGCAAATTCCATCCCCCTGCGCGAGTGTTGCCAACCGCGTTACGTGGGCACCGAGTGACTCACCGAGTGCATTCGCTTCTTCTTCACACAATTCTGGGTATGCCTTTGCAGCATCCACCACCGGACAGTGATGTTGGCACAGTTGCCCCGAATTACCCGCTGCCTCGAATGTTGCGGCATAACCAGCAATATTCAACTCTGCAACCAGCGCGGGAATACTTTTTCCGCTAAACATGCGCCGCGCTCGTTCCTCTGCAAATGTCCGGATCGCTTCTCGGCCAAAATTTGACTCAATAAAATTTAGTGTCTCAAGCGCCAAGTCGTCATATGCCTGGTCACAGGCGCTTCGACCTGATGGCGTTAAGGCATAGGTCAAGCTTGGGCGCCCTCTACGTTTGGTTGGGCTGGGTCCAAAAGGCGCACGCTCGTGTGCTGCCACGAACCCGACGCTTTCGAGCGTTCCCAGTGTTCGGCGCACAGCTTGAGCGCTCAGACCAAGGTGCTCAGCCAATTCCGCAACAGTCGCAGCACCGCGCTCGAGTAGCACTCGCGCTACACGCTCAGCAGCCTCACCCGGGAATTTCACAACCCCATTGTTGCGTAATTCATGTGGGATGCAACCTGGGGGGGTAAAAATGGTGAGGACACACCAAGTTTCCGGTACACATAGGATCTCCATGTGCTCACCCCGACCTCACACGAAGATCGAGACGATCGGATCGTTGAGGCTTGTGCAATCACCCTGGATTACGGCTCAGGACAGGGAATTTTTGACATCTCCTTTTCCCTTGGATCTGGCGTTACAGTGCTGGCAGGGAACAATGGGGCAGGTAAGACCACGCTCATGGAGTCCTTACAGGGTCTTCGAAACCCGCAATCAGGCTCGGTCCGGATTCTCGGACTGGATACCTTTCGTCACCGGGCACAATTGGCGTTACAAACAGGGTCTGTTCTGCAAGGTGTGACGCCCTACCCGACGGCGAAGCCGCGCGAGTTCCTCGCCTACCTGGGCAGGCTCTATCCCACTGCACGCGGAGCAAACGAGCTGATGGATATCTTCCAGATCCCCGATACCAAGTCGATCAAAACCCTTTCAGGCGGTGAAGTTCAGCGGCTCAATTGCGCTGCGGCCCTTGTTGGCGCCCCGAAAGTAGTTTTTCTTGATGAACCCACGGCAGGTCTAGATCCCGGTGGACGAGCGGATCTCTATGGCATCCTGAGAGAGCAGGCACTCCACGGAGTCGTCATGCTCATCACCACACATTTGACCGAAGACATTGACCAATTGGCGGACAGAGCCCTTGTCCTCACTCAAGGAAATCTCACCGCGGATGTTTCTAAGAAATCTCTGGCCTCAACGGAAGCGCTTACCTTTAAGTGCCGCACTAATCTGCCAACTGCACAATTGCTCTCCGCACTCCCCCTCGAATCAACGGCACGTGAAACTGTCAAAGGCCATTACTTGATCACGGCACAGTCGCACATTGGCTCGGAAGTAATAGCCACGGTCGAAGCGTGGTGCGCTCAAAATGGCACTCAACCTGAGAATCTAAGTGTTGGAGTCGAAACACTCTCAAGTGTGGTGCTGTCAAAGCTCAGCAAGGATTCGAGCCAGATTTCATGAATGTGAAAACTTCAACCAGCTTTGCATTGAAACATGCACTGTGGGAATTCAAGCTCAACGCGCGCAATGGCGAGCAGATTTTGCTTCTCGTAATAATTCCTGTCATCGTCTACTTTGCGCTAACACGAACAAGTTTTATAGGCGGTGCTTCATGGAATGCCCAAAACGCATTGTCTGTGGCGGTCACGATCGCAACGCTTGCTGCGGGGTTTACGTCACTTGCGATCGCAACTGCATTTGAACGACGCAGCGGCACACTCTTGTACATGGGCACGACACCCGTTACCCGATTCGAACTTGTCCTTGGAAAAAGTCTCTCTACATTCCTTCTAGCCTTGGTGTCTTCCTTCGCGCTTTGTGTTGTAGCGCTAATCACCGGCTGGCAGCCGACCAGCAAGGCACTCCTACTCATTGGAGTTCTACTAGTGGGCACGCTCAGCGTCTCGGGGTACGCCTTCCTCATGGCTGGCACCCTTCGTGCGGAAGCCGTCTTGGCATTGGCAAACGGTATTTTTGTGGTGGTACTCATGTTTGGCGGAGTCATATTTCAATACGATGGATTTGGTGCAACGCTTGCCTCACTGTTCCCACCGCGAGCATTGCTAATTCTCAATGAGTGGGCGGTGGATGTTGCTAGTCCGACCGACTCTCCCGTGTGGCTCAGTGCAATGGTTCTGATTTCATGGGGCATTCTGGGAATTCTCCTCGCGAGCAAATTTTTCAAGTGGCGATAAGGTGTTTTTATGGCGATGACTAAGGCGCGGATGATCTATATCGCCAACCTTGTGGTGCAATCTGGAATTATTGTCACAGGCTCTGTTGTACGTCTCACGGGTTCCGGCCTCGGTTGTCCTACCTGGCCTCAGTGCGTTGAAGGTTCCTATACGCCGACGCAGCGCCAAGAAGAAGCGTTTCACAAGTACATTGAGTTTGGTAATCGCCTCCTCACGTTTGTAGTGGCCATCGTCGCGATCGCTACGTTAATTGCGATGATCAATTATGCGTTAAGGCGCAAAAGCCAAGGACTGCCCCAAAGAAAGTTATTGCTATTACTAGCGGTTGTTCCACTCCTCGGAACCGCGGCGCAAGCTGTATTGGGGGGAATAACGGTCTTAACTGGGTTACACCCTGCCATCGTGTCGGCGCACTTCCTGGTGTCCATGGCGCTCGTGGCCGCCGCCGTCGCCCTCGTTGCCAAAAGTGCCGATCCTGACGACTCGCCCATCCTGTACCTGGCACCAGCTGCTGTTCGGATTCTCACCTGGATACTTGTCGTCGTTACGGGTGTAGTTGTGATCCTCGGAGTTATCGTTACTGGCAGTGGCCCACACAGTGGAGATGCTGAGACTGAGTCACGCTTCAGTTTTGACCCGCGCACCGTTTCTTGGATTCACGCCGACGCGGTTTTCCTGTTCGTCGGTCTACTCATCGGGCTTCTCATAGCCTTATTTCTTTTCAAAAGCACGGGGCGGATGCGCAGGCGAACGCTGGTGCTTCTCGCCGTCGCGCTCGTGCAGGCAAGCGTTGGTTACACGCAGTACTTCCTGGGCTTGCCGGAGGCACTCGTTGCCGTGCATGTATTGGGTGCGGTTCTTACCTGGATAGCCGTGTTGTTTATCCCATTTTCCATGCGCACTCGTGGGATTTTGCGCGAGAGTGTTACATCAAACTAATTCTGAAGCCTGTTATCCAATGAACGGGCTGAGCCCAATAAACAAGAACAGCAGGGCAAGGTACGTGATGGATCCGTGGAAAACTCTCATTGCTGGCTTTTCCAAGTCGACGTAATCATCGGTGCCCCGTCGAACCAGTAGCCATAACTTCATCGCGGAGCCAGTGAACCAGGCGCCAAGAAGGACAGCCGCGATGGCGTAGAGCCAGCCCATCGGTGCAACTGGAATGAGGATTAGGGAGAACACGACCATGGCAACCGCATAAATCACAATATTTCTGGTAACCCGGATGGGTGGAGCCACAACAGGCAGCATGGGGACTCCAACCCTTGCGTAATCCTCACGATAACGAATAGCGAGAGGCCAATAATGCGCTGGCGTCCAGAAAAAAACCACCAGGAAGAGTACTCCTGCCGTTGCGTTAAGCGAACCTGTGACCGCACCCCAGGCAATGAGAACTGGCATGCATCCTGCAGCACCACCCCAGACAATATTTTGTGGAGTGTTGCGCTTTAGCAGGATGGTGTAACCAACCGCGTACATCACAATTGCTAAGAACCCGAGGAAAGCGGCTAACCAATTTGTAAGTAAACCTAATGTCAGAACACTGACTATTCCCAGAATGAACGCTTGAATTAGGCCGGCCCGAACGCTTACCATTCCCGCAGCAACTGGGCGCGATCCAGTTCTGTGCATCTGGGCATCAATATCTCTGTCATAAACACTATTAAAAGTATTTGCACTGGCAGCTGCAGCCGTACCACCAACCAAAACAGCAATGGTTGGCATTAAGGGCGGCATGCCTCCTGAGGCAAGAAACAAGGTTGGGACAGCTGTTGCAAGTAGGAGTTCAACAATTCTTGGTTTGGTAATCCAAAAATGTACTGCAGCACGCTCCTTCAACGTCTGAAAAGTCGCTGTGCCCATTAAGCCAACTTACCGTGCTGTAACCTTTCGCGCCTCAGGCACGTGCCCACGGTCCCAGCAATAGACTGGAGCAATGTCAGAGATGGTTGTGAAGCACCCTGCCCCACTGTCCGCAGACCTCGTTTGGACCGAGACTGACCACAGGGCGTTGACTCACGCCCGAGCTCTTGCCATGGATGCTGTCCAGAAAGTGGGCAATGGACACCCTGGTACCGCAATGAGCCTTGCTCCATTGGCATATCTGCTCTTTCACAAGGTCATGCGCCATGATCCATCCGAACCTAGGTGGTTGGGCAGAGATCGATTTGTGCTCTCTGCCGGTCACTCAAGCATGACGCTCTACACGCAACTATTCCTCAGCGGTTATGGTCTATCACTTGATGACCTCAAGTCCTTTCGAACGCTGGGAAGTCTTACTCCGGGACACCCTGAATATGGTCACACCGCAGGAGTAGAGACAACTACCGGTCCTTTGGGTCAGGGAATTGCGACTGCGGTTGGAATGGCCATGTCAGAGCGGTTTGAACAAGGGCTATTTCCTGGCGCGCCATTCGAACATCGAGTGTGGGTAATCGCCTCAGATGGTGATCTAGAAGAGGGTATTTCCTCAGAAGCGTCTTCTCTGGCCGGTACTCAGGCCTTGGGGCACCTGAATGTGATCTGGGACGACAACAGAATCTCCATCGAAGGTGATACATCCGTGGCCTTCACAGAGGATGTTGTGGCACGGTATCGGGCATACGGCTGGGATGTACATGAAGTTGACGTGTCGCCCAATGGTGACACTGACATCCCTGCGTTGTTTGCCGCCCTCATTGCCAGTGCCAATACGCTGGAAAAGCCGAGTTTTATTCGTTTGCGCACCGTCATCGCTTGGCCTGCACCCAATGCACGCGGCACCGCCAAGTCCCACGGCTCGGCACTCGGTGCAGAGGAGGTTGCTGCAACCAAGCGGGAGTTGGGACTCGATCCTGCCAAGGATTTCGATTTCGATGACGAGTTACTACAAAACGTGCGCTCAAACCTTGACCATCAAGTACAGAAAATGCGCTCCCAATGGGACCGTGAGTTTTCGCAATGGCGTGATGGCGACCCTAATGCTGCGGCACTTCTATCGAGGCTCCTTTCTGGTGAACTTCCAGAAAACTTAGAGGCACACCTTCCTAATTTTGCCCATGATTCAAAAATGGCCACGAGAAAAGCTTCCGGATTGTGCATTAACGCATTGGCACAACATATGCCCGAACTCTGGGGTGGCTCCGCTGATTTGGCCGAATCGAATAACACCTGGATTGATAACTCTCCAAGTTTTCTACCCTATTTCTCTGACACATCATCACCCTATGGCCGCAATATTCATTTCGGAATCAGAGAGCACGCCATGGGCGCAGCCCTCAATGGCATCGCACTCGATGGTTTGACACGACCATTTGGTGGAACCTTCATGGTCTTTAGTGATTACATGCGAGGCGCCGTTCGCCTTTCCGCTCTAATGAAAACAGCTGTGACTTATGTCTGGACACATGACTCAATCGGCTTAGGCGAAGATGGCCCTACTCATCAGCCGGTCGAACACCTGTGGTCCCTTCGAGCCATTCCAGGACTCAATGTGGTTCGCCCAGCAGATGCTCACGAAACGGCAGCGGCATGGTCACATGTTCTGGCTAAGAAGGAACCAACGGGACTCATACTTTCTCGACAGGATTTACCAGTCATGGACCATCCTTCGCGCTCAGAAATCTTTAATGGCGTTGCCAAGGGGGCTTATATTCTTGTCTCCGATGCTCAGCCCAAAGTCATTCTTATGGCTACAGGATCGGAAGTTCAAATAGCTCTCGCAGCTCGAGAATTGCTCCTAGCACAGGGCGTTGACAGCCGCGTGGTGTCAATGCCATGCCTCGAATGGTTTAATAAACAGAGCGCTGGATACAAAGAATCCGTGCTACCAGAGGCAATAGGAGCACGTGTTGCCGTCGAAGCTGGGGCAACTTTCGGCTGGTACTCCTTTGTCGGCCGACAAGGCAGCGTCGTTGGTCTCGATCACTTCGGCGCTAGCGCCTCAGCGCCTGAACTTTTTGACCAATTCGAGTTAACGCCTGATGCCGTAGTTCACGCTGCTTTAGAAACGATTGCCCGCAACACCTAACAGCACACGAAAGATGATCATGGACAATGTACTTGAGAAACTCACAGAATCGGGCGTCAGCATTTGGTTAGACGATCTCAGTCGGCACCGAATCATCAGTGGCAATCTGGCTGATTACATGAATAAGTACTTCGTTCGAGGCGTCACGACGAACCCCTCAATCTTTCACAGTGCCATCGCAAAGGGATCCAGCGACTATGCCAATCAAATAAAGCAATGCGCCGAGAAGGGTCTTAGTGCTGATGAGACCATTCGACTCATCACCACAGATGACGTGCGTTCAGCCTGCGATATTCTCGCTCCCGTTTACCAATCTTCAAAGGGAGTGGACGGCAGAGTTTCCATAGAAGTTGATCCCCGTCTTGCTCACGATACTGCAGGGACTATCGCCGCGGCTGAGGATTTGTGGGCACTGGTCGGCCGACCAAATTTGTTCATTAAAATTCCCGCCACCAAGGCTGGACTTCCCGCTATTACTCAAGTTATTGCGCTGGGAATCAGCGTGAATGTCACATTGATTTTTTCCGTGGATCGATACAAAGAGGTGATGGATGCCTACACGTCAGGTCTCGAGTTAGCAGTAACGAATGGAATTGATATCTCTTCCATTGAGTCCGTTGCTTCGTTCTTCGTTAGCCGAGTGGATACCGATATAGATGCCAAATTAACCAGCATTGGCACACCTTCAGCACTCACACTGCGCGGGCAGGCTGCGATCGCAAATGCTCGACTTGCTTGGCAGGCGCATCTAGATCATCTTGCATCACCCAGATGGCAATCCCTGACGGGGGCCAAGATCCAACGTCCACTCTGGGCATCCACAGGTGTCAAAGATCCTGCATATCCCGACACTCGATACGTTCTCGATCTCGTTGCACCTGGTTGCGTGAACACCATGCCCGAAGGCACACTTCTCGCCGTAGCCGACCACGGACTGTTTATCGGGGACACTGTCTCAGGAACGGCCGCTGCTTCTGCGAATGTGTGGGCAGAACTTGCAGGTCACGGTATTGATCAAAAACAGGTCTGCGACAACCTCGAAGCCGAAGGGGTCGACAAATTTGCCGTAGCTTGGTCCGAATTGTTGGAAACCGTGAACCTTGCGTTGGCCGCCTGGATTGAAACGGAAAGTACCACTTAATGCCGTATGTAAATCTACTCAGATCTGAGGATGATCAAAGGCTACCCCGCATCGCAGGTCCGTGTGCCGTAGTTCTTTTTGGAGTTACCGGCGATCTTTCTCGCAAAAAGGTCATGCCTGCAATTTACGACCTTGCCAATCGAGGCCTACTTCCCCCCGGATTCGCGTTAGTTGGGTTTGCCCGCCGAGATTGGGAGAATCAGGATTTTGCGGCAGAGGTCCACGATTCGGTGCGTGAACATGCCCGAACACCTTTTAATGAGGATACCTGGAAACAACTCGCAGCAGGCATTCGATTTGTGGATGGTGATCTCGCTGATCCTGCTGCCTACGACAGGCTCACATCCGTTGTCAAAGAGCTAGATGCAACGATGGGCACAGAGGGCAATCACGCATTTTACCTGTCCATTCCCCCAGGACTCTTTCCCACCGTTTTGGAAAACCTTCAAACCTCTGGCCTTGCCTACAGTGGAAACGAAAACTCATGGCGGCGGGTTGTCATCGAAAAACCTTTTGGCCATGACCTTCGCAGCGCTCAAGAACTCAACACAATCGTCGACCGCGTGTTCCCCCCTGGGAGCGTCTTTCGCATTGACCATTATCTGGGCAAAGAGACGGTACAAAACATCCTTGCTGTCCGCTTCGCCAACTCCATGTTTGAACCATTGTGGAATAGCAACTATGTGGACAATGTGCAAATTACTATGGCCGAAGACATAGGTATCGGCGGGAGAGCTGGCTACTACGATGGAATTGGAGCAGCACGCGATGTAATTCAAAATCATCTGCTGCAACTGTTGGCATTAACAGCCATGGAAGAGCCCCTCTCATTCAGTGCGGATGATGTCCGAGCCGAAAAAGAAAAGGTGCTCAGGGCCGTTAGAGTTCCGCTGGATATTGGAGCACACACATCACGCGGTCAATACGCGGCGGGCTGGCAGGGTGGTATTCCCGTCATTGGTTTCCTCGAAGAGACCGGAATACCAGCAGATTCACCAACGGAAACCTTTGCGGCCATGCGCCTCAATGTTGAGACGCGGCGTTGGGCAGGCGTACCCTTCTACCTGCGAACAGGCAAGCGACTGGGCAGAAGAGTCACAGAGGTTGCGGTCATTTTCAAGAGGGCCCCTCATTTACCGTTCACCGCGGTGCCAACTGAAGAACTAAGTAACAACGTACTCGTCTTTAGAATACAGCCCGACGAGGGGATTACAGTGCGCTTTAGTTCCAAAGTGCCTGACACGAGCCCTATACAGGTGCGCGATGTCACCATGGATTTTCAATATGGAGATTCATTCGTGGATACCAGCCCTGAGGCTTACGAACGTCTGATACTCGACGTTCTACTCGGTGATCCCCCACTTTTTCCCCGCCATGAAGAAGTGGAACTTGGATGGAAAATACTTGATCCCATTCTGGACTTTTGGAGCTCCCATGGCGTACCTGAACAGTACGCATCCGGAGGCTGGGGTCCCTCCAGTTCTTATGACATGATCGCTATCGATGGTAGAACATGGAGGAGACCATGATTCGCCTTGAGGACACCAGCGGCAGCGCGGTTGTGGCAGCTATCGCCGCTGAACGGCATCGCCAGGGATCACCCACCACAGGAATGGTGCTCACCATGTTGATCCTCTCCGACGAAGAACTGCAATCTGATGCGACATCAGCCGCTGTTGCTGCCGCACGTGAACATCCCATGCGGATCGTGACTCTGATACCTCGACCAGGACGTACCGCCCCGACATTGGATGCAGAAATAGCAGTGGGTGGCGACGATGGTCCGGGCGAGGTGGCCGTACTGCGATTACGCGGAGAGCTGTCGCTTCACGCCAATTCTGTTGCGGTTCCCCTGCTTTTGCCAGATACACCCGTGGTTGCCTTTTGGCCGTCCAATGCTCCACACGTACCCGCCGACGACCCGATAGGCAAGCATGCCCAGCGTCGAATCACTGACTCCGTCACCTGTGAAGACCCACTAGCGGCACTTACCGAAAGGTCTCGAAGTTATCGACCAGGAGACACGGATCTTGCGTGGTCTCGGCTAACACCGTGGCGTTCGATTATCGCATCCGCTTTTGACCGACCTGTCAATGATGTGAAGAAGGCAAGAATAATTGCAGAGGCAGGAAATCCAAGTGCTGCACTACTGCGAGTGTGGCTCAGGCAACGACTATCAGTTGACATTTCTATTGACTGGGACAGCAATCCAGGAATATCGTCCGTTGCATTTGATACCGCGGATGGTGAACTCTCCATCACTCGAACGGACCGGATCAATGCAATTCTCAAGCGTCCCGATACACCTGACGCTTCTATTTATTTACCGCGCCGCGACCTTGCAACCCTATTGAGTGAGGAGCTCAAGCGGCTCGATCCTGACGAAATGTACGGAACCGTGATCAAAGGTTATGGCCAAGGCCAGTGACCAATAACCAATGATTATTAGCCATCTGACCGCTGAGCAATGCGTGGAACAAGCTCTTGCAATACTCATTACCCATCTCACGTCTGCTGATCGAGATGCACCTGAGCCGGATGCGTTGCACCACATCGTTCTCACTGGGGGCGGTGTGGGAATGATGGTTACGAGTCGTCTGAAGGAAGTCGCCAATGCCTTGCCGCCACGATTATGGGCGCACGTTCATATTTGGTGGGGCGATGAGCGCTTTGTATCGGTCAACTCAGAATTGCGTAATGATCATGACGTCGAGAAACTGCTCGGAGATTTCTACATCGCTGAAAATGTGCATCGCGCCCCCTCAACAGAAAACTGCAACAACGTCTATGAAGCTGCTCAAATTTACGCGAACGACCTCGCGCGATTTGCCTCTGGAACCTTGTCCACACCCCAATTCGACGTTGTACTGCTGGGACTAGGACCCGATGGGCACGTAGCCTCGCTATTTCCCCATTCGTCTTTGCTCACCGATACCGGCATTTGCTTTGGTTTGGAAAACTCTCCAAAACCACCGCCGCAACGAATCACAATGTCATTGTCAACACTCAATTGCTCGTCAATCACTGTCATATTGGCATCGGGCCCGGCAAAAGATCAGGCTAGGCAGCGGCTAGCAGCACGGATTGGTTCGATTCAAGAGACGCCTGCACGCGGCATCAGTGCTCGCGAAATCTTAATCCTCGGCTGACAATCAAACGACCATTATTTTCCGTGTAATTTGTCAATTGCCTCTTGGAGTATTGCTGCACCGTCTTTGTCTGAGCGACGTTCTTTGACATAGGCCAAATGGGTTTTATAAGGCTCAATTTTCGGTGGTTGCGGCGGGTTATCCTTGTCCGTCCCAGCAGGCAAACCACATCGAGGACAGTCCCATTCTTCAGGGATTTCTGCTTCAAGAGCAAAACTCGGCTTGGACTCGTGTTTGCGGCTACACCAAAAGGAGACAAAGAAGCGCGGAGCGGCTTCGCCACGCTCTGCTTCGCCCATGGGACCTGCGCCGACCCGACTACCCCGAATTGCACTTCCACCAGCCATGTGATTGTTCCTAACGTCGTGTGAGGTTTAAAGGATCAGATGATGCAACTACAACTAGGAGCCCGTACGTACCAGAAGTCCAACGCCCACAATGCAGGCAGCCCAGATCAGGCCCAATGCCACCGTAAGTCGGTCTAGGTTCTTCTCTGCAACGGAAGAGCCACCGACGGAGGAACTGACACCGCCGCCGAATAGATCTGACAACCCCCCACCTTTGCCTCGGTGCAGGAGAATCAAAACGATAAGCAGCACACTCGTGATAATCAGAATCACTGCAAGTGCGATTGTGATGGCATTAATCATGCTGGTGTGCAGACCTTTCAGATATGTTCGCCGCGCGGTGCCCGACGAGTTGAGCCATAGGACAGGATATGTGAAAGTCCCTTTTACCCTTCAACAGGGTGCAGGCGATAACGCACAATGCCGACAAATTCGTCTGCATCCAGGCTCGCGCCACCCACCAGGGCGCCGTCAATGTCCGTTTTCGCCATAATTCCAGCCACATTGTCAGCTTTAACCGATCCCCCATAAAGGATTCGTACACTCTTAGCTGCATCAGCACCCCACGAAGACGCCACGTGTTCCCTTATCGCATGGCATACCTCCTGCGCATCCTCTGGCGTGGCAACCAATCCCGTACCGATTGCCCATATGGGTTCATAGGCGATTACCAAGCTGGCGACCTGGGATTCACTGAGGCCAGCCAATGATCCATCGACCTGGGACAGTACATGGGATACAGCCTCACCTGACTCGCGTATTGCCAGCCCTTCTCCAACACACACGATTGGAGTCAATTCGTTGGCGATAGCAATCTTCGTCTTGGCATTGACCACCGCATCAGACTCGGAATGGTTTTCCCTGCGCTCGCTGTGCCCTGTCAATACAAATGTGCAACCAAGTTTGGCCAACATACTGGCTGAAATGTCGCCCGTATGGGCACCTCTATCAAAAGGAGAAAGATCTTGGGCGCCATAGCGAATATCGTATTTGTCTCCTTCAATCAGCGTCTGAACAGAACGCAGGTCGGTAAACGGAGGGATGACAGCGACGTCAACGGCTTCAAAATCTGCTTCATTGAGGGCAAATGCCAACTTCTGAACCAGTGCTATCGCCTCAAAATGATTTATGTTCATTTTCCAATTGCCTGCCATCAGCGGCATGCGAGCCGGCTTCTTGGGCTTTGACGGCATGACATTTGACGCCGAACCACTCATTTTTGTCCTTTCAAGACTGCTAAACCTGGCAATGACTTACCTTCAAGGAATTCAAGGCTGGCTCCGCCGCCGGTACTAATGTGGTCAAACTTAGTCTCATCGACTTCAAGCACTCGAACCGCAGCCGCGGAATCACCCCCACCGATCACCGTGTAGGCACCACTTTCTGCCATTGCTTGAGCAATGGCAAGCGTGCCCCCTGCAAACGGCTCCATTTCGAAAACTCCCATGGGTCCGTTCCACACGACCGTGGCGGATTGCGCGATTACATCAGCGTATTCCTGACGAGTGAGCGGACCAATATCAAGCCCCATCCAATCAGCCGGAATGGAATCCGCAGAGACAATCTGAGTCTTCGCTTTCGCGTCAAAGCTATCTGCCACGACGAAATCGACAGGAAGCAGGAGCCGCACTCCTAACTCAGTTGCCTGCGCCATGAATGCCCGGACGTCCTCAACGAAATCTGGCTGTTGTAGTGACTGCCCCACCTCTTTGCCCTGGGCAAGCAGGAAGGTGTAGGCCATGCCTCCACCGATCAGGAGATTATCGACCCGCGGAAGTAATGATTCAATGACTCCGAGTTTGTCTCCGACCTTACTGCCGCCCAAGATCACAGTTGAAGGACGAGCTGGTGCATCGAGGATCGCGGCGAATACGCCCGACTCTCTCTCAACCAGGAGTCCCGCAGCTGAGGGCACCAGGGCCGCAATCTCAGTGACTGATGCCTGAGAGCGATGTACAACGCCAAATCCATCTGACACGAAGAATTCAGCCCACTGAGCCCACTCTCGCGCGAGAGCCTCGCGTTCCGAAGGGTCCTTGCTCGTCTCCCTTGGATCGAACCGAACATTTTCTAGCAGCGTTACTGAATTAGCAGGTGCTTCTGACACAGCCCGAGAAACCTCTGCAGGATCACGCGAAGCTAAAAAATTCACCGGCCGGTTGAGTAACTCTGCAAGTCTCTTAGCGACGGGAGCCAGTGACAGTGCGTCAACAGTTTGGCCCTTAGGCCTGCCAAGGTGCGAAAGTATTACCACCTTCGCAGACTGCGCGAGTAGATATTCGATAGTGGGCAACGCTGCACGGATCCGCAGGTCATCGGTGATGACTCCCCTTGAATCCAGTGGAACATTGAAATCGCATCGAAGTGCGACCGTTGAATTACCCAATGGTAGGTCAGAAAGAGATCTCACGATCAGAGTTTTGCGCCAACGAAATTGACCAGGTCAACCAGGCGATTGCTGTAGCCCCATTCGTTGTCGTACCAGCCCAAGACCTTCACCATGTTGCCATTCGCGTTGGTCAAGGACGAATCGAAAATGCACGATGCAGGGTCAGTAACAATGTCTGTCGACACGATGGGATCTTCGGTATACACGAGTATTCCTTTGAGTGGTCCCTCAGCAGCCGCCTTGACCACGGCATTGACTTCTTCCTTGGTCGCGGCTGTCTTCAGTTCAACCGTGAGATCTGTGGCCGAACCTGTTGGCACTGGAACCCGCATGGCGTAGCCGTCCAACTTCCCCTTGAGATGTGGAAGCACTAGACCTATTGCTTTAGCTGCCCCCGTGCTGGTGGGGATCATGTTGAGCGCCGCAGCACGGGCCCTACGCAGATCGCTATGTGGGAAATCAAGAATGCTTTGATCATTTGTGTAGGCATGAATCGTGGTCATTAAGCCACGCTCAATGCCAAATGCATCATCGATCGCCTTCGCCATTGGTGCAAGGCAGTTCGTGGTGCACGATGCGTTAGAAATGATGTTATCCGTAGTCGGATTGTACTTGTCCTCATTCACGCCCATAACAATTGTGATGTCTTCGCCTTTAGCAGGAGCGGAGATGATCACTTTCTTTGCGCCAGCGTCTAGGTGCTTCTTCGCGGCGGCAGCGTCAGTGAAGTAGCCGGTCGATTCAACCACGATTTCCGCGCCGATCTCTCCCCATGGAAGATCTGCTGGATCACGTTCCGCGAAAACAGGGATTCGAACACCGTCAACGACGATTGCTCCCTCTTCTGCACTAACAGGAACGCCGAGGCGGCCCAAGATGCTGTCATATTTCAAGAGGTGGGCAAGAGTCTTAGTGTCAGTGAGATCATTTATGCCGACTATTTCAATTGCCGCACCGCTTTCCCGGATTGCCCGAAAAAAATTGCGCCCAATGCGACCGAAACCATTAATACCGACCTTCACGGTGACTCTCCAAATCTCTGAGTGAAATTGTAAGCGTTTGCAGCCTACTACCCCTGTGGCGTAGACCACGCAAAGGTTACTCCGCTCTCGTTACCAATATGTTACGGGGCTTGCTCCGCCCGTCCGATGGGAATTGACGCTACTCACCGGATTCAGAGTCAGATACCGCCGACTCGGTATCGGGGATACCGAGCTCACCCGCACGCTTATCCGCCAATGCCAAAAGGCGACGAATGCGACCGGCAATGGCGTCTTTAGTCATGGGTGGGTCGCTGAGCGCCCCAAGCTCCTCCAAACTCGCTTGCTGGTGCTCCATTCTCAACCTTCCCGCAACAACAAGGTGGTCTGGCACCTCAGGACCCAAAATCTCCAGCGCCCGCTGAACCCTGGCTCCTGCGGCAACCGCAGCTCGAGCGGATCTGCGCAGATTGGCATCGTCGAAGTTCGCCAATCTATTTGCTGTGGCCCGAACTTCACGGCGCATGCGACGCTCTTCCCACGCCATCATTGCCTCGTGAGCGCCCAACTTAGTCAGCATGGCCCCAATGGCATCTCCGTCTCGGATGACGACCCGATCCACACCTCGAACTTCACGAGATTTCGCTGCTAGTCCTAATCTGCGCGCCGCACCAACGAGAGCCAAAGCGGCTTCCGGTCCAGGGCAGGTTATTTCCAGCGACGACGAGCGCCCTGGCTCCGTTAAAGAGCCATGTGCGAGAAACGCAGCGCGCCACGCAGACACGCAATCACACAATGCACCCGCAACAATTGCCGGTGGTAAACCTCGAACAGGACGTCCGCTCGCATCGACTACACCGGTCTGGCGAGCGAGCTGCTCTCCTCCGTTAACAACCCGCACTAAATAACGAGTTCCCTTTTTGATACCCGTGCCTTGAACCAGCGCAATATCGCTCTCATGACCGTAGATATCGAAAATGTCTTTGCGCAGCCTTCGAGCGGCCGCTCCAGTATCAAGATCGGCTTCCACCACAATTTGACGGTTGACGAGGTGCAGCCCACTGGCAAAGCGCAATATTGTCGACACCTCAGCCTTTCGGCAACAAGCTTTGGTGACTTCAACGCGACTGAGTTCGTCCTTTACAGCGGCGGTCATTGCCATGTAGTGCCTCGTTTCATAGTCATTACTGTATCGAAGGCCCGCGCAAGCAACCGTGGGTCGTGTGTTTCACCCGAGCCAGCAACCTCTTTCCAGAGCACACTGATTCCCAGTCCTCGCGCTGTAGTTTCAAATTCGCTACCGTTCGAAATACTTTTTGGGTCGGCAATAACGAGATCCAGTTCTATTTCAGGAAATAAATCAGCCCACGAGACTAAATAGTCCTTGGCTTCAAAGCCCGTCGTCTCACCTAATTGCGGCCCTAAATTGATCAGCAGGACCTTCATCGCCGCACTGTCGTTTACGGCTCGGAAAATACTCGGGACCAATAGGTGAGGAACAACCGATGTAAACCATGAACCCGGACCGAAAATGAGAACATCGGCTGCCCTGACCGCTTCGATTGCCTCTGGACACTCACGTGGGTTAGGCGGGATGATTGCCACGGAGTTCACCGTCCCACTCGTGCCTGCGATGGACACTTGCCCTGTGACAGTCTCAACGAAGCTATCCGCAGAATTGGAGTTCCAGCCTATTTCCGCTTCAATTTCTATTGGCTCTTCACTGCACGGCAAGACCGTGCCATCAATGCCTAATAAAAGACCCAAAATTTGCAGTCCTTGCACAGGGGAATAGCCGCTATTCCATAAGGCTGTCAGGAGAATATTCCCCGTTACATGTCCAGCCAATCCCGATTCACTTGTATTGGGAAAGCGGTACTGAAGCAGCTGTCTCCATGAACTGATCGGATCTGGTTCAACTTCATATCCCAGTTCGCTATCGACCTCAGGTGACAATGCTGCAAGCGCCATACGAAGGTCGCCCGGTGGCACTATGGGGAACTCATTGCGCAATCTGCCGCTCGAGCCACCATCATCTGACACTCCAACAACGGCCGTTATCTCAATTTGGTTTTCCGGGTGGCTGCCCTTGCAAATGCTCAGTGCCCGCAAAGTTGCAGAGAGTCCATGCCCTCCTCCAAATGCAACGATTCGAGTTGCACTTTTTACTGCCTTCATTCGCGCCCGAGGTCTCGGTGAAAGACCACCGTATCGATCCCTACCCCTCGAAACCGCTCAGCAAGTGCCTCGGTCATGGCCACACTGCGATGTTTCCCACCGGTACATCCGATGGCAACGGTCACGAGCCTTTTCCCCTCCCGTAAATATCCTTCGCGCATTGTGGCCAGCAGATCCTCAAAATGATCGAGAAACGATGATGCCCCCGGTCGCTCTAGGACGCTCTCCGAAACCGCCTGATCCTGACCTGTCAACGGTCTGAGTTGTTCATCCCAATAGGGGTTTGGCAAGAAACGAACATCCGCCACCATGTCGGCATCAACCGGGATGCCATATTTGAAGCCAAAGGACAACACTGTGATGTGGAATTCGGGATTAGAATCTAAGCTGAACGCAGCTTCGATACGTCTGCGCAAGTCATGAACATTCAGCGACGTTGTATCAATGACTTGATCAGCCACGCCACGTATGTCTTGTAATAGCTCTCGCTCGCGAGCGAGTCCATCGATTATTCTTTGCTCGCCTTGTAACGGGTGGGGACGCCTCGAAGACTCAAACCTACGGACCAGGCTCTCGTCAGTCGCCTCAAGGAAAATAATGTTGATTCGAGTATTACCCGATGCAACTTCAGCCAATGATTGACTCAGTTGCGCAAAAAACGACCTACCGCGAGTATCAACAACAACGGCCATTCGTTTGACGTCAGCACTTCGCCGCGCAAGATCGATGGCATCGGACATCAAAGTTGGAGGCAGGTTATCAATGACGAACCAGCCCAAGTCCTCCAACGCGCGCGCAGCAGTCGTTCGACCAGCACCGCTCATTCCTGTTAGGACTGTCAGTTCAAAAACGGAATCATCCATTGAGCAAATTCCCTTGATCATTCATGCCGGATTATTCACATACTCATCGCAAAATCTTGTTTATAAAATACCCGATACGTCAAGCATCCGACCCGGAGGAATTCGATGTCTGTAAGGTCGTCGATATAACTTCAGCGAGATTGGGCCCGATTCCCGGTACAGCCTGGATTTGCTCTACCGACGCTTGTGTTAGATTTTTAACGGACCCAAACTCTTGAATCAGGGCTTGTTTCCGGGCGGGACCAAGCCCAGGGATGGAATCAAGCTCGCTCAGAATCGCCCTCTTTCCGCGCTTTGATCGATGGAAGGAAATGGCAACTCGGTGAGACTCGTCGCGCACTCTCTGCAAGAGGTGAAGGGCGGGGCTATTCCTCGGAAGAATCAAAGGTTCCATCTCTCCTGACTTCCACACCTCCTCCATTCGTTTTGCCAGACCCACGACAGGAACATCGACGCCTAATTCATTCAATGCACGTTGGGCAGAATCGACTTGCCCTTTCGCGCCATCGATCACGAGCAGACTTGGTTGATAGGCAAATCGTTTGTCCTCCGCCAAATCGGCGCGTATCTTGAATCGACGCGATACCACTTCATAGACAGCCGATAAATCATCCTTGTTCTCACCCTTAATGATGAAGGTTCGATAGTCCTTCTTTTTTGGAATTGCATCTTCAAAAACCACCAATGAACCAACCGTGTCTGTCCCTTGAAGAGTTGAAATATCGATGCATTCAATTCGCAGTGGCGGCTCTGGGAGCAGCAGGAGCCCTTGCAACGAGTTCAGGGCCTGAGTCCGCACGGTGATGTCAGCGGATTGTTCGATGAGGTACTTGTTCAGTGCACGTTCAGCGTTGTCTGACGCTGTCTGCATCAACGTCCGTTTGTCACCCCGCTGCGGAACCCTAATGTCAACGTTTGACCCTCGTATCTGACTGAGCCATTTCGCGGATACCTCGATATTCTCCGGTGCAAGTGAAACCAAAACTTCACGAGGCACCCCATTTTCGGCCACATCGGTGTAGAAGCGAGTTAAAATTCGTTCGACATAGCCGGCATCCTGAAGATCTTCGCCCCGCTCAAGGGCGAAGAACCTTTCTCCACTGATGCGACCTTTCCGCACGTGAAACACTTGTACACCGATATCAAGCTCCCTCATGACCATTGCAAATAGGTCCGCGTCCGTGTCATCCTCGAGGACTACCGCATTGCGCTCAAGTACTTTCTCCATTGCCAGTGCACGGTCTCTCCACTTGGCCGCAGCCTCATAGTCTTGAGCGTCGGCAGCCTCTGCCATCTTTTTTTGGACTGCTGTTAAAAAGCTCTTGGAATTGCCGTTGAGAAACTTGATCATGTCCTGTACAAGCTGGGAATAGTCCTCGGCATCGATTTTTCCCACACATGGTGCACTGCATTTCTCAATGTAGCCGAGCAAGCAAGCTCTCTGTGTACGTTTGGCCTGCTTGAACACTCCATCTCGGCAGGAGCGAATGGGGAAGACTTTGATCAATTCATCGAGCGTCGATTTCACGGCCCACGCATGTGCATATGGGCCAAAATATCGAGTTCCCTTGCGCTTGGCTTCGCGGACTACTGATACCCGTGGGAACTCCTCGTCCACCGTGATAGCCAAATATGGATATGACTTATCGTCACGGAACCGGACATTGAAGCGAGGTGAATACTCTTTAATCCACGAGTATTCGAGAACTAATGCCTCCACTTCGCTTCCAACCACCATCCAATCGACAGAATTAGCGGTAGTGACCATTCGCTGTGTTCTTGAATGCAGGCCAGCAAAATCTTGAAAATACGAATTCAGGCGAGATCGAAGGTTCTTAGCCTTGCCAACATAGACCACGCGCCCATCGGAATCTCGGAATCGATACACACCAGGCTGAGTTGGGATGCTCCCAGCAGCGGGCCTGTATGAACTTGGATCACTCATGCGCATACATCCTCTGGACCTGTGTTTCTCAGCCTTTAGCCGAATGTCACAGTGTCGCCTTCTACTTTGTATGCGGCGCTAGCAAGCCCAGATGGCGCAGGACCTGCGATGACAGAACCGTCTTCAGCGGAAAATTTCGAACCGTGGCAAGGACAGATAATCACATTGTCTGCGACTTCAGAAACCAAACAACCTGCATGAGGGCAAATCGCCGTGAAGGCCTTTACTTCTCCCGATGATGGCTGAGTCACCACAACGGGAGGATCCGCAACAACCACACCGCCTCCTACGGCGACCTCGCTCAGTGGAACAGAAGCTGTTGTGGTTGCGTCTTTGACTCCTTCTTCTGCGGCGGCGCAACCAGCCAAGGTAGTACCCGCGGCAACGACACCGCCAGCAATGACACCGGCCCTAAGAAAATCTCGACGCTCAATTCCCTGATTCAAGTAATTGGACATAACCACCCTTCCCGTAGCTCGGATTGCGCACTCACACTAACTCTAACTTTCGCAAAAATCGTGCCGTGTGACTTGCCTCATTCTGTGCCACAAGAAGTGGCGGGCCTTGTGCGACAACTTTGCCACCACCGGAGCCGCCCTCTGGCCCCATGTCGATGATCCAGTCTGCGGACTTGATCACATCAAGATTATGTTCGATAACGACCACAGTGTTTCCTTTGTCCACCAAACTTTGAAGGACCAACAAAAGTTTGCGGATGTCCTCAAAATGTAGTCCAGTCGTGGGCTCATCGAGAACGTAAATAGTGCGGCCCGTGGAACGCTTTTGCAATTCGGCTGAAAGCTTCACTCGCTGCGCCTCGCCTCCCGAAAGTGTGGGGGCTGACTGTCCCATGCGTACGTAGCCCAACCCCACCTCAACCAGAGTCTTCAGGTGCCGCGCGATTGGCGGGATCGCCGCAAAGAATTCGCTGGCTTCTTCTATGGGCATGTCGAGAACCTCAGCAATGGTTTTTCCTTTGTAGTGCACCTCGAGTGTTTCCCTGTTGTACCTTGAACCGTGGCACACCTCACAGGGAACATAGACGTCTGGCAAGAAATTCATCTCGATTTTGAGTGTGCCATCGCCACTACATGATTCACACCGGCCGCCCTTGACATTGAAACTGAATCGACCCGGAAGATATCCCCTGATTTTCGCCTCAGGTGTTTCAGCAAAAAGTTTACGAATATTGTCAAAGACTCCCGTGTATGTTGCGGGGTTGCTACGCGGAGTGCGCCCAATCGGGCTTTGATCAACATGAACAACTTTGTCAACTTGATCCAGACCTATGACTCGAGTGTGCTTTCCAGGCACCACCGATGCGCCATTTAATTCTCGGGACAACACAGAGAGCAAGACATCATTGACCAAAGTTGACTTACCTGAACCACTCACGCCCGAAACAACGACGAAATTTCCAAGCGGGAAATCCACATCAACATTTTGCAAATTATGTTCACGGGCGCCACGAACACCAATCCAGCCACGTTCTTGGTCACGCCGATTTTCAGGGATGGTGATTTTTAGGCGACCTGAAATATATCCGCCGGTAATGGACTGCTTATTCTTCAAGAGCTCTTTCAACGTGCCACTGACTAGAACTTCGCCCCCGTGTTCACCAGCCCCAGGGCCGATATCAACGATCCAGTCAGCTGTGCGGATTGTGTCTTCATCGTGTTCCACAACAATGAGCGTGTTTCCAAGATCCCTCAAGCGCAATAGCGTCTCTATGAGCCTCTCGTTGTCCCTTTGGTGGAGGCCGATGCTCGGCTCATCCAAAACATAGAGGACTCCAGTTAATCCAGATCCAATTTGTGTGGCTAATCGGATCCGCTGGGCCTCTCCCCCTGCCAATGTTCCTGCCGCACGATCCAAGGACAAATAATGTAACCCGACGTCTACGAGAAACTGAAGCCTTTCATTGACCTCTTTTAATACGCGGGATGCGATTGCGGCGTCGCGCTCAGAAAGTTTCAACTCGGCCAAGAGCTCTCTGGCGGCACTAATGGGCAGCGCAGCAATCTCAGCGATCGAGTGATCGGAAATCGTCACAGCAAGGGTTAACGGCTTAAGTCGGGTACCGCTACATGATGTACAAGGAACCTCCCGCATGAAACCTTCAAAGCGCTCGCGAGAAGAATCGGAATCCGCCTCGGCATGTCTGCGCTTGATAAAATTGATCACACCTTCGTAGGTTGTGTAATAAGAACGTTGGCGTCCATAACGATTTTTGTATCGGACATGGAGTTCCGTGTCTGTGCCATAGAGAATCGCTTTGCGAGCCTTGGCACTTAATGCAGACCACGGCGTATCCATATCGATACCGGATTCCTCGGATACCGACGTGAGAAGTCGCGAGAAATATTCACTGACCGTCCCGCGAGACCATGGCGCAATAACTCCCTCACTCAAACTCAGACTGGGATCAGGAATCACCAGTTCCTCGTCAACTTCGCGCATCACTCCCAGACCGGAACAAGCCACGCACGCTCCAAATGGCGAGTTAAACGAGAATGAACGCGGTTCTAGTTCGTCGAATGAAAGTCCATCTCTGGCACATGCCAAATGCTCACTGAGAACAAGTTCCCTGTCAGGAGCATCTGATTGCCGATCAACAAAATCGAGAACTACATTTCCGTGACCAAGTCCCAATGCAGTCTCAACGGAGTCGGTCATGCGTTGTCGGGATTCAGGATTCACCGTCAATCGATCAACCACCACCTCAATGGTGTGCTTATCCTGTTTTTTGAGTTTCGGAATTGCATCAAGTGTGTAAGTAGAACCATCAACTCGGACGCGCGAGTAACCATCGATTTGTAACTGTTTGAATACGTCGAGGTATTCCCCTTTGCGTTCCCGCACTATCGGTGCCAAGACCTGAAACTTCGTCTTAGCTGGGAGCGCCAAAATTTGATCCACAATCTGCTGGGGACTCTGACGAGCGATCGGGTCCCCACACTCAGGACAATGCGGCTTTCCAATACGTGCATAAAGCAGGCGCAAGTAATCATAAACCTCTGTGATGGTGCCCACGGTCGAACGTGGATTGCGCGATGTTGACTTCTGATCAATCGAAACGGCCGGTGAAAGACCTTCAATGAAGTCGACATCTGGCTTGTCCATCTGACCCAAAAACTGTCGAGCATAGGCGGACAGGCTTTCAACATAGCGACGCTGACCCTCTGCGAAAATGGTGTCGAACGCCAAACTTGACTTACCTGAGCCTGAAAGACCCGTAAAAACGATAAGCGCATTGCGCGGCAAATCTAAAGAGACATCTTTCAGGTTGTGTTCCCGAGCGCCACGGATGATCAGACGTTCCACAGACTTCCCTTCACAAAGTGGCCACAAGCAATGGCATAAGTTTCCCACAATAGGCCGCATTCACCCGTTGGAATGTTGACCGCAAATTATGCCTAGAGAGAATATGATCGGTTCATGTATTCAGGTGAGGTTCATGTCGGTGGAAATGCCCAGGTTAGAGAGCTTCCAAACCTAATCGTGAGCAAATTGGCAGTTGGCCCCTACGACAACAACAGCTATCTCCTCCGGTGTCGCAATACGGGAGCGCAACTCCTAATCGATGCGGCCGCTGAACCAGATCGTCTTAGAAATTTGATCGGATCAGATGGCCTCACTGCAATCGTCACCACGCACGCTCACGGCGATCATTGGCAAGCCTTGGCGGCTATCGTCGAAGAAACGGGGTGTCTGTCATACGCGCCATTGGCAGATGCAGGCTCCATTCAAGGGCCGATCACCGAGACATTGATCGACGGGCAATTCATCCACTGGGGTGATTGCGCACTGAAAGTTCTCACGGTGGGGGGTCATACGCCAGGTTGCAGCATGTTGGTCTACAACGATCCCGTGGGTCATGAACATCTATTTTCTGGAGATGCCCTTTTTCCAGGTGGAGTCGGAAAAACGACTACACCGCAGGACTTTGACACCTTGCTCACTGGTGTCACGGCCAAAGCATTCGATCAACTATCTGATCTCACCTGGGTCTACCCGGGCCATGGAAACGACACCACTCTTGGGCGCGAGCGCCCCCACCTAGCGGAATGGAGACAACGAGGCTGGTAATCAGTCCTCATCCGTATCTTGATCTGTGATTCGACCTGCGTGCCCAACCGCTGTTGGGTCAATGCGGACCTTAATGGCTGAACCTACAAAGACTGCGATCAAGACCACTGCAATGAAGATCAAACTTACGTTCGTGGGGATTTTTGGAACTGTATCGGTTACCTCATGGAAGTAAGTAAAGAGCAACTTGAACCCGATAAAGATCAGGATCACGGAAAGCCCCAACGAGAGATAAATGAGTTTGTCCAGCAACCCTTTGAGCAAGAAGTACAAGGCTCTGAGACCCAACAGCGCAAATGCATTGGCAGCGAACACCAGGTATGGCTCCTGTGTAACGCCGAAAGTCGCCGGGATTGAGTCCAACGCAAAAAGGATGTCAGTGGAACCAATCGCAAACATGACAAGAAGGAGTGGCGTGGCCATCTTTTTGCCATTTTTTCTAATGAACAGCTTGGTTCCTTCGTAGTGGTCTGAAATGGGGACCCGCTTCTTGACCATTCGGACCATGAAGTTGTCTTGCGGGTCTGGGTCCTCATTTCGATGACGCGCTAACTGAACACCTGTCCAAATAAGGATCGCGCCAAATACAACGAAGGTAAAACTGAAAGCGGCCAGGGCTGCAGCGCCCACGGCAATGAATACCGCTCGTAAGACGAGCGCGAGGGCTACGCCAACAAGGAGTACGCGCTGATGAAGATTAGTTGGTACGGCGAACTGGGTCAGAATGATGATAAATACGAATAGATTGTCAACGCTGAGGGATTTCTCAACTAGATAGGCAGCGAAGTACTCAGAGCCCATTTGAGGGCCCTGCCAAAACCAGATGAACACCCCAAACGCGATCGCAATTGCTATGTAAAAGATGGTTGAAAAGAGTGCCTCACGAAACTTGACATCATGTGGCTTTCGAGTGATCGCCAGAAAATCAGCGAGCATCAAGATGACGATTCCACCAACTGTGACCGCCCACAGACCGAGAGATACTTCCATCAGATTGGCCACCTGCCCATTTCCATCGAACTAAAGATACACGTCCGCATCAGCCAGAGCCCGCTTCCTGCATTCCTCGCAACTCACGCTTTAAATCTGAAATTTCATCTCGCAGTCGGGCCGCCAACTCAAACTGGAGTTCACGTGCGGCGAGGTGCATTTGCTCGGTTAACTCGCCAATCAGGGCGACCAATTCAGTTCCAGCGGCGGACCCAGTGGACCTGCCAGCGTTAGTTGATCTTCCCTTTACTTGTGACGAAGCCAGAAGTTCCTGAGTATCGGCATCTTCCCGCGCCAATAAATCAGTGATGTCGGCAATTTTTTTGCGTAATGGTTGAGGATCCACCCCATGAGCCTCGTTGTACGCGATTTGCTTGGCCCTCCGCCGGTTCGTCTCATCGATCGCCTTGGCCATGGACGGCGTAATTTTATCCGCGTACATGTGAACCTGCCCATTAACGTTTCTTGCAGCCCGCCCGATCGTCTGAATCAGCGAGGTCCCAGATCTCAGGAAGCCCTCTTTGTCAGCGTCTAATATCGAAACCAGCGATACTTCGGGGAGATCGAGCCCCTCGCGCAACAAATTAATGCCAACGAGTACGTCGAAGACTCCCATTCGCAACTCACGCAGCAGTTCAACCCTTCGCAAGGTGTCGACTTCAGAGTGGAGATATTCCACCCGGATGCCGTGTTCAACCAAATAGTCAGTCAGGTCCTCAGACATGCGCTTTGTCAGCGTAGTGACAAGTACTCTCTCATTCTTTGCGGTGCGGACTTTGATTTCATGAATGAGGTCATCAACTTGCCCTCTGGTGGGCTTTATCACCACTTCAGGATCAACGAGTCCCGTTGGTCGAATGACCTGTTCGATCACATCGCCTTGAACCGCCGTCAGTTCATACGGACCGGGAGTTGCTGAGAGATAGACCGCCTGACCAATTCGCTCCTCAAATTCGGGCCAACGCAATGGCCTATTGTCCAGAGCACTTGGCAGTCGAAAACCATGCTCTACCAAGGTGCGCTTGCGACTGGCATCACCCTCAAACATAGCGCCGATCTGTGGAACGGTGACGTGCGATTCATCAATCACAACTAGGTAATCCTCGGGGAAATAGTCGATAAGACAGTTAGGTGCACTTCCCGGCTCGCGTCCATCAAAAAAGCGACTGTAATTTTCAATGCCGGAGCAGAACCCAACCTGCTGCATCATTTCTATGTCAAAGGTTGTTCGCATTTTCAAACGTTGTGCTTCTAATAACTTCCCTTGGGCCTCGAGTTCAGGGACGCGATTTTCAAGCTCCTGCTGAATCTCACCGATTGCCCGAGACATGCGCTCCGGCCCTGCTACGTAATGTGAGGCAGGAAAAACGTACATTTCATCATCTTCCGTCAAAATCTCCCCAGTGAGCGGGTGAAGCGTCATCATTCGTTCGATTTCATCACCGAACATTTCGATGCGCACTGGATTCTCCTCATAGACAGGGAAGACCTCGATCGTGTCACCACGAACTCGGAAAGTTCCACGACTGAATGCAATGTCATTGCGTGCGTATTGAATACCCACAAGGGCCCGTAATATTCCATCGCGTGGATACTCCTCCCCGACGCGCAACCTAAGCATTCGATCCACATATTCCTGCGGAGTTCCCAATCCATAGATGGCGGACACGGTAGCTACCACAAGTACATCGCGACGTGTGAGCAAACTGTTCGTTGCTGAATGCCGAAGTCGTTCCACTTCTTCATTGACGCTGGAGTCTTTCTCAATGAATGTATCGGTTTGAGGCACGTAGGCTTCAGGCTGGTAGTAGTCGTAATACGACACGAAATATTCCACAGCATTATTGGGCAGAAGTTCTTTGAATTCCGTTGCCAACTGTGCCGCCAGTGTCTTGTTCGGGGCCATGACCAGAGTTGGTCTCTGTAACTTCTCCACCAGCCAAGCCGTGGTGGCACTCTTACCGGTTCCCGTTGCACCAAGCAAGACCGAATGCTTCTCGTTCGAATTGATGCGTTTGACCAAGGCATCAATCGCTGCCGGCTGGTCTCCCGACGGGTGGAAGTCCGATACAACTTTAAAAGGTGCAACGGTTCGTTGTAGATCGGTTACGGGGCGCGTCACGTGCTAAGACTACGCGGATGGCCCTGAGCTGCTTGCTCAATGATTCGCGTCCACGCCGAACCGCAGCGATTGATCAAGTCAGCACGTGTGCCATCGTTAGGAATCACTAAATCTGCGACATTTATTCGCGTGGCTCGTGAAGCTTGGCGGTTGATTCGATTCCAAGCGTCGGACTCACTCAGACCACGTGAGTCCACGAGGCGTGCAATCTGCTTTTCCACATCAGTGTCGACCACCACGACAAAATCACATAAATCCTGAGAGTTAGTTTCGACCAAGAGCGGCATGTCGTAAACGACTATGCGGTCTGCGGAAACTTTAGCTATCAGTTGTTCGGCGCGCTCACGAATTTTCGGATGCATAATCTCGTTGAGCTTTGCGGTGTTTACCTCGGTGTCAAATGCACGCTCGGCAAGAAGCGAACGATTCAGATTCCCCTCAGAGTCCAGAATGTCTTCACCGAAATTCTGTTGTAGAACGGACAGAACGGGTGAACCCCGACTTGTCAGAGTGCGAGCGATTTCGTCCGCATCAACAACAACGGCGCCATGCTCCTGAAAGCATGACGCCACCGTTGATTTACCCGATCCAATTCCGCCGGTTAGACCGACAACAAAAGGCATGGGTGGTTGTTAGTCGTTGTTTAACTTATCGCGGAGCTCCTGAAGCGCACTGTCCGTGGACAGGGTTCCCTCAGCATCTTCACTGCCTGACGCTGATGAGTAGGAATTGGCATCGCCTGATTCCACGGCCGCCGCTTGATCTGCTTCCTTGGCTTCAGACATCTGCTTGCGGTGTGCTTCCCAACGAGCATGGGCGTCGGCATATTCCTTCTCCCACTCGGCACGCTGTTCTTCAAAGCCGCCTTTCCATTCACCAGTTTCGGGATCAAATCCTTCAGGACCCGTGTAATTTCCAGCTTCATCGAAGGCCGGCGCCATGCCATAGAGGTAAGGATCAAATTCCTCGACCGCTTGCGCGTCGGAGGAGTCATTCGCCTGCTTGAGTGACAGGGAAATGCGTCGACGTTCGAGGTCTATGTCAATAACCTTGACAAAGATGTCGTCGTTTACTTGAACAATCTGCTCGGGCATTTCAATGTGACGCTCGGCGAGTTCAGAGATATGCACGAGACCTTCGATGCCTTCATCGACACGGACGAATGCTCCGAAGGGAACAAGCTTGGTGACCTTGCCCGGAACCACCTGGCTGATGCCATGGGTTCGAGCAAAATGCTGCCAAGGATCCTCTTGCGTGGACTTCAGTGACAAGGAAACACGTTCGCGATCCATGTCAACTTCTAGAACCTCAACCGTGACTTCCATGCCAACTTCAACGACCTCGGATGGATGATCAATGTGCTTCCATGAAAGCTCCGATACGTGGACGAGACCGTCAACGCCACCGAGATCTACAAACGCACCAAAGTTCACAATGCTTGAGACAACACCCTTACGAATCTGTCCCTTTTGCAGCTGGTTCAAGAATGTCTGTCGGACTTGACTCTGAGTCTTCTCGAGGTATGAACGACGGGAAAGAACTACGTTGTTGCGGTTCTTGTCGAGTTCAATGATCTTGGCTTCGAGGACCTTACCCACATACGGCTGCAGGTCACGAACTCGTCGCATCTCTACCAAAGATGCGGGCAAGAACCCACGGAGCCCAATGTCAACGATGAGACCGCCCTTGACAACCTCAATGACCATGCCCTCGACGACGCCGTCTTCCTCTTTAATTTTCTCGATAGTGCCCCAGGCCCGCTCATACTGGGCGCGCTTCTTGGACAGGATCAGACGACCTTCTTTGTCTTCTTTGGTCAGTACCAGCGCTTCGACCGTATCGCCCACGGAAACGACCTCACCTGGGTCGACATCGTGTTTGATGGAGAGTTCACGGGATGGAATAACGCCTTCGGTTTTGTAACCGATGTCAAGAAGAACTTCATCGCGGTCAACTTTGACCACTGTGCCTTCAACGACGTCACCGTCATTGAAATATTTGATGGTTGCATCAATGGCGGCCAAGAAATCCTCGGCAGTTCCAATATCGTTGATTGCGACCTGGGTAGTAGTAGTTGTCGATGTCATGGAGAAATGTGCTCCGGTGGATAGATGTTATGGACGCTTTTCGCCCCTTGTCGTGAGGAATTCTCTGTCTGATTCCCAAGGCGATAAGCCATATGAGCCTAACGGTTCACAAAATCTCAATGTGCAGCGGCATCCCAATTCGGCCCTGAACCAATGTTGACATCCATGGGCACGGTCAATTCAACGGCGCTTTCCATTTCTGTCCGGACAAGTTCACTCACGGGAGCCAATTCACCAGGGGCGATTTCCAACACAAGTTCATCGTGTACCTGCAATAGGAGCCTGCTGGTGAATCCCGCTCGGGACAGTGCGGATTCAACGTTCAGCATCGCAATTTTGACAATATCCGCCGCACTTCCCTGAATCGGGGCATTGAGTGCCATGCGCTCCGCGATTTCGCGTCGCTGTCGATTATCGCTGTTGAGATCGGGCAGGTGCCTTCTTCGGCCGAAAATTGTCTCCGTGTAGTTGTTCTGGCGCGCCTCGTCGACGACTTTGCCCAAATAATCTCTAATGCCACCAAATCGACTGAAGTAGTCGTCCATCATGATTTTTGCATCGGCAGGACTAATGTCTAATTGGTTTGCCAGACCGTAAGGGGACAATCCGTAAGCCAACCCATATGACATCGCCTTAACTTGTCGGCGCATTTCAGGTGTTACTTCTTTGACGTCGAAGACTTGACGGGCGACCGAATCATGAAGATCCTCCCCGCTTTTGAACGCTTGAATGAGCGCCTTGTCCTCTGACAGGTGCGCCATGATTCGAAGTTCGATTTGGCTGTAATCAGCCGTTAAGAGGCACTCAAATCCTTCTCCCACGACGAACGCGGCTCGGATTTCCCTGCCTTGTTCTGTCCGAATAGGGATATTCTGCAGATTCGGGTCGGCTGACGATAGACGCCCTGTCGCTGCAACTGTCTGTTTGAAGGTGGTGTGAATGCGCGAATTCGAATCAGCCAGAGGTATGAGCGACTCAACGGTCTGACGCAATTTTGACTCTTCACGCCATGTCAGGATTTGTTCAAGCAGTGGGTCGGACGTTTTTGCAAAAAGTTGCGCGAGGGCTTCGGCATCCGTTGTATAGCCGGTCTTAATCTTCTTAGTTTTGGGCAAGCCCCGCTCAACAAAAAGGACTTCCTGGAGTTGCTTGGGCGACCCAAAATTAAATTCTCGACCAACAAGAGCATAACCCTTTTCCTCAGCAGCACGAATCCGTTGAGCAAAGTCGTGGGACAACGTCTTCAATCGCGGAATATCGACGGCTATGCCGGCATGTTCCATTTTCGCAAGTGCGGTCTGAGTGGGAATTTCTATTGTGTGGAGCATCGTAAGAAGGTTCATGGCGTCCAATTTGCGCGTCAAGACGTGGGATAGCGCGAGTGTTACCTGAGCTGCTGCCCCAATAATTGCGCCATCAGGCTCACCGAGCAAGGACAACTGTTCGGGTTCCTGTTCCACCGTGATACCCAAAAATCTTTGTGCTACGTCGGTCAATGAATATGACCTCTGACCGGGATCCACTAAATAAGCAGCAAGGGCCGTGTCCATTGTGAGTCCACCAACGACTCGGCCGATGACCTGCGTGCACCATTCAAACTCTTTACCGTCGTGAACAATTTTCTCAATTTGATCATCAGCTAACCAATTTAGTAACAGCTCGCCGGATCTATTGTCAACGTCCAACATGACAACACATCTAGATGAGTTAGAGACTGCAATTGACTCAATGTTCCCTGAACCCTGAGCAAAAACTCCCGAGATCGCAACGGAAACGGGGCCATCCAAATGTATTAGTTCCTCGACACTGTGGACTACTTCTGTCGCCATCTGTGCGACGTCCACGCCCACTTGGTCAGAGTTCAACACGCTTGATTCACTCGAGGCCGCCTCAGCTCCAGGCACCGAGGCAATTCTAGAACGCAGCGTGTTGAATTGCAGGGTGTCGAATAATTGATTCACCGGCCCTAATGCGAAATCCCGACGCTCGAGCTGTTCAACGCTGACTTCAAGTTCCACATCTCTGACCAGTTCTGTTATCTGTCTGTTCATGAGAACCTGCGGAAGATTTGCGCGAAGTGATTCCCCAACTTTGCCAGTGATCTCATCGGCATGTTCCACGATGGAGGAAAGGGAGCCATACGTGTTAATCCATTTTTCGGCGGTTTTCTCCCCCACACCCGGCACCCCCGGCAAATTGTCACTTGGGTCTCCACGGAGCGCAGCGAAATCTGGGTATTGATCCGGAGTCAAGTGATACTTTTCATCGAGTGTCTGGGGTGTCATCCGAACGAGATCGGAAACTCCCTTTCTCGGATACAGCACGGTGGTGGAATCGTTTATCAATGCAAATGAATCCCGGTCGCCCGTGACAATTTCAATGGCAAAGTCCTGTGTTGTTGCTTGAGTCGCGAGCGTGGCAATAAGGTCATCGGCTTCATACCCTTCCTTCAAAATCAAAGTGACCTGCATTGCGCTAAGGACTTCTTTGATTAATTCAACTTGGCCCTTAAACTCCTCTGGGGTCTTTGCCCTTCCAGCTTTGTATTCAGGAAATATGTCGGTGCGAAAACTTTTTCGTGACACATCGAATGCGACTGCTAAGTGGCTCGGCGCATACTCTTTGAGCAGGTTGATGATCATGGAGGTGAAGCCATACACCGCATTTGTGGGCTGACCAGTTGTTGTTGTGAAATTTTCGGGGGGCAAAGCGAAGAAGGCGCGATAGGCCATCGAATGTCCATCAATTAACAGCAGTCTCTTCTCAGCCACATCGCGATACTAGGGCTAGGCTCCTGAACCATGGAAATGACAGACACACCTCACGGTGAGACGATCGACGTAACGGACGAGATCCAGGCCATCGGCATGGGAGCGCTCAGTGAAAAAATGGGTATCGAGATCACCGAGGCGTTCGTAAACGGTGATGGACACGCCACGGTCGTAGGAACCATGCCCGTTGAAGGGAACACCCAGCCCTACGGCCTCCTTCATGGTGGGGCAAGCGGAGTCCTTGCTGAGTCCCTCGGCTCGGTCGCGTCGGCCATGACAGCCCACCACGCCCTCGGGGCGGGCTACTTCATAGTCGGTCTTGATCTCAATTGCACCCACCACAAGGCGATGCGTGCAGGGAAAGTCATAGGGATCGCTACAGTTTTGAGCGCAGGACGCACCTTGGTGAGTACCCAAATCGCGATCTCCGATGAATCTGGTGCACCAGTCTGCACGGCGCGCCTTACGTGCTTGGTACGTAAAGCCCCAAAAGATTAATTCGGGAGTGAACCCCAATTCACAATCTAACTTTTGTCAGAAAAAAACAAAGCGGTAACGATCGCTACGGGTTTTCTCGATACGGTTCCCTTGTGCTCGAAAAATGGGTATGTTTCACCACACACTTGCCTCAAATGCTGCGCAGGGCCATTTCGCCTGCTTGCGTTAGAGTGCAAATGATCGATCTGACTTCAACATGGGAGGTTCCACCCAGTGGTTAAGCACATCCGGATAGCACTCGGAGCTCTCATGCTCAGCGTGATCGGCCTACTTGCCCTCGGTGGCCTCAGTCCTGCACAAGCGGCCGATACCGCTGTTATTGGGGTCCTCACCACACCCGGAGGCGCTCCTGTCGAGGGCGTCAAAATCACTGTCACGAATGAAGAGGGGTTTACCGAGTCAGATACCTCTGACGCAACAGGTGCTTTCCGAGTGCCGCTGCCCAGCGGTGGCACGTACACGATCGAAGTAGACACCACCACATTCCCTGACGGAATTGCTTTGTCCCGTGAGGACGATGCCTCACGGACATTGCTCGTGTTGTCGGGTGAGAAAAAGCTCCTAGTTCCACTGTCAGAGGGCGGTGAATCTGCGGTTTCAGCGAGTGGAGACAGTACGCTCGACCAGATAATTCAGCTATTTTTCGATGGCATCCTCTACGGCCTCCTCATTGCCCTCGGCGCAGTTGGCCTCAACCTTGTATTTGGCACAACCGGTCTCACGAACTTCTCCCACGGAGAATTGCTCACTCTCGGAGCCTTTACAGCTCTGGCACTCAACGAGGCTGGGATCAACATCATCATTGCTGCTCCCATCGCCATCGTTTTCGCGGCCTTCGCTTACGGCTGGGGTCAAAATAAGATCCTGTGGAGACCCTTGAGGCGTCGCAAGACTGGCCTCATCGCTGCCATGATCGTCAGCATCGGCCTCGCGATTGTGCTTCGTTACACCATTGCACTCGTATTCGGCAGTGGTCCGCGCACCTATCAGCAGTTTGCTGGCCAAGTCGGAATTTCCATTGGGCCGTTCAACACGACACCGAAGGCACTCATTCTTGGAGCGTTGGCTGCGGTCGCACTGGGCATCACCGTTCTCTGGCTTCAGCGTTCTCGCATTGGCAAGGCCACACGCGCAGTATCAGATAATCCTGCACTCGCTTCAGCTACTGGTATCGATGTTGAGCGGGTCATCGCAGTGGTCTGGATCGTGGGCGCAGGCTTGGCCGCTTTTGCCGGAATTTACCTCGGTATGACGCAGAGTTCGATCTGGAACATGGGTCAACGCATGCTGCTCGTCTTATTTGCCGCCGTCATCCTTGGCGGACTCGGCACCATCTATGGAGCAATCGTCGGAGCCCTTGTAGTGGGCGTATTCATAAACATGACAACACTGTTCATCCCTACCGAAATGAAGACCGTTGGCGCACTATTCCTCATGATTGTCATTTTGTTGGTGAGGCCTCAAGGCTTGCTCGGCCGTAAAGAGAGGGTGGGGTAATCGACATGGATTTCGGCATCATTTTCAGTCAAACACTCACTCAGGCCATTGGTATTACTGCAATTATTTACTGTCTCGCAGCCGTTGGTCTCAACGTACAATTCGGCTATACGGGTCTGCTCAACTTTGGTCAGGTTGCCTTCGTGGCTGCGGGCGCATACGCCGTGGGCGTCATCGTTCTGACATTCGATCTCAGCCTCTGGCTGGCTATTCTCGTGGGAATACTCGCATCCACTCTGCTCGCTCTCATCCTGGGAATTCCAACTCTGCGCCTGCGGGCAGATTACTTAGCAATTGTGACCATTGCTGCGAGCGAGTTACTCCGATTGCTCGTACGCTCCATTGCTTTCAAGGACACCTTCGGCGGGGCCCAGGGTCTCAATGGAAAACTCGGTCAGCAATTTCACGACCTGAACCCGCTCCCCTCTGACTTCACTTCCCTTCCTGTATTAACTTGGACCCGTCAGGACTTGTGGGTTGTTATCGTCGGCTGGCTCCTGGTTGTGCTTTTCACCCTCCTCGTATGGGGGCTCGTTCGCAGCCCATGGGGCCGAGTTGTCAAAGGAATCCGCGAGGATGAAGACGCAGTTGTCTCCCTGGGCAAGAATGTGTTTGTCTACAAAATGCAAGCGCTGGTGCTCGGTGGCATCATCGGTGGCTTCGGCGGAATCGTGTGGGCTGTGGCCAAGCAGTCCGTTCAGCCGGATACCTTCCAGCCGGACTTCACATTCTTCGCCTACACAATTTTGTTGCTGGGCGGTGCAGCGCGGGTGTTTGGTCCGATCGTGGGCGCCATTATCTTCTGGTTCCTCCTCGCAGGTGTGGGTGAGCTGCTGAGCCAGATGATTCAGGCCGGCTACATAGACTTCTTGAGTGCGACCGATGTCGGCTCAATTCGGTTCATTCTGATGGGTCTCGGGCTCATGCTCTTGATGATTTTCAGACCTCAAGGAATATTCGGCGACCGAAGGGAGTTGGCTCTCGATGCCCGCTAATACTGACAATGACCTGGCATCAGCCAACGATCTTATGCCCGGGCGCGCAGCAGCAGTTGCCGCTCTCAAAGACGTGCCACATGTGCCAGGCGCCCAAAAGCCTGACCCCATTCTCGTCGCAGACCACGTTAGTCGTCAGTTCGGTGGCCTCAAGGCAGTTGATGTTGCGCACGTCGAAATCCAAAGGGGCGCCATCACTGCCCTCATCGGCCCCAATGGCGCGGGCAAGACCACACTTTTCAACCTACTAACGGGCTTTGACAAGCCAGACACCGGGAAATGGACTTTTAACCAGCAGCAGGTGGCTGGCATGTCACCGTACAAATTGGCCCGCAAGGGCATGGTTCGGACCTTTCAGTTGACCAAGGCCCTGTCTCGCATGACCGTTATGGACAACATGCGCCTTGGGGCTAGCGGTCAGTTGGGCGAGCGCTTCTTCCCGTCCCTGCTCCCATTCCTCTGGAATGCCCAAGAGCGGGCGAATGAAGTTCGCGCCTTGGAGCTTCTTGGCCGATTCAATCTTGACGCCAAACTTGATGACTTCGCGGGCTCACTCTCCGGCGGCCAGCGCAAACTTCTCGAAATGGCTCGAGCCCTCATGACCAACCCCGAAATGGTCATGCTCGATGAACCCATGGCTGGCGTGAACCCTGCGCTCACCCAAAGCCTGCTCGGCCACATTAAAAATATTCGCGAGGAAGGCACGACGGTCCTCTTTGTCGAGCATGACATGGATATGGTTCGCGACATCAGCGACTGGGTAATCGTTATGGCCCAAGGACAAATCATCGCTGAAGGCCCGCCTGACGCTGTTATGCGGGATCGCCAGGTGATCGACGCATATCTCGGCACCCATCACGACCAAGCCCTCACAAAAGATGGCACGTCACTCACACAAGACTCGTCAGGAGAATAACCATGAACTTCATGCGACCTAGTGACCTCCCCAATGAGGACAGCCCAGATAGTCCACAGGGATTTGATGCAGACATCGAAATCAGTGCCACCCAGGACAGTAACGCCCAGCCCGCCACGCCTGCTGAAATCCACGATATGCAGGCCGTGGGGGCACTTATCCGTGCCGATCGCCTTCTTGCTGGCTACTTCCCCGGCGTAAATATCCTCAACGAAGCTGATCTCTATGCCCGTGAGGGAGAACTCGTCGGAATCATTGGCCCCAATGGTGCTGGAAAGTCAACCCTGCTCAAGGCCCTGTTTGGCCTTGTTCACATCAATTCCGGCACTGTTGTCCTCAGGGACGAGGACATTACCAACCTCCGCGCAGACCAGCTGGTACGTCGCGGCGTTGGCTTTGTACCCCAGACAAATAACGTGTTCCCTTCGTTGACCATCGAGGAAAACATGCAGATGGGTGCCTTCCAAAACCCCAGCAATTTCACGACTCGATTCGATGAAGTCATTGACCTGTTCCCCACGTTGGGCGAACGGCGCAAGCAGCGTGCCGGTTCTCTCTCCGGTGGTGAGCGCCAAATGGTCGCAATGGGTCGCGCACTCATGATGAACCCCAGCGTGCTTCTCCTCGACGAACCAAGCGCAGGCCTGAGCCCAGCACTCCAGGATGAAGTCTTTGTTCGGGTTCGGGAGATCAACGCCACTGGTGTCACAGTGATCATTGTCGAGCAAAATGCCCGCAGGTGTCTACAGATCGTTGATCGGGGTTACGTGCTAGATCAGGGCCACAACGCCTACACCGGGACCGGTCAGTCACTGGCAAACGACCCCAAAGTCATCGAGCTCTACCTCGGGACCCTTGCAAAGGTCTAAGAAGTCGTGGGGGTTTCCCCACTAAACGACTCCGCTCAAGTGGCGTCCTAGGAGAGGCTCACCGCCAACCTGACCAGCCAACGAAAGGGCCCGCATCCGATGGATGCGGGCCCTTCACTAAAGGTAATTACCTTATGGCAGTGGCACGATCGATGTGACGGAACCGATTTCGCTGAATTCCGTGTTCGATGAGTACTCGTTGATCGAGATGGTGCCTTCGAGAAGGTCGCCGTACTCGTTGAAGTCAACTCCGCCAGTGACACCCATGTAGTCGATGTCGTTGCCAGCATCAAGAATGGCAACGCAATCAGCGTATGTGGAGCACTCTTCGCCACCGTTACCGGCAACGTCTGGCAGAGCTGCAGCAATTGCAACACCATCAGCACAGCCAGCCTTGTGAGCAGCCAGGGCAATAACCATGGTTGCGTCATAGGACTGAGGTCCGTAGCTGAAGTCCGTCAATGCAGGATCAAACGCCAACAGGCGGTCGTTGAATGCTGACAGGTCAACTGAACCTGAAGGAACTGTTCCGACGACACCGGTCATGGTGTCTGCAGGGAAGTTCTCAAATGCCGTGGTGGACAGGTTTCCGTCAACCAGGTAGACCTGAACGTCCTGCGGTCCAACACCCTGCTTGATCATTTCCTGCATCAACTTTACGGTCTCTTCGAAACCAATCACGGCGACTGCCTGTGGGGCACCCGTCTTGATTTCAGCAACTTCAGCCTCGAAGGATGGTGCTGCAGGATCGTAAAGGATGTTGCTGGTCACGGTACCGCCTGCTGCTTCGAAATCCTTAGCGGTTGCGGCTGCAAGGCCTTCACCGTATGGATCCTGTCGAGCAATAACGGCCAAGCTTTCGAAACCACCATCAATTGCCTGTGCGGCAATCACTGCGCCCTGGAGGACGTCAGAAGGTGAGTTACGGAAGTAGAGACCATTGTCTGGGTAGGTGGTTAGTGCAGGTGCTGTGTTCGCTGGTGAGAACTGAACAACACCATTCGATGTGATCTTGTCGATCACAGTCAGTGACACACCGGATGAAGCAGCACCGATGATTGCCTGAACACCCTGTGCGAGCTGGGAATCAACTGTCTGGCTTGCGATGTCAGTGGTGGTATCACCGGAGTCACCTTCAATGTAGGTGATTGGTGCGCCAAGTACGCCGCCGGCAGCATCGATTTCTTCGAGAGCCAATTCGACGCCTGCAAACTCGGGTGGTCCGAGGAATGCAAGGTCACCCGTTGCTGGAAGCATTGTTCCAAGAACGAGAGTTGGGTTTGCGCAGTCAGTTGCTGCTGCTTCTTCTTCCATCGTTTCTTCGGCCGTAGCTTCGGCCGTAGCTTCTTCGGTGGTTGCGGTGGCTTCGGTGTCTCCGCTGTCGCTGCTACAGGCAGCCAATGCGAGAGATGCCGCACCCAACACAGCCACGGTCTTGAGGACCATAGTGCGCTTCATGCATTCTCCTTGATCAAGAAAAGCGCCGACGTTCGCCGACACCTAGGGGATTCAATACAAAATAATTGAATATGAGTTACTCAACTAGGAATTAATTGAACCGCCCGTGGCCTACTCTACGGGGCAACGAGCCTAACTGATAACCACCACAGGCCGATCGATCCCATTTTGTAATGGGAATGTGACCTAATGCAGTCCTGTTACACCCGATATGACCTGTGTTGCCGCCTCTGCAATGGTAATTCGTCCATTCATGGCGGCCTTGCGCAATAGTGAAAAAGCCTGTTCCTCGCTCAATCCCCGCTCAATAAGCATTTCTTTGGCTTGCTCTGTTACATCGGATACGCGCTTCCGGGCCTTGAGAGCGTCGATCTCCTCGCTCAAACCCTGAAACTGTGTCCACCTTGTTCGGGCCATCAGCAGTGCGGGTACAAGATCTGACTGCCGCAGTGGTTTGATCAGGTATCCGAAGACCCCAGCGGCGGCGGCTTGATTCATCAGGTCGGTTTGTGCATAAGCGGTCAGCATGACAACCGGAGCGATACCCTCGGAAATGATCTGATCGGCTGAAGAGATGCCATCGCGGACAGGCATAGAGATGTCCATAAGGACGACATCCAGACCTTCCGGGCCCAAAGAACGAGCCACGTCCACGGCCGCCTGACCGTTTCCGACATCAGAGACCACCTCGTGCCCCAACTCGTTGAGTGTTTCCACCAGATCTCGCCGAATGAGGGACTCATCCTCTGCCACGAGTACCCGAATGAAATCTTGCACCCGAAAAGGCTATAGGTGCTTCCGACAATGACCGCCACCGCCGCTAGAGTTCGGCTTCCAAGTATTTTGCAGCACATGCCCCGGTATCCCAACCGGTAGAGGAAGCGGTCTCAAACACCGTCCAGTGTGGGTTCGAATCCCACCCGGGGCACCGAACTCCCGAACGGCAAGAAATCCCCCAATCAAAGATCACCGCGCTTCCAGCCATGATCCCTGTGAGGGCTCCGTAATTCTTTTGCTCTTCACAGATGCCCATGTGAGTGCAAGCGAGGGCATAATGAAGTTATGACCAAGCTCCGGCCGTCCAATTCCGACGTGATGCAGAAACCTTTGAAATTAGCCATTGCACTGAGCCTTGCTGCGACCGCGCTGCTAGCTGCTTGCTCGAATGGGGATTCTGACGCTTCGATGGAAAGCGGTGCCAGTGCGAGTCAGTCCGCAGATGATCACTTTGAGGGTGATGCTCAGAACGAATCGGTACTCACTGATGAAGCCGGTAATGAATTGAGCATGGGTGACAACATCGTGCTGCCAACCGATTGGCCGGCGCAGGTACCCACGCCCGCGGGATCCCTCATCGCGGTCAGCATCATTGACAGTTCCACGGCAATTGGAACCTGGACGGTTCCCGGTGACGTGTACGCGGCACAGGAGATTTTCAAAGGCGAATTAGATACTCTCGGCTATTTAACAAATGCAGCGCCAGACCTCAGTGCCGAGGGAATAGTGGTCTTCACTGCACAGGGTAACGGCTTAGATGTCACTGTGAGTGCCACACTCGGTGAGAAGGATTCGGATCCGGGTCAGATCACAATTTTGGTGAATCCAGAGTTCTAGGTGATGCTTGTGCGCGAAATCGCGCCTAGCACTCCGTGAACAAATGATGCAGATTCATCAGTTGACAGTTCTTTGGCCAATTCAACTGCTTGACTAACCGCTACGGGATCGGGCACCGAATCACTGAATAACAGTTCAAAAGTAGCCACCCTGAGAATCGCCCTATCTACTGTGGGCATTCGATCGAGAGTCCAACTCGTCGAATTCTTGGTAATAAGGGCGTCAATTTCATCGAGGTGATCGGCGACTCCCTGAGCAATGACAACCGCATATTCATTCAGGGCGCCATCGCCATCGGCCTCTCGGCGCCTTTGGTGCTCGCCGAGAACCATGATGATCGGGACTGATTTCGCATCGGCTTCAAACACGATGTCAAGAGCACGCTTGCGGGCTTTCCCGCGAGCACTCATTAGTCGTTCACGCGACCGAGGTAGGAACCATCTCGCGTATCGACCCGAACCTTGGTATCCGATTCAATGAACAACGGCACCTGAATCTCGGCACCGGTTTCAAGGGTTGCTGGCTTGGTACCACCGCTGGACCGGTCCCCCTGAAGCCCCGGTTCTGTGTAGGTCAGCATGATTTCTACTGAAGCTGGCAGTTCAACAATGATCGGAACACCCTCGTGAATGGCCACCTGCGCGGTCTGATTCTCCAGTAGGTACTTGGCATTGTCTCCTACCACGGAATCTGGGACCGGGATCTGATCGTATGAAACATTGTCCATGAAGATCCAACTGTCGCCATCGCGGTACAGGTATTGCATGTCCTTCTTATCCACGTTGGCAGTCTCAACCTTGACGCCCGCATTAAACGTGCGGTCAACGACCTTGCCCGAGATGACATTCTTCAACTTGCTACGAACGAAAGCGCCACCTTTACCGGGCTTGACATGTTGAAAGTCGATTACGGTCCAGAGCTGACCATCAATGTTGAGGACCAAACCATTTTTCAAGTCATTACTAGTTGCCACGATCGAAACCCATCTGTAGGGGGCGCGAGCCCCACGCTTGTTAGCTTGTTACTTGCAGTTAGCAGGTGCCCGGTGTCATCTGGGCTGGCGCAACTTTATCTCGTGCAGAGTGCTGCTGTTCGCCTAGTCCCCTAGTTGCAAAGCCCGCAGGGCGTCCAGCGCATGTAAATATGAATTTATGCCAAATCCAGCGATCACTCCCGTTGCCACTCCACTAATCACAGAGGTGTGACGGAATTCTTCTCGTGCAGCTGGGTTGCTGATGTGAACTTCGATCAATGGAGCCGTGAGGAGTGCACACGCGTCCCGTATCGCATATGAGTAATGAGTAAATGCCGCAGGATTCATGATCACGGGGGTCGATGCATCGGCGGCCTTGTGGAGCCAGCCGATGATGTCACTCTCCGAGGCACTTTGGCGAACATCTACCACGAATCCCAATTCAAGACCTCGAGCTCCGAGCATGGCCACGAGATCTTGATAGGTGGTTGACCCGTAAATCTCCGGCTCGCGCGTTCCCAAGCGATCAATATTTGGACCATTGATCACCAGAACTTCTTGATTCATGGACTCAACACTAGCGGAATCTAGTCAGGAACAATGCTCCCGTAAGCCGAAACAAGGAGCGAGGGATCAGGGCCTTCCAGCACACTCGGAACACCAATCGAGTCCAAAACCACAAATCTCAATAGAGTTCCTCGAGCCTTTTTATCCACCTGCATGGCCGAATAGAGTGAATCCCAGCGCCCAGCGGGATAGGTGGTTGGTAAGCCAATGACCTCCAGCACTTTCCTGTGGGTGTTCAAATCTTCATCAGACAATCTGCCCGCGATATTGGCCAACTCCGCTACGTACATGATCCCGACAGAAACGGCTGCGCCGTGTCTCCATCGATAATTTTCAACTTTCTCAACAGCATGCCCGAAAGTGTGCCCGTAGTTCAAAACTTCGCGTCCTAGGACGCCAGTGGCCGAACCCATCTCCATGAAGTCGCCCGACACGACTCGCGCTTTCACCGTCACTGCCCTGACCACGAGTGATTCCAACTGCGCCGAGTTTGGATCCACTGATTGAATCGGGAACTCAAGGATTGTGTCCAGGATCGTTGGGTCACTGGTGAAACCCACCTTCGCGACTTCAGCCAGACCTGCACGCAGATCGTTTTCGGGAACGGTGTCCAACGTGTTTAAGTCCGCGATCACAGCCCATGGGCTGTAGAAAGCGCCGACAAGGTTCTTTCCAGCATCGGTGTTAATCCCAGTCTTGCCACCAACTGAGGCATCGACCATTCCCAGGAGGGTCGTTGGCACCGCGATCCATTTGATGCCTCGGAGCCAGGTTGCTGCTACAAAGCCTGCGAGATCCGTTGTTGCGCCACCGCCCAACCCGACTAACGCGTCGCTGCGGGTAAAGCCCGCTGTTCCGAGCACACTCCAGCAAAAGCCAAGAACCTCGGGGGTCTTAGCGTCCTCAGCCTCGGGAACCTCGATAAGGACGCACTCTCTGCCCGCTGACTCGAGTTCGGTCTTCATCGCCTCAGCACTCGTGCGCAAAACACCAGGGTGAATTACGGCGACCCGGTGTGCTTCGGAGACGGATTCAACGATTTCCTGCATGAGCCCACGCCCAATGGTGACCGTGTAGATTCTTTCCGCGCGCACTTCAATGCAATGGGTAGTCATGACTGGCTGCTCTCTAGGTATAGACGCAATTCGTTCGCGCACTCCGACGGTGATAACTGAGATGTGTCCACGGATACGTCCGATAAAGATTCGTAAATTGGTGTTCTCTCAGCAAGTAACTTGATCATGTTGGCTCGAACATTTCCAAGCAACAAAGGGCGAGCTTGATTCATTCCGACTCTCTTAAGAGCACTAGAAATATCAACCATTAGCCAGGCAACCGGGACTGTTCGCAGAGTCGCTTGAGTGTCCGAGTTTAAAACCGCCCCGCCACCGACCGAAATGATCTGAGTTCTGTCTGAGTTCAAGGCTTTGTCGATTGTTAAAGCAACACAGTCTCGCTCAAGCGCCCTGAAGGCTTCTTCGCCCTGATTGAGGAATATGCCTGAAATGGAATCGCCTGCTGTTTGTTCAATTATGGCGTCGGTGTCATAAAAGTCCCCACCTACAAGTTCGGCTAACTCTTGGCCCACTGTGCTTTTACCAGCGCCCGGCGCTCCAATCAAAACGAGAATGGCCATGGAAATGCCTACTTGTTACTCATTGACGGAAACGGAAACAGCAAGATTGTTTAAATAGCCGGCAATATTTCGGGCGCATTCTTCGACAGAGTCGCCGCCAAATTTTTCAAGTAGTGCCTCTGCCAGAACTAGAGCGACCATTGCCTCAGCAACAACCCCTGCGGCAGGAACTGCGCACACATCTGAGCGTTGATTAATGGCGACAGCTTCTTCACCGGTGCTTACATCAACGGTTCTCAGGGCCTTTGGAATAGTTGAAATTGGCTTCATGGCGGCTCGGACGCGAAGCATCTCCCCCGTGCTCATGCCACCCTCAGTTCCACCGGATTTACCCGATGTACGAGCCACACCACCGGAAGCCGATGGCACCATTTCATCCTGAGCTAGGGATCCACGGATCTCAGCGAGTGAGAAACCATCACCCACTTCAACACCTTTGATGGCTTGGATCCCCATAAGGGCGGCCGCAAGTTTTGAGTCAAGACGCCTATCCCAGTGGGTATGACTGCCAAGGCCCGGTGGCAATCCTGTGGCAATAACTTCAACTACACCACCCAATGTGTCGCCATCTTTATGAGCGGCCGTGATCTCCGCCTCCATGGCCTCAGCGGCGCTCGGATCAAGGCACCGCACGGGACTGGCATCGATCGCTTCTTGATCACTTGGGAATGCCAGACCAGAACTGGCCGCACCTCCAATGCGTACAACGTGACTGATCACCTTAATTCCCGCAGCTTGCTCAATGAACTTCTTGGCAATTACCCCAAGCGCCACCCGGGCAGCAGTTTCACGAGCGCTAGCTCGTTCGAGCACAGGACGCGCATCGCTGAAACCGTACTTCTGCATTCCAGCCATGTCAGCATGTCCTGGGCGTGGTCTGGTGAGGGGTGCGTTGCGCGCAAGCTGGGCAATTTCCTCGGGATCTACCGGGTCCGGGCTCATTACGACTTCCCATTTGGACCACTCTGAGTTCCCAACCTCGACTGCAATTGGGCCGCCTAGGCTCACGCCGTGCCGCACCCCGCCAAGGACGCGGACGACGTCCTTTTCAAATTTCATTCGCGCACCGCGGCCTGCTCCGAGCCTGCGGCGAGCCAGATCAACACCGATGTCGTCTGTGGTCACTTGAATTCCTGCCGGGAGCCCTTCAATGATCGCGGTCAGTGCAGGTCCATGTGATTCCCCCGCAGTAAGCCAACGCACGCGATCCACCATGGCAGCATTCTGTCAGATGAGACCTCACGCGCCAGCGATCAGCCTGCGTAGGCGATCCCCGAGATAATCACACCGCACACCATAAATGGGCCGAATGGAATATTCGAGCCCTGCGATTCACGAAAGTGAACCCAGATTGAGTAGATAGCCGCTAAAGCAAAAGCGATGAAGGTACCCCACCAGAGGTATTCCCAACCCAGCCAACCGAGATAGGTACCAATTACCAGTGCGTACTTGGCATCACCCATTCCCATACCACCAAGGAGGCTGGCAACGCCGTACGCCAACATCAAGACAATCCCGCAGATGACAGCTCTGCCCAGCAACATCCATTGATTGGACAGGGCTGCCGCAGCGAAAAATCCCCCTACGCAGCCGACTGCGGTCATGGCAACCCACAAGTTTGGAAGCCTATGATGCAGATAATCAAATCGGGCTAGTGCCAAGCCTGTAACAAAGAACCAGCACCAGGTGAGAACCACTGACAATTGATATGCGAACTCCATCAATCTCGCTCCATCAATCTCGCTCCATGTACCAAGCATGTGATCCTCCTGGACCAATGGCAATGCATGAGATTTTGCTGTGGATAAAGTCAGGCTCGCGTTATGCGGGGAGCCCTATTGCCTCTCGCATGGAAGCAACTGGTGCTTGCGTCCCTGTGAACAAGTGCCATTGTTTGGTTGCTTGCCATAACAGCATTTCCTTACCGCTCATCACGTGTGAATTGGGCCACCATTGGGCAAGCGCACTGGGCCACAGCGAGTAGGAAACGTCAAGCAGAGCAGCGTCAGCATCAACCGTCAGGGATGGCGTGTAATTCATTGCAGTGGCTCCGGGCAGCGTGCTGATCACGAGGCCGCACTCGGTGAGATCCATGGAATCGTAATTCACAATCTCGAGATCAACACCCAATGCAGAAGACATGCGAACTATCTCCTGTGACGCCCGCACATTTCGCGCGGCAAGCACAAGGCGGCTCGCGCCCAATTCGACAGCCGCCACAACTGCGCTTCGGGCCGTGGCTCCAGAGCCCAGGATTCCTACCGAGGGGCTCGAAGGCACTCCCGACATCCGTATCGATTCAGATAACCCGAAGACATCCGTGTTGGTGAGCGCCCATTCGCCCGAAATATCCCGGTACAGCGTGTTGGCGCTCTGAGTCAGTTCAACGACTGCATCCATGTGTGGAACAAGGGCCAAGATCTCAGTCTTCAGGGGCATGGTGAGTGATAGGCCGACCCAATCCTCATTGAGCTCACCAATAAAAGACGCAAGTCCATCAATATCAACATCGAAAGCTTCATAGGTCATGTCCAAGTTGAGTGCGGCTATCGCAGCCTGATGAATGGCTGGCGACAGTGAGTGATCAATTGGGTGTCCAAGCACAGCGGCTTTCATGGCATTACCCCCGTGAAATCTTTTTATGAATTATTGGCAAGGTAATCACGGTATTCCGCTTTGAGTTTCAGGAAACGGTCGTAGTTCTTGGCAAACTTGGTTTCGCGAGTATCTGGATTGACCGCAACAAAATACAACCACTTTCCCTTGGCCGGAGAAAGGGCCGCCTCGAGTGCAGCCTCACCCGGTGAGTTGATAGGAGTTGGTGGGAGACCCTTGTTCTCATAAGTGTTGTACGGCGAATCAACAGCCAGTTGCTCAGAATCAAGTTGTAATTCTTGAATGCCCAGCGCATAAGAAACAGTCGAGTCAAATTGCAGTGGCATATCTGCCTTCAGCCGGTTGTAGATCACCGCCGCTCCCTTGGCGAAGTCGGCAGGGAGCAGTTCGGCTTGGATTAGTGATGCAATGGTAAGCACTTCATAGGGACTAACACCCAGTGCTGCAGCACGTTGTTCAAGACTAATGTCAGCCGAGGCCTGATTGAACCTCAATACCAAGGTGTCGAGGATCGCTTGGGCAGATTCGTCACCAACTAAATCGTAGGTCGCAGGGAACATGAAGCCCTGCGGACGTGAATCAGCCCATGATGGCAACGGCAGATCACTAGGAGATTCAATCACTGCCTCGAAGTCATTCAGCGGGAGTCCTGAAGTCTCAGATGCGATCTTCAAGGTTTGGGACATGCGCAAACCCTCAGGTAAAACCAAACGTGACGAAGAACGTGAAACAGGATCGAGCATGAGTGCCAATGCCTGTGAACCGCTCATTTCAAGTTTGAGCGTGTACTTGCCGGGACCAATGCGTGTACTTTCTTCGTTCAGGGCAGCAGCACTCAAAAATGCATCTTTAGATTTAATTACATTTGCATCAACCAACTCACCTGCAATTGCGGTCAGACTGTCCCCCCTGCTCACGGTGATGACCACGGACCCTGTCCCGGAACCCACATAATCATTGGGCTCAGACGTCCCCGACAAAAGCTGAAAAGTGAAAAAACCCAATACGATCAGACCAAACGCGAGCGCCGAAACGACTGTGTATCGACCCCAAGTCCGCTTATGTCGCGACGGAGGAAGATCTCCAGCCGTGAACAGGTCATCAAGGGTGGACATCATTACCTTCCGTGTGAATCCAGTACACCTTGCAACAGAACGGCTGCCGCCGCGCTATCGATCCGTGAACGCGTTTGCTTCGTGTTCTTTCCAGCGCGTGTGAATGCGCCCTGTGCTTGAACTGTGGTTAGTCGCTCGTCAATCAATATAACTTGTCGCTGCAACTTTTCTTCTAATTGACTGGCCCATTCGCGCGCCATCCTGGTGGAATCGCTTTCTCCCCCCTTCATGGTGCGAGGCAAACCAACATAGACCTCATCTGCTGCGCAATCTGAAATCCGACCAATTGCGGCCGTGATCGATTCATCCCCTGCTGCAATTGCCTCTTGTGGCGAAGCCAAAATTCCATGCGGATCACTTGTGGCCACGCCTATGCGCACTGTGCCCACATCAAATGCAATGCGAACCGCCATGAAATCAGGCATTCCGAAAATGCGCGCGAACCTTGTCTAACGCCACATGAGTCGAGTTGACCCTTGTGCCTGAACCCTGAGCAAACTCGGGCTTTCCCCCTCCGCGGCCATCAAGTTCAGCCAAAGCCACTGCGAGAATTTCTTTGGAGTTGACTCCTGAATCTATTGCAGGTGCATTAGCGCCAACAACAACCATAACTTTGTCTCCATCACGGGCGGCGCCAACAACCACTGCAGGGCTGGTCGAATGCGAGGTCACCTTGTGGGCCAAATCACGCAAACCCTGCGCATCAACACCGGCAGGTGCCTCGAAGACCCATATCGCAATATCACCAACCTGTTCTGGGCTGCCAACGATCTGATCAAAATCAGCTTCAAGGGCAGCACGCTTGTGCTGCACAATCACTTTCTCAGCCTCTTTCAAACTTGCAATGGTTCGCTCAATACGGTCCAGAACCTGATCAGAGGGCACCTTGAGAAGATCGGTGACCGCATTGAGCAGGACGTGCTCATTGGCCATGTAGTTGTAAGCATCAGCTCCAACGAGCGCTTCAACTCGACGAACGCCTGCGCCAACGGATCCTTCACTGAGAAACGTCACGAGACCCAATTGCCCAGACCGCTGCGCATGGGTTCCGCCACACAACTCATGGGCCCAATCTCCAACCGATATGACACGTACTTCGTTTCCATATTTCTCACCAAAAAGAGCCATAGCTCCCATTGCTTTGGCATCGTTTTGAGACATCAACTGCGCATGTACTTCTAGGTCCTCTATGAGCATCGCATTGACATACTGCTCAACGTCACGCAAAACATTTGTGCCGACTGGCTCAGGGTTTGGGAAATCAAAACGAAATCGACCAGGTGAGTTCTCGGACCCCATCTGGGTCGCCGTCTCGCCCAGTCGCTCCCGGAAAGCACGGTGCACCATATGGGTTGCGGTATGTGCCCGCGAGATTGCTTTGCGGCGTTCAATGTCAACGCTCGCAACCGCTGAATCGCCGACAACAAATTCGCCTTCAGTTATATGACCTCGATGCAGTACGAGTCCGGCAACGGGTGTTTGCACATCGGTGACTTTCATGACAGCACCTTGAGCGGTCGTCACAACTCCATGATCACCGAGTTGACCGCCGGCTTCTGCATAAAAAGGTGTGCGGTTGAGTATTAACTCAACTGAATTCCCCACGCCTGCTGAACCATTGGTGGCTGCGGGCACCGCTTCACCGTTGATCACAATTCCCGTTATCACAGTGTCGCTGACCGTTTCCGAATACCCAAGAAATTCGTTTAAACCGCCGTTGGAAAGAATGTCTTTATAAGCGGTGCTTGAAGCGAAATCACTTTTACGAGCGACCGAGTCGGCTTTAGCTCGTTGACGTTGCTCCCCCATCAATCGGGTGAACTCATCCCTGTCAACTTCAAGCCCTGCTTCGGCTGCCATTTCCATGGTGAGATCCACGGGAAAACCATAGGTATCATGCAGCGTGAAAACCTTGGCGCCGGAGAGAATCTTGGAGCCAGATGCTCGAGTTTGTTCCGCAGCCTGGTCAAAGAGCAATGAGCCTGCTGCAAGAGTTTGATTGAATGAAAGCTCTTCAGCACTCACCACACTAATTATTCGACTCTGTGAATCATTGAGCTCCGGGTATTGAGGAGCCATGGCAAGGATCGATGCCTCAGCAAGGCGGACCATCGTTGGCTCATCAGCACCTAGGAGTTTCATGTTGCGCACGACTCGGCGAAGTATCCTCCGGAGCACGTAGCCCCTGCCTTCATTGCCAGGGATGACACCATCGGAGATGAGGAAAATGCACGTGCGCGCGTGATCAGCCACAACTCTCAACAAGATATCCGTGGCTTCATTCTCACCATATGTGACATCCGTGATGCGGCAGGCTGTGTCCAAGATTCCACGAGTTGTATCAATTTCATAGATATTGTCCACGCCCTGCAAAATTGCAGCCATTCGTTCTAGACCCATACCCGTGTCAATGTTCTTAGCGGGTAATTCTCCGAGAATTGGATAGTCGATCTTGCCAGGACCCTCCCCGCGAGCAAATTGCATGAACACCAAATTCCATACCTCTAGATACCGATTCTCATCCGCGATCGGGCCACCTTCAACTCCGTAATCAGGACCCCGATCAAAGTAGATCTCGGAACAAGGACCACACGGTCCGGGAACACCCATTGACCAGTAGTTATCAAGCATGCCCCTTCTCTGAATACGTTCATTCGGCACACCCACGACCTCATGCCAAATTCTTTGCGCCTCGTCATCACTCTCAAAAACAGTTACCCACAACCGCTCCGGATCGAATCCGTAACCACCTTGGTCAATCGAGGTCGTGAGCAATTCCCATGCCAACGGGATTGCTTGCTCTTTGAAGTAGTCACCGAATGAAAAATTTCCTGCCATTTGAAAGAAGGAAGCATGACGTGTTGTTCTGCCGACTTCCTCGATGTCAAGGGTTCGAACTACCTTCTGAACACTTGTTGCTCGTGGGTAGGGAGCTGGGGCTTCCCCAACAAAATAGGGCTTGAATGGCACCATGCCAGCGTTAACGAAGAGCAACGTTGGGTCATCGAGTAACAGCGAGGCTGAGGGAACAATTTCATGCCCTCGCGCGGCAAAGAAGGCCAAGAACCTCGTACGAATTTCCGCGGAATCCATATTTACTGCTCCTTGATCACAGGCGTTGAGGGGAAAAGACTCTTTTGATTATTCAAATGACTGGGTTCGAACCATGGCAGCAGCCCGCCCTGACACTGGGCTCTCCGACGCAGCATCACGCAGATTTGAACCAGCACGATAACGAGCGATCTGATCACTGGCTCCTGCAGCCAAGCCACGCAGGGAATTGGAGGCATCGGTGACGGTGAGGATGACACCCTTATCTTTGGCGTCAGCAGCGAATTGCTCAATCTTGCGATATGCCAATATTCCACCAGCAGCCCCGAGACCCGCCCAAACCAATCTACGCATAGTTCAGTCTAACGAGCGCCCTTCCCGCAGCATTGTGAGGCGCTGCGCGATTGTGGCTAATCTTTCTTCCGCCCCATGGCTGGTCGGCTCAAAATAATGTGCACCCCGAAGAGCTTCGGGGAGATAGTCCTGCTCGGCAACCCCGCTGTCGAAATCATGCGGGTACTTGTAACCAACCCCGAGCCCTAGACCTGCCGCTCCTGCATAGTGTCCATCACGCAGATGATCTGGAACGGTTCCCACCCGTCCGCGCTCCACATCCGCCATGGCAGACCCGATGGCTGCCACAACACTGTTGGACTTGGGAGCCATGGCACATGCGATGGTTGCGTGGGCCAAAATTATCTGGGCCTCAGGCATACCTATGAGTGCCACTGATTGAGCCGCAGCGACGGTCAACGGAAGAACACTCGAATCGGCCAATCCAATATCTTCACTTGCCAAAATCATCAGTCGCCTTGCAATGAACCTGGGATCCTCACCGCCATGCAACATGCGTGCGAGGTAATGGAGTGCGGCATCGGGATCACTTCCACGCATGCTCTTGATATACGCACTGATCACGTCATAGTGTGAATCGCCATCTTTGTCATAGTTCAGTGCCACAACCGCAACAGCCGTGTGCACGTCTTCGGCGTCGATCGCATCACTGCCTCGGGCTGAGGCGGCATTGGCTGACGCCTCGAGGGCGGTGAGTGCCCTGCGAGCATCCCCGCTGCTGGCATCGATTATCAAATCCCGGGCAGCCTCGGTCACTGACCATTGTCCGTTGAGACCTCGCTCGGAGACTAAAGCACGATCAAGGATGTGTCCTAACGCTTGGCCATCCAGCAGAGCGAGTTGCACAACCACACTCCGCGAAAGGAGTGGGGAGATTACTGAGAAACTCGGGTTTTCGGTTGTCGCCGCGACCAACGTGACCCAACCGTTCTCGACTGCGGGGAGCAGTGCATCTTGCTGCGATTTGCTGAACCTGTGTACCTCGTCAACAAAGAGGACAGTGCCTCGTGCGTACAAGCTCATCTGCTCTCGAGCAGAATCAATAACTGCCCGAACGTCTTTAACGCCAGCCGTGACCGCCGACAACTCGTGAAACCTACTCCCCGAGTGAGCAGACAGAAGTGAGGCGATCGTGGTCTTCCCAGATCCCGGTGGGCCCCACAAAATCACGGAGACGGACGAATTGCCGCTGAGCAATTGTTCGACGGGACCACCAACGGAAAGCGCTTTTCCTTGGCCCACTAATTCCGCAAATGTCCGAGGGCGCATTCGGACCGCCAGTGGTGTCCTACTCGCAAAATCCGCGTCAGATTCGAAAAGGCTCACTGATCTGTTCCGCGCGCTAGCAACTCGTCACCCCTACAACTTGGCAGATTCAGTCTGCTCCGCTGGTTCAATCGGCTTTGCATCAATCCCCGCCTCTTTGCGCTGGGCTGCGGTGATGGCCGTTGGCGCGCCCGTGAGGGGATCATGCCCTCCACCCGTTTTGGGAAATGCAATGACATCGCGCAATGAATTTGCACCAGCCAAGAGCATGCAAATCCGATCCCAGCCAAAAGCAATTCCACCATGAGGTGGTGGGCCAAATGCGAAGGCTTCAAGGAGGAAACCAAATTTGTCATTGGCTTCCTGTTCATCGATTCCCAATACGGAGAAGACCTGGGACTGGATGTTGGCTTCATGGATACGAATGGAGCCCCCACCAATTTCATTACCATTGCATACGAGGTCGTAGGCCCACGCCAGTGCTTCGCCCGGTGAGTCAACAAATCTATTGATCCACTCTGAATTTGGCGACGTGAATGGATGGTGCACGGCCGTCCACACCCAAGCACCTGAGTCATCCTGTACCTGTTCAAACATAGGAGCATCGACAATCCACACGAAACTCCACACGGAATGATCGATCAAGTTTTGACGCTCAGCAATCTCATTGCGTACAGCACCAAGAAGCGGGCGGGCGTCAGCCGCACGTCCTGCGGCGAAGAATATGCAGTCACCTACTTGAGCACCAGCCGCTGCTGCAAGTCCATCACGTTCGGCTTCACTCAGATTCTTTGCGACTGGCCCGCCGAGTCCATCTTCCGTGACGGTGACATAGGCCAAACCCTTGGCGCCGCGTTGCTTGGCCCACTCCTGCCATGCATCAAATGCGCGACGAGGCTGGTCAGCACCACCGGGCATGACAACGGCACCGACGTATTCGGCTTGGAATACGCGGAAGGGAGTTGCCTCAAAGAATTTTGTGAGATCGCAAAGTTCGAGGTCAAAGCGCAAATCGGGTTTGTCACTGCCAAATCTGCGCATGGCCTCGTGGTAGGTCATGTGTGGGATTTCACCGATTGGATACTTCAGGACACCTGCCCAAATTTCCTTGATGACCTTCTCTCCAACGGCAATGACATCAGACTGATCAACGAAGCTCATCTCAATATCGAGCTGGGTGAATTCTGGTTGCCTGTCAGAACGAAAATCCTCATCCCGATAGCAACGGGCAATTTGGAAATAGCGCTCCATGCCCGCAACCATGAGCAGTTGCTTGAAGAGTTGAGGAGATTGAGGTAGTGCATACCAGTGTCCCGGCTTTAATCGCACCGGCACAAGAAAGTCACGTGCGCCTTCAGGCGTCGATCGTGTCAAGGTTGGAGTTTCAATCTCAACAAAATCTTGCTCCATAAGAACACTTCGAGCGATGTGACTGACCTTGGATCGCATGCGAAGCGCATCACCTGCAGATTTCCTGCGTAGATCAAGATACCGGTAACGAAGACGGATCTCGTCATTGACATTGGTTCGATCATCGATGGGAAAAGGCAAGGGAGCTGACTCGCTGAGCACAGTGAGGGATTCAGTGATGACTTCGATCTCACCGGAAGCAAGTTCGGGATTTGCATTGCCTTCGGGCCTCAACTCGACAACGCCCGTTACTGAGATGCAGTATTCATCTCTCAATCCATGAGCCATGGTCGTGTCGCGAATAACAACCTGAGTCACACCGCTTGCGTCTCGCAGGTCGATGAACGCCACGCCGCCATGGTCTCGACGACTGGCTATCCACCCTGCGAGGGTGACAGTCTGCCCCACATTTTCGCGGGACAAGTTTCCTGCTTGCGCGGTGCGAATCAACGATCTTCCTTTCGAGTGAGTGAAGTATGCATTATTTGCTACTCCACATCTGTGTTGCGGTCACGAACTTTGATGGAGATGGATTCAGCGTCGAGTGCGATCTGTTCTTGATTCCCAGTAGACATCGACTTCAAGGTGACTAGACCTGCCGCTACTTCGTCGTCTCCCAGCAACGCGACAAAGGGTGCACCAGACCGATCAGCGTTTTTCATCGCAGACTTTATGGAGCGGGCATCAAAACTCATGTCGCATGCGAGCCCAGAGGCCCTCAGTTGTGACATAAGTGAGAACGCAGGCAATTGAGCCTGCTGACCAATAGGAATGATGTAAAGGTCAATGATGCTGTCATGAAATGGGGTAAGCCCCTCTGCCTCGCAGGCGAGAAGTGTGCGATCCACGCCGAGGCCATAGCCAATACCCGAGAGCTCACTTCCACCCAGCTCACTCATCAATCCGTCGTACCGGCCCCCACCACCGATTCCTGATTGAGCACCGAGCCCATGGTGAACAAATTCGAATGTGGTGCGGGTGTAGTAATCGAGTCCTCGGACCATCCGGGGATTCTCCCGCCAGATCACCCCTGCAGCTTCGAGATATGTGCGAACACGGGCATAGTGCTCGGAACAGTTTTCACAGAGGTGATCCATCATGAGGGGCGCCTGTTCCAGCTGAGCTTGAACCTGTTCACGTTTGTCGTCTAAAACCCTCAGTGGATTAAGTCGCGCACGCTCTTGGGTCTCTTCATCGAGATCTAGCCCGTTAAGAAACTCCTGCAACACGATTCGGTAGTTGGGGCGACAATCGTTACAGCCCAGGGAGGTTAAGTCCACATGGAAATTTTTGAGCCCGAGTGATTTAAATGCAAAGTAAGCGAGCGAAATGACCTCTGCATCAACAGCCGGATCATCGCTGCCGATAGCTTCGACACCTACTTGCTGCAGTTGACGATACCGACCATGCTGCGGGCGTTCTGCGCGAAAGAACGGGCCTGCATACCAGAGTTTCACCGGCAATGGGCCTTTGTCCAACCGGTTTTCAATGACGGCGCGCATCACGCCAGCAGTACCTTCAGGTCTCAGGGTGATGGAACGATCCCCGCGATCAGAGAATGTATACATTTCCTTACTCACAACATCCGTGCTCTCGCCGACACCACGAACATAGAGTTCCGTCGACTCAAAAACCGGTAACTCCATGTAGTCATACCCTGCATGTGATCCTGCTGAAGACAATGCCTCGCGGACCGCAAGGAAATCACGGCTCCGCGGTGGTGAGTAGTCAGGCACGCCTTTCGGTGCATTTATTTTCGGAGCATTTGAAGCAGCCACGATTACAAACCCCTGCCCGTCGACAGGAATGGATTGCTGAATCGTTCTGTGCCGATCGTGGTCTCAGGACCATGTCCTGGGTACACGATCGTTGTATCGTCCATGGGGAGAATTACATTCGTAAGGCTCTCCTGCATGGCCGCGGGGCTCCCCCCCGGCAAATCCGTCCTACCAATGGAGCCTGCAAAAAGGACATCACCTGCAAATAGGTGATCCTGTGAGCCTTGTGCGTGACGGATAACCATGGATCCCTCTGTGTGCCCTGGAGCGTGAATAAACTCAAGGTCGAGCCCCGCAAGGTTCAATGTGATGTTGTGCTCGATTACCTCAACATCCTCCGGCTCAGTGAGTTCAAACTCGCCCTTGGTCATAGCCAGAAGCTGCTCTCGAGCCGCCGCAAAGCTACTTCCTGCCGGATCCGCGAGACGGTATCGGTCGTCTCTGTGGATCACCGCCGGAATACCAAATTGCCTGCCGATCGGTGAAACAGACCAAATATGATCAATGTGGCCATGAGTGAGCAGCACACCAGCAGGAGCAAGGCCATTTTCTCGAATAATCTCAAGTACACCCGGGATGCTTTCCTGACCGGGATCAATGATCAAAGCTGGCTCACCCTGACCTGCCGCGACGACATAGCAATTGGTGGCCCAGGAGCCTGCCGGAAAACTCTTGATCAACATAAGGACTCAAGCCTAGCCGTGGCCGTGCCAGCATTCACCCCCACTGTTTAGACTTCGCTCGAGCTTGTGACAACACCGCACCATCTTGGGTCATGTCATGGGCTCATTGTCAGAATAGTCAGGTACCAGCATTCACCGAGCACATCATCTCGACCAGCCATTGGAGTCAGCCCACATGTCAACCCAGAAGCGCGAACGCGAACTCGCCAAAGCCAAATACGAGCGCCAGCAGCAGCGGCGTCAAGAGCGTGCAGCGGCGGCGCGGCGCAATCAGCGGATAGCAGCGGTGGTTGTCGTGGGGGCGCTGGTACTTGCAGGTGTCGGCTGGGCAGTTGTGAATTCAAATTCCGACGGCCAAGAAAGCGTTGCCAGCGACATCTCGGCAACCGATATCGTCGAAACAGATGCAACCGAGTCGATTGACCAATCTACTGAGGATCCGGCAACTGGGGAGAGTGGCGTCTTGGATTGCTCGGCGCCTGGAACAGCCCGTGCAAATGACATTCAATTCCCTGACGGCCCACAACCGCTCACGACTGTGTCGGGAGAGCCCACATCTCTACTTCTTGACACCAACTGTGGCCAAATTGCGATTCTCCTAGACCCTTCCGCACCGGAAACCGTGGCTTCTGAGGCATTCCTCGCAGAATCCGGCTTCTATGACAACACCACATGTCATCGCCTCACCACCGAAGGAATCTTTGTCCTCCAGTGCGGTGATCCAGCCGGAAACGGAACAGGTGGCCCTGGATACGCGGTCCCTGACGAGAATCTTCCCCCAGAACAAGAGGCAAACTATCCTGCAGGAACCATCGCCATGGCCAACGCAGGTCCTGGAACCGGCGGCTCTCAATTCTTTATTGTCTATGAAGACACCACACTGCCCTCCAGTTACACAATTTGGGGTCAAGTGGTCAGTGGGCTCGACATTGTTCAAGAAGTTGCCTCAGCGGGCGTCGAGGGCGGTGCCAGTGATGGAACCCCAATACAGCCGGTATTTATCAATAAGGCAACAGTTTCCTAACATTTGATCATATTGCGCACTATTCCTCCACCATGTGGGGAAAAGTACGTGACAGTACGGATCAAGTACATTGGTACAGCACCACATTGGTCGCAAGCCCGAATTCAGTGATTGGTCGTCATAAGGCCGATCCAACCTACGAGAGGTTATCGTCATGGTCGACACCCCCACTCCAGCATCGCTCAGGCCAACTCCAAGGCCAGCGATTTCACACGCTGCACAATGGGGGCGTGTCACCGATGACGGCACCGTCTACCTCAAAGCCCCAGAAGGTGAAGTTCTTGTTGGGCAATATGCTGCAGGAACCCCTGCTGAAGGACTTACCTTCTATGCCCGCAAGTATGACGATCTCGTTGTCGAAATTGATGTGCTCGAGTCCCGCCTGAACGACTCCAAGGTGGGGGCCGAAGCAGCGTCGAGTGTCATCAGCAAAGTTCGAGAGGCGATTGCTGGTAGATCATTCGTGGGAGACATCACCTCATTAGAGACTCGATGCGACGCGCTCGAAGCACTTGTCTCCCAAAAGCGAGAATTGGAACGTGAGCGCAAGGCCAAACAGCGCGCCGCGTCACAGGTCAAGCGTGAAGCCTTAGTCGTAGAAGCCGAGTCGATGTCGGGTTCCACCGCGTGGAAGGCCACCACTGAACGTTATGCAACCCTCGTTGAGGAGTGGAAGACCCTTCCCAGAGTTGACCGCTCCACGGAGCAGGAGCTTTGGAAACGAATCAGTACTGCTCGCACAAACTTTGACAAGCGGCGCCGAGCTCATTTCCACGAACTCGATGCGGATCGCAAGGTAGCCCTTGAGCGCAAACGAGAGCTCATCGCATCAGCACAGGCTGCGGTCACAACAACGGACCCTAAAGCTGGGATCAAGAAGTTCAAAGACCTCATGGCTGAGTGGAAAAAGGCTCCGCGAGGTTCACGTCAGGACGAGGACAAGCTTTGGAAACGCTTCAAGAGTGCACAGGACGAATTCTTCAATAGCCTCAAAGAAAAAGAGGCTGCTGAGGACGAAAAACTCAAGGAAAATATCCCCGCCAAAGAAGCATTGGCAGTGCAGGCAGAAAGCCTTCTCCCCCTTGAGGGCAAGGACCTCAAAACGCTCAAGCACCAGTTGCGTGATATTCAAGATGCTTGGGAGAAAGCCGGTGAACTACCCAAGTCTGACCGCAACAGACTCGATGGTCGCCTCAAAAAGGTGGAAGATGCTATCCGCAAGGAAGATGAGAAAGCATGGACCAAGTCCAACCCTGAAACGGTTGCACGGGCAGCGGAGACGGCCAACGCGTTTTCTGATGGCCTGTCTCGGTATGAAAGTGACCTTGCCAAAGCTCGCGAACGAGGCGATACTAAAAAGGCCGCTGAACTTGAAGCATCAATTGCGAGCCTCAAAATCCTGCTTGGAGCTGTGGAAGAGACCCAAGCAAACCTTTAGTGCGGGGTGCGCCGTTTCACTGGACTAGACCCGGTAAGCGTCGAATACACCCTCAACATTTCGAACTGCCTTCAAGACCGATCCTAGGTGTTTTGGATCGGCCATTTCGAAAGTAAATCGTGAGGTTGCAATTCTGTCCCGAGTCGTAGCAACAGAAGCATGAAGGATATTTACGTGGGTGTCCGACAAAGCTTTTGTGACATCCGCCAGAAGCCGCGAACGATCAAGAGCTTCTACCGCTATATTTACTAGGAACACCGACTGCGGTGTGGGAGCCCACTCAACCTCAACGATCCGCTCAGGCTGCTCCTGAAGTGATGTCACGTTAACGCAGTCCCCTCGGTGAACTGAAACGCCTGAGCCTCGGGTCACGAATCCAAAAATTGTGTCACCGGGCACAGGTGTGCAGCAACGAGCCAATTTGACCCAGACATCGTCCGTGCCTTTGACAATAACTCCAACGTCATGGGTTCTCGATCGCGTTTGAGTCCCGAAATTGGGAAGCACGGTTTCAGCGGTGTCGTCAGCGGCACCATCGACTCCCCCTGAGGCATCAACCAATCGGCTAACAATGGTCTGTGCAGAGATGCGACCTTCACCCACCGATGCATAGAGTGCAGAAATATCGGCTTGATGCAGATCAGCTGCGATTGTGTTCAACGCGGTGTTCGTCATGATCCTCTGGAGTGGAAGCCCGTGTTTGCGCACGGCACGAACGATTTGATCCTTGCCTGTGTCAATGGCTTCTTCTCGGCGCTCTTTTGAGAACCACGCTTTGATTTTGCTTCTAGCACGGGCGGAGGCCACAAAATTGAGCCAATCTCTACTCGGACCTGCTCCTTCAGATTTGGTTGTGAATATCTCGACAACATCGCCGTTGGTCAATTGTGATTCAAGAGGAACCAGCTTTCCGTTCACACGGGCACCCACGCATCGGTGCCCAACGTCCGTATGAACCGAATAGGCGAAATCCACGGGCGTAGAACTTGCAGGTAACGAGACAACATCTCCCTTGGGCGTGAATATATAGACCTCCGCGGATCCAAGGTCATAGCGCAATGAATCGAGAAATTCGCTCGGATCTGAAGTTTCCCTTTGCCAGTCGACTAACTGTCTGAGCCAAGCAAAATCATCCAGCTTGATATCCGTTCCCTGTTTGTAACGCCAATGCGCGGCGACGCCATATTCAGCCGCTCGGTGCATTTCATGTGTTCGAATTTGAACCTCGACCGGTTTACCGTCTGGACCAATGACCGTTGTGTGGAGGGACTGATACATGTTGAACTTGGGCATTGCGATGAAATCCTTGAAACGGCCAGGAACAGGACTCCACTCGGAGTGAATAGTTCCCAATGCGGCATAGCAGTCACGAATACTGTCCACGAGAATTCGGACACCGATTAAGTCATAGATGTCAGTGAAATCCCGACCACGCACAATCATTTTTTGGTAAATCGAGTAATAGTGCTTTGGACGCCCAGTGACCTGCGCCTTTATCTTGCTCTTGCGCAGGTCCTCTTTCAATTGCTCGAGAATTACATTCAGGTTTTTCTCGCGCGAGGGTGCCCTCTCCTCCACCAATCTGTCGATTTCATCGAACATCTTGGGATGTAGGGTGCCAAAAGCCAAATCCTCGAGTTCCCACTTAATTGCGTTCATGCCGAGTCGATGTGCCAGAGGGGCGTATATTTCTAAAGTCTCACGTGCCTTTTTTCCCTGCTTCTCACTCGGTAAGTAGCGCAGGGTTCGCATATTGTGGAGTCGGTCCGCGAGCTTAATCACGAGTACGCGAATATCTCTGGCCATTGCGACAACCATTTTGCGGACTGTTTCCGCAGCGGTGGCATCACCATAGGTGACTTTGTCCAGTTTTGTGACTCCATCCACCAAAAGAGCGATTTCGTCACCAAAGTCCTCGCGGAGGGCATCAAGCGAATACCCACAATCCTCGACCGTGTCATGGAGTAGGGCAGCAGCCAATGTGGAGGACGTCATGCCAAGGTCTGCCAAGATTTCGGCAACAGCAACAGGATGGGTAATGTAAGTTTCACCGGAACGACGGGTTTGATCCTTGTGCAGGTATCGAGCCATTTCATAGGCTCTCTCAACGACCTTGGTGTCCGATTTCGGATGATACTTGCGGAGTGTCCGCAACAGCGGATCTATCTCAGAGGTGCCTGTGCGAGTTCCAAACCTCGCAAGGCGCGAGCGCAATCCAGATTCGGACGGAACCTGAGCTGCTTCTGGGAGCGCGACAACATCTTCAGACATTGTGCCTCCTCCCAATCGCCGCGAAAAGCAGACTACATGGCATTTACCAAGTCATGTGGCCCACTCAAAGCATTGTACTTTGCTCTACTTCCTCTTTCGCTTCGATCGGGACACCCGCTTGGGTTGAGATCTTTCCCCTGCCTCAACTGACCGCGATAGTGAATCACTAAACACAACGTCGCCCCCATCAACGGAGTCAGCGCCAGTCTTCTTGGCAATCTGCGTCCGGCGTGCACGAACCCTCGTGGCAAGGGCTTTCATTTCAGGAGTGGCCGATTTCAACTGAGCCAAGACAGGCGTTGCCACAAAGATCGATGAATAAGTACCAGCAGCCATGCCGATGGCAAGAGCTACCGCAAGGTCTAGCAAAGTTCCCGCACCGAGAATGAGCGCACCCACAACGATGATTGACAACACAGGTAGCAGCGCAACAACGGAAGTGTTGATGGAACGCACTAAGGTCTGATTTACTGCAAGATTCGCGGCATCGTCATAGGTGAGAATTGATTGGCCCGTGATTCCTCTGGTGTTTTCTTTAACTTTGTCAAAGACCACCACAGTGTCATAGAGAGAGTAACCCAAGATTGTTAAGACACCAATAACTGTCGCGGGAGTAACTTCGAGACCAATCAGCGCATAAATACCAATCGTGATGAGTAGATCATGAGCTAGCGCAACCAACGCTGCGACGGCCATGCGCCATTCAAAGTAGATGGTAAGGAACAGGGTCACCAACAATATAAAGACGCCCAGGCCTTGGAGTGCTTTCTTTGAGATCTCTGCACCCCACGTGGGCCCCACCACTTGGTACTTGATGTCGTCTTTAGCGATACCGCAGGCATCGGCTAAAGCTCCTGCCAGAATCGATGATTCATTAGGCGTCAAAGTTTCGGTTTGAACTCGAACTGTGCCCGAACCCGTTACTGTCACAATTGCCTGACCACCAGACTCTGTCTCAGCAACGCCACGCGCGGATTCAACCGTGCATGTTGCATTGGGGAGCGAGAAGTCAGCCCCGCCTTTGAACTCAATGCCAAGGTTAAGACCACGGAAAACCAGCGTTCCGATACTCACGAGCAAAATGATTGCACTGATCGTGTACCACGTTTTCCTACGGCCAACAAAATCAAAGGAGATTTCGCCGCGGTACATGCGCTGCCCAAGTGAACCTAGCTTGCTCATGCTGATCCTTCCCTCCGCTTACGCCTGGACTGTCCAGCCATGGCGTCTGCCAAACTCACGCCACCTAGACGCTCAGGATCAAGGCCTGTCCATCGGCTGCCCCGTTGCATGAAATTAGATCGACCGAGTAGGACAACCAACGGGTGGGTGAACCAGAAAGCGACAAGAACGTCGATGACCGTTGTGAGCCCGAGGACGAATGCAAAGCCTCGGACACTTCCAACGGAAAGCAGGTACAGGACGGCGGCGGCAAGGATGGAAACGAAGTCCGCTGCAAGCAGGGTTCTGCGCGCCCTGATCCAGCCCGTATCGCACGCTTGGCGCAGGGATCTGCCATCGCGGATTTCGTCACGGATGCGCTCAAAATAGACAATAAAAGAATCAGCCGTAATGCCGATAGCGACAATTGCGCCAGCAATTCCCGCCAACGTCAGAGTCAACCCAATGGTCTTGCTCAACACGATAAACACGACATAGAGCAGGCCACCGGCAACAACCAAACTCAGCCCTGCCACAACCCCAAGAACGCGGTAATAGAAGAGCAGATAGACCATAACCAACAGGAGACCAACGCCACCTGCTATCAGTCCCGCGGAGAGTTGATCTTGACCGACCGTGGGCGAAATTGTCGTGACATCGACCGGCTCCAGAGTTACTGGAAGTGCCCCATACTTCAAGACGTTCGCCAGATCACGTGCTTCTTGGGCCGTAAAGTCCCCTTCAATGGAAGCCTGACCGCCCAAAATCGGTTCGTTGAAGCGTGGCGCAGAGACCACAACTCCATCAAGCACGATGGCGAATGCATTACAAGGAGATGCTCCTGTTCCGCACTCTGGTAGTGCACTGAGATCAGTTGATGCTGTGGCAAGTGCGCCAGCACCTTCTGTGTCGAATTCCAGAGAGACTATCCAGCCCACTCCGCCCTGCGGAAGTTGTGCTTGGGCATCTGTGACGTTGGTGCCTTTTATGAACGCTGGTTGTAGAGAGTATTTGGAGAATCCATTCTGATCACATGTCCCGAGCCACTGTTCGGGATTATCTGGCGTTCCGCCCGAGTAATTAGTGGGATTCAAGCAATCTAATGCGGCAACCTCGGTCTGAAACTCCACGGAATTCTCGGTCGCCTGTACAGGTACCTCAACATCGGTGGCGCTGACCGCACCCTCGATGGGGGCTCCATCAGCATCAGTCGGTGTGGTTGAGGTGGGCCCAAACACGCTCCAAACAGGCCTGAAATCCAGAAGCGCAGTTTGCTGCACCAGTTCAACAACTCGGTCCTGGTTCAATCCAGGGACTGAGACGACAATCGCAGCGTCTGCACCGGAGCCAGCCGTTGTAACCTCCGACTCAGCAACCCCTAGGCCATCAACACGCTGACGAAGAATCTCCACCGTTTGGGCAAGTTGGTCATCGGTGATGACAGCACCCTCGACAACAGGCTTGGGCACGAGAATTACCTGAGTGCCACCCTGCAAATCCAGTCCAAGACGAATCGAACTATCAGTACCTGGGAAAAATGCCCACACACTGAAACCGACCAATACAACCAAGAGTGCAGACAGCAGGCGCCAGGGCCTGGTCCTTACAGGTGTTGCCACGGATCTCCTCCGTTAAAAATAGGTAGAACGTTTACATTTCTTGACATGATCCGAGGCAGTTGCCCGCTTCTGATTGAGAGTGAAATCTACTCGGGCAGTTCACTTTCTTCGGGGACCGGGGGCTCAATCACTTTGGATACTGCCGCAGGCAAGATCCGGACAATCACGCCGGGACTGATTTCTAGGAGAATGAGGTCATCGGTTGAGCTCACAACGGTGCCAAATATTCCGGCTGTGGTCATGATTTCAACTCCGGATCCGATATCCGCGACCATTTGCGCTTGAGCCTTCTGTCGATTCTTTTGCGGCCGAATGAGCAGGAAATAGAAAGCAACTCCCAGTAGCAGGAGCGGGGCCAACCCAACAAGATCCATGTCTTTACATTCCTAACAGTCGACGAGCAGATCAGCCAAGGGTATCGGGCTGTATTTTTCTAGAGATCAAGTGTCCCTTGCCCGTTTCCTGAGCGTTCGGGCAGGGGCAGATCCAAATGAGCCCAAGCAGCCGGAGTGGCCACTCGTCCGCGCGGGGTTCGGGAAAGTAGCCCCAAACGGACAAGGAAAGGCTCGGAAACGGATTCGATCGTCTCAGGTTCCTCAGCCACGGCGACTGCAAGCGTTGAGAGCCCAACCGGGCCTCCGTCAAATCTCTTGACGATCACCTCAAGTACAGATCGGTCAATGCGGTCCAATCCCAGGTCATCGACTTCATAGAGTTCCAGAGCAGCCTGAGCAGCCGCTAAATCAACCTCTCCATTGCCGTGGACCTGGGCCCAATCTCGAACCCTGCGCAGAAGGCGATTGGCGATTCGAGGAGTACCCCTGCACCGACCGGCCAGTTCTGCGGCGCCCTGCGCAGTCAGGGCCACCCCCAATAATCCTGCGCTGCGGGTAATGATGACACCAAGATCAGCACTCTCATAAAAGTCAAGATGGGCAGTAAAGCCAAACCGATCTCGAAGGGGCGAGGGCAATAGACCAGCCCGAGTCGTGGCGCCAACGAGAGTGAAAGGCTCGATATCGAGTGGAATTGCCGTTGCACCGGGACCCTTGCCCACAATGACATCGACTCGGAAATCCTCCATTGCAAGATAAAGCATCTCCTCGGCCGCCCTGGCCGTTCGATGGATTTCATCGACAAAAAGAACCTCACCCGGTTGCAGGCTGGATAACACAGCCGCGACATCTCCCGCATGCTGCAGTGCCGGACCAGATGTGAGCCGGACGGGAGCGCCTAATTCCGCAGCGATGATGGTCGCGAGCGTGGTCTTGCCCAGTCCTGGAGGACCACTCAGCAATACGTGGTCTGCAACTCCCCCGCGGCGATTCGCTGCCTCGAGGACCAGACCCAGCTGAGACTTTACGCGATCTTGCCCGATAAATTCTTGGAGCGTTTTTGGGCGCAAGGCTCCCTCAATCACCGTGTCGTCGTCATCAGCGCCTGAAAACGTTAGTGATTCACTCATGAGCGGTCCAATGCCCGAAGCGCCTCTTTGAGGATTGCACCAATATCTGGCTCCTTTGAACCGATCAAATTCGGCGAGGTTTCAGCCACGCGATCCATTGCGGCGTCTGCTTCACGTTGTGTCCAGCCAAGTGATGCCAAACCTGCCCCCACCGCGATCCGCCACGCCTGCGCGGCACGAGTGACGTGCACCGAACCGGTACCTGCAAATGGAGTGATCTTGTCCTTGAGCTCTAGGACCATTCGCGATGCTCCCTTATTGCCAATTCCAGAGATTTTTGTTAACACGGGTAAGTCTGCATGTGCGATTGCATCGGCGAGTTCAGCGGGCGTCAATGTCGACACGACCCCCAGCGCAATGCGCGGTCCAATTCCGGTAACCGTTTGAACCATGTCAAAGAGCGCCACCTGCTCAGCACTTTCAAAGCCATAAACAGTCCAAGAGTCCTCACGGATGACGACTGAGGTGTGGAGCATTATGTGTTCCCCGACGCGAGTTGACAGTGAAGTCGCCGGCGGACACATGACCCGCACACCCATGGGCCCCGTGTCCACTACGAGGTGATCGACCCCCGCATGCCATACCTGCCCGCGAATAAATGAGATCACTGGGCAGCTCGCAATGCTTGCGCTAATTTGCGGTGCGCAGTACCGCGCCATGCCTGAGTAATCGCGATGGCAAGAGCATCTGCTGCATCGGCAGGTTTGGGTGGTTTGGACAACTTGGCAATTTTGGTAACCATCATGGTGACCTGTGCTTTCTCGGCACGCCCGCTCCCCGTCACCGCAGCTTTGACTTCAGTTGGCGTGTGCATGGCTACAGGAATTCCGCGCTGACCAGCAATGAGTAAACCCACGCCGGCCGCCTGCGCTGTGGCCATGGCAGACCTCACGTTGTGCTGGCTAAAGACTCTTTCAATTGCAATGAACTCAGGTTGATGGAGACCAACTAGGTGATCGAGCTCCGAATACAACTCATTGAGTCGCTGGGCGAGTTCCAGCTCGGGACTGGTTGTTACTACCCCAATATGCAACACCTCCACGCTTTGACCCGGTGCACCGTTAATGACAGCAACGCCACAGCGCGTCAGGCCCGGGTCAATCCCAAGAACGCGCATCGTAAAAAACTCCCAATGTCGAGAAAGACGCACACTAAGTGGGCAGTCCCAGCCAAGTGTGCCTGTATCCCTAGAGGGTATCGGGAAGGACTGTCATTGCGTGGAAGCCAGCGCGCAGGTCGTGCATAAATTCTGGATGATCCTTGATCGCCCGATCGTCGGTACTCACACCAATAAAGGCATGTCCGTCATAGGTCACCATCGTGATATTGACGGCAGAACCAATTGTCGCCACCAATGGGTAGGCAGCAATCATTCGTGTACCTGCCAGATAAATGGGGATGGGAGGACCCGGAACATTACTTGTGGTCACATCAGATGCCCGCGCGACCTGAGCGAGCATAGGCACGGGCACAAACCAACTCACCTCTGCCAAAGGGTCTGCCAAGCGCATGGCTGGCTCCCTGCGCCACTCAGAGACAAGTTCATGGGCCTCGCCCATGATTTCTTGGACGCCAAGTCCTGCAACGCGGATGGGGAATCTCGCAATGGCTACTGCATTTGAAGCCTGTGCTGATCGGTCACCTGCATCCCCTCTTAAGGAAATTGGGACATTCACCCGCAATGAATCAGCCGAACTGCCATGCCTGTGATGGTAGGCCTCAACACCTGTCAATGCAGCCGCCATGAAAGCGTCGTTCACACTCATGCCGACACTCTTCGCAGTTCGTCGAATCTGTTCAAAAGGAAATTCGAGAGTTCCGAAAGAGTATGTAGTGCCGCGTTCCGTGAGCAGTGGAGAGAGCGGCCTGTCATAGACCGAAGTGGCTCTGGTCACCGAGCCAATTGTTTCGATTGTTTTGTGTACGGTTTGATTAAAGTCAGTAACCGAACCCTTAATGAGCCCGAGGCCTACATTTACAGCGCCTCGCATTGCCCCAATTGCGCGGCCAAGATTGTCTTGCGTGTTTGCCACGAATAAGTCTTGCCATGTAACGTCTTGACCAACGGGTGCAGGAGGTGCTTCGGGTTCATCGGGATTACCCTCGGCCGACAGTTCAAATAACGTCAAGGCAATCATGACCGTCGCTTGACCATCGGCGATCGAGTGATGCAACTTGAGCAAGAATGCGCTATGCCCATCCGGGAGGCCTTCAATCAAAGTTGCTTCCCAGAGAGGCCGGTTCTGGTCAAAGTCGGTCAGGCTGATTCGGCGTGCATCAGCGAGTAGGTCATTCCAGGTGCCACCTTCTGGGAGTCGGTATCGGCGCACATGGAAGTCCAAATCAAAGTCTGGGTCAACGCTTAATCGCGGTGCGGACAGGCCGACCATGCCATAGAGCGGACGCATGCGCAGCTCTGGGACAAAGAGAGAAAGTCGCTCTAATCGAGAACGAAGGCGAGTCCAATCTGGAGCATTTTCCAATATTGCCATGGCAATGAACGTTGACCGCATGGACGGATCTGAACTTGCAGTGCGGAAAGTCGCGGCATCCCAACCTCGCAGTTGTTTACCAACAGACTCACCCGCCATTACAGACTCACATTCTCCATGACTTCATCGGATACATCAAAGTTTGCATAAACATTTTGCACTTCATCACTATCCTCCAGCGCCTCCAGTAATCGAAACATTTGTGTTGCTCCATCAACATCCAGCGGCACGGTCATGCTGGGAACGAAGGTTGCTTCTGCGGATTCATAGTCAATTCCGGCATCTTGCAATGCCACTCGGACAGCGACAACGTCACTGGCCTCGGAGACAATTTCAAAGGACTCGCCGAGATCATTCACTTCTTGAGCGCCTGCATCTAAGACTGCCATCAGAAGATCGTCCTCTGTAACCGAGGCGTTTTCTCCGACTTTGCTAACAATGACCACGCCTTTCCGCCCGAAAAGATATGAAACACTTCCAGGATCGGCCATGGACCCACCATTTCGCGTCATGGCGACACGGACTTCGGATGCAGCACGATTGCGGTTGTCGGTCAAACACTCAACCAAGACTGCAACACCGTTGGGACCGTAACCTTCATACATGATGGTTTGCCAATCAGCGCCACCTGCCTCAGCGCCAGAGCCGCGTTTAACCGCTCGATCGATGTTGTCGACAGGAACTGAACTCTTTCTGGCCTTTTGAATTGCATCGAAGAGAGTCGGGTTTCCCGCAATATCACCACCACCCTGTCGAGCAGCTACTTCGATGTTCTTGATCAACTTGGCAAATAATTTTCCGCGACGGGCATCAATGACTGCCTTCTTATGCTTGGTCGTCGCCCATTTGGAATGGCCACTCATCAGTGTCTCACTGCGCCTTTCTCACTATGTTTACAAAAATTTCATGAACGCGAATATCAGGTGTGAGCTCCGGGTGAAATGATGTTGCCATCAAATTGCCACTTTGAACTGCTACAACTCTACCCGCGTGCGCCCCAGATTCAATAGCGCCAACCACTTCCACATTCTCACCTACTTCGACCACAAACGGTGCCCGAATGAATACTCCAGGAAAGGGCTCTGATTCGACACCTAGGTTTTGCAACCGCAACGGAGCCTCAAATGACTCCGTTTGGCGACCAAATGCGTTCCTTCTCACCAGAACGTCGATTCCACCTATTGTTTCTTGTCCTACGATGCCGCCCTCTAGTCGGTCTGCAAGCATGATCATCCCTGCACATGACCCATACATGGGCATTCCCTGTGAGCGTAGCTCCTGAATTGGCTCCACTAGGTTGTACATCTGAGCCAACTTGATCATCGTGGTTGACTCGCCCCCCGGTATTACGAGTCCCATCGCCATCGTGATCTGCTCTAGGTTTTTGGCGGGAAATGCATCGGCCCCTGCCGCATTCAAAGCCTGCACATGTTCACGCACGCCACCTTGCAGCGCGAGGACAGCTATTCTTATTGGTTTAGTCACGAAAGACACCAACGACGCAATTCATAATCGTCCTTGGGAACGATTCGTGCGTACTTACCAACCGCGGTCTTCGAGCCTATGGTGTACCGGAATATCAGCAACATTGATACCGACCATTGCCTCGCCCAAACCGCGACTGACCTTGGCAACAACATCAGGATTATCAAAGTGCGTTGTTGCTTGAACAATTGCGTTAGCGCGCTGCGCAGGATTCCCAGATTTGAAAATTCCCGATCCAACGAATACTCCATCAGCACCCAGTTGCATCATCATTGCGGCGTCTGCCGGTGTCGCAATTCCTCCTGCAGTGAAAAGCACTGTGGGCAAGCTGCCAGTACGAGCCACCTCAGCGACTAGGTCAAAAGGTGCTTGAAGTTCCTTTGCCGCAACATAGAGTTCATCTTCTGGCAGGGATGCAAGCCGGGTGACTTGGTCGCGGATCTTGCGCATGTGGGTAACCGCGTTGGAGACATCGCCGGTCCCAGCCTCTCCCTTGGACCGAATCATGGCTGCACCCTCAGTCAATCGGCGTAGTGCTTCACCAAGATTGGTTGCACCACACACGAAAGGCACGGTGAACTTCCACTTGTCAATATGATTTGTGTAGTCAGCAGGGGTAAGCACCTCTGACTCGTCGATGTAATCAACACCCAGCGACTCAAGAACCTGAGCCTCAGCAAAATGTCCAATGCGTGCCTTCGCCATTACTGGGATGCTGACCGAGGCGATGATGCTATCGATCATGTCAGGATCTGACATGCGAGAAACACCACCCTCGGCACGGATATCCGCAGGCACTCGTTCCAGAGCCATGACCGCTACGGCACCTGCATCTTCAGCGATCTTCGCCTGCTCGGCATTAACGACATCCATGATGACGCCACCTTTAAGCATTTCAGCCATTCCACGCTTCACGCGGCTGGTGCCCGTGCTCACTTCGCTCGACATCTCTAACATCCTTCATGACATTTCCCCCTGAAGGGGTCCCCATTGGTGGGTCGAATAGAGCCCTAATGCTAGATGGAGCGCATCTTTCGCGCAGAACGGGCATCCCTCATGCCACTGGGGTTAGGGACTAACTCAACCCAAGAAGCGGTTCGCTCCGAGGCCCCGTTCATCTGGGGCCTAGGTCAACGTGATCACTCATCTCTCGAAAGACCGGCCATGGCGTGCGCCCCGCCAGATGGAACCACCGGACACTTCGCTGGCGACGCAATTGTGTGCAGGCCCGAACCGCGTCGTTGAGGAACCGTCGAGACAATTCCACCCGTTTAATAGCGGCTGATAACTCAGCGAGAAGTTCTGGGCCACCCTGCTCTGATAGGACCTCTGCGTAGTCGTCTGGACCCAGGGCTGCGTTCAACGCTGCAGTCAGATCTGATTCCACACGATCGCGCTCTGCCACGGACAGGTCGGATGATCGGCGCGCAGCATGTGCGGACTCCGACAGCACGACAGAGGTCGCGGGGTCCAAGAGTCCACACGCCGCGAGTTCCAGAGCAATTCCAGAACGACGCAAAAGTTGTGCGTCCAGGGCCAACTCTGCAACATCAATGCGTCGATGCAATCGATCCAGACGGCCAGCCGTCATGCTCATGAATAGTACAAAGAACAGGAGTAAGCAAATGACAACTAGCAGAACAGTCAGCAATCCTGTTGTCACAAGGCCTCCTCTTTGACAACACGCCCTGCGAAACGCCCCACTACTTGGCCTCGGAAATCTTCGGTCACTTTCTCACCCGGCATATGCACCGCTTCATAGACTGCAACTACATCATCCACGACAGTGCTCCAGTCGAAGTCCAACACTCTCTCTGAAGCCCTGGCCACTAACTCTTTGCGCATCTCGGGGTTTGCCAACAAGTCGTTGCACTTGAGAGCAAGGTCATCACAGTCGCCGTTTGTGAATAACATGCCGCTACTGCCACCTTGCAATACTCGATCAAATGCAGGCAAATTTGACGCAAGCACCGGCGTTCCTGCAGCCATTGCCTCGGCCAACACAATGCCAAATGATTCCCCACCAGTGTGCGGCGCAATGTAGACCTCGCAGTGGGCTAACACTCTGCGCTTGTCTTCATCGGAGACTGACCCTAGAAATTCAAAATTGTTTTGGAGTTCCTCAGGGATGCGTTCACGAAACGAATCAGAGTCACCAGGCCCAGCGATTAAGAATTTTAGATCAGGAAATTCTCGAATAATTGCTGGAGCAGCGCCGATAAGAACGTCAAGCCCCTTTCGCGGCTCGTCGATTCGTCCTAAGAACAGGATCGATTGCGAACCTGCAACACTGACGGTCTCCTGATCACGAAAGTCAGACACACGCACGCCATTCGGTATCAGGACGGCATCGCCACCAAGGTGCTCAACTAATGTCTTTCGCGCCTGTTCACTCACCGCAATTCGCCCGCGAATTTTTTCCATGGCGGTTTGTGCAATGTAGTAGCCAGCCGACAAGATCCGAGATCGATCTGAGGATGAATGCCAGGTCGCAACCATGGGGCCCTGTCCAGCCCAACACGCAAGCAATGACAGGCTCGGGGCAACCGGCTCATGAATGTGCACGACATCAAAATTGCCTTCGCGGATCCACTGTCGCACTCGGCGAGTCGCTTTGATTCCAAAGCTCAGGCGAGCAATTGATCCGTTGTATGGAACCGCAATGGGTGCGCCACCGTCTGCAACGAAGTCTGGCAAGAATTCAGGCTCGTCCGTGGGCGCGAGCACACTCACAAGGTAACCACGCTCGATGAGTGTCGCCGCCAGATCTGCAACGTGGCTACGCACGCCACCCGGAACATCCCAGGAATAAGGACAGACAATCCCGACGCGTTGAACGGTTGAGTCAGGATTCATTGATCCAAACCCGCTGCAGCATGTGCCAATCCTCAGGGTGCTTGGTAATTCCGATTTCAAAAGCCTGAGCAATTTGTTGCGTCATGTATTTCACTTGTTCACCACGATCCTCTAAATCGGGGACCTCAACTCTCGGGTAAACCACTCCAACAGCTTTGTCATCCTCGTAGTGCATTGTCACTGGATGTAGCGGTGCTCCGGTCATAATCGAAATAGTTGCAGGTCCTGCCGGCATCGACGCCGTGGCTCCAAAGAATTCAACCTCAACTCCGCCTTTGGTCATATCTCTGTCTCCGAGAAGCGCCACGAGTCGCCCAGCGCGCAATCGACGAACCAATGTCCGCATGACATCTGATTCACCTAGTGGGAGAACCTCCATTCCTAGGGATTCCCTGAAAGCTAGGAATTGGTCAAAGAGGTCCTTGGGCTTGAGTTGCTCGGCGACCGTGGTTACAGATCCGTAGCGTTGTGCGGCCCACGCACCCGCAATATCCCAGTTAGCCATGTGACCAGGAATCATGACCGCGCCCGTTCCATCGGCCATCGCCTGATCGAGCAGTTCCACACCACGCAATTCGAATCCGCTACTGATACCTGATGGAGTCAATGTGGGAAGTCGAAATGCCTCACACCAATAGCGCATGTAACTGCGCATACCCTCTTTAGAGAGCTGCCCAAGCTCCTCCTGCGATAACTCAGGCTTGACACGAGCCAAGTTCGAGGTCAACCTCTCAACACCGCCAGCGTTACGAGACCACAACAGATCGGCACCTGACTGGAATGCCCGTCGAGCAGCACGTTCAGGGAGCTTTTTGCTTACTGCCCAACCTGCGGTGAATGCCCAATTGGTAACGGCATCATTGACACGTGAACTTCGTTTAGCCATTCGCGGGACCTTGTGAACGTAATTGCCCACGCACATGGACAAACCGCTGAATCACCGTGACGATACCCAGTACCGCAAGTGCCCACATGACAATTTCGAGGACGTAGGGAACACCGAATCCCGCGAGAAGAATTGCTAAGAGTACGAGCATCAATCGTTCTGCGCGTTCTACCAAACCCACATTGCATTCAGCACCAACAGCTTCTGCCCTAGCTTTTGCATAACTTGTCACCTGCCCTGCAACTAGGGCGATAAGTGAAGCCGCCAAAAGTGAATAGTTGTTTTCAGATGCGGCATAGAAAGCGATAGAACCAAAAATTGCGCCATCGGCGACTCTGTCCAAGGTTGCGTCAAGGAAATTGCCCCACGGACCGGATGTTCCCTGCATTCGCGCCATGGTGCCGTCGAGTAAATCTGCTGCCGCAAAAATCATAATGATGACAACACCCATGATGAACTCTCCGCGGGCAAGGAATCCAACCGCGCCAACAATCGCTCCCAAGGTTCCAATCACGGTCACTACATCAGGCGTAATGCCAATGCGCAAAAGGAACTTTGCCGGTGGGTCGATGATCCCCGTGACCAGCTTGCGCGCTGCTGGGTTGTTGAGCATTCTGTCCTCACTTGCTGCATCGTGAAAAGCGCGCACTCTTGAATGGCGCACGCGGTCGCGACCCGAACTCGCAGAGCACAACCACACGTGATGCTACCGTCATCCAATGCAGCAGCAGGCATCTATCGCGGTCCTGTCACACAGTCAAGACATTACGAACACCATCACAGGGGCTCTGCAGTCGGCGAGCCGAACTATCCTGAATTTAGCCATCAGCCCGGACTTCAGCATGAGCCACGAGAGCAGTTCCACCCATTTCTTTGGAGTGGATCCTCGGACAGACTCTGATCAGGACGCCCTTGCGGCCCTCGGCTGGGGGGCGAATGCTGTCCTGCTGGTCATTGATAGCAGCCAGGGCATCGATGGTGACACCATCAGACTTGCCCAAAGGGCATTTCTTACTCACCCTGGCGCCATCTGCATTACCGGACTCGAATCGGTGAGTGCCAATTTTGATGAGACATTGGCAGTTTGCACGCGCCTATTTGGCGCTGACCACAGGGTTGTTGCCCTCACCCTTCCAATTCTCGATGAATCTGAAAAAGTGAATGGAACCTTGAACTTGGTCACTGAGGACATCTCGTGGCATGTCGACGGCGACTTGTTCGAGGTACACGACCTTGACGAAGAACACGTTGAATTGACCAGCGATAAATTTCAAGCGTTGATCGATTGCATCACAATTACGACCTTGGATGAACAGCGCGCTGAGTCCCTCTTACAGGGCGAGTCCATTACTAGCCAGGATCTCCTCAGTGAAATCGAGCGCGCATGTAGCAGTCGAGAGCTGCTTCCTGTATTTGCCCTGGAACCGCCGGTGGGCCTCGATGCAGTGCTTGATCTTTTATCTGAGGTTGGATCAGCGCCTTGGATTCCTTCCTTAGAGGCGCCCATTGACGCATCCGTAGCAACATATTGCGGCAACGAAATATTGCGCGTGTGGCAGGGAGTGTTCACAACGGGCGAATTCGACACCGATCGCGGGATCACGCGGATCACTGAGTTACGCACCATGAAGAACCAACCGATCCAATCAACGTCTGCCTGCGAGCTGTATCGCATCACCTGCAACCCTGAACCTGCGATCGGTTCAGCCATCTACTCGCGGGGACACAAAGTCACAATTCACCGTCAACTCGATGAAGGTTAGTCACTCAAAGCAGGAGTTGCTTGCCAATTTTCCTCGAGGAGCGTACGCGTTTCCTCGAGCAGTTGTGGCAAGACCTTGGTTCCGCCAATTATTGGCATGAAATTTGTGTCGCCGCCCCACCTAGGAACAACATGTTGATGCAGGTGCGCGGCTATCCCTGCACCTGAAATTGAACCTTGATTCATACCGATATTGAAACCCTGAGCATTGGACAACTTGCGAAGGGTGTGCATTGCCTGCTGGGTGAGTGCACCAATCTCCTCACGTTCGTCCTCCGTGAGTTCCGTGTAATCAGCAACGTGACGGTAGGGACAGACCAAGAGATGACCAGAGTTGTACGGGTAGAGGTTGAGAACAACATAGGCATGTTCACCAGTGGCGCACACCAGATTCCCATCATCACCAATAGTTTCAGGTGCCACACAAAACGGGCACTCGCTATCCCCCTTTTGTCCGCGAAGGTATGCCAACCGGTGCGGGGTGTACAGCCGATCCCAAGCGTCGGGTCCACGTGAACTGGAACCAGATGATTCGGGCATTGCTAAACCTGTACTCGCGCTTCTACCACACTGACAATTTCTTCGACAGCATCCTGAACAGAAACACCATTTTTCTGAGTCCCATCGCGATAGCGGAATGACACTGCATTGGCTGCGATGTCTTCATCTCCCGCGATGAGCATGTATGGGATTTTCAATTTCTGTGCATTGCGAATTTTCTTCTGCATACGGTCGTCTGACGTATCAACTTCCACACGAATCCCGCGCCCCTTGAGTTTGGCAGCAACATCATTCAGATAATCCACATGCGCGTCAGTGATCGGAATTCCTATGACCTGAACGGGCGCAAGCCATGGAGGGAACACGCCTGCATAGTGCTCAAGAAGTACCGCGAAGAATCGTTCAATCGATCCAAATAGGGCTCGGTGCACCATGATCGGACGTTGGCGCGTGCCATCAGCAGCTTGATACTCCAACTCAAATCGCTGTGGTAGTTGGAAGTCCACCTGAATCGTCGACATTTGCCAGGTTCGCCCGATCGCGTCTTTTGCCTGCACCGAAATCTTGGGACCGTAGAACGCTGCGCCACCTTCATCCAGAACCAACTCAAGCCCTTGGCTCTCAGCAGCGGAGCGCAGAATTTGGGTAGCCTCGACCCATTCCTCGTCCGTTCCCACAAACTTTTCCGGGTTCTTGGTGGACAGTTCCAGATAGAAATCAGTCAACCCGTAATCGCGCAATAGTCCAAGTACAAAGTCAAGGAGTGATTGCAACTCCCCTGGCAATTGCTCAAGGGTGCAGTAGATGTGTGCATCGTCTTGTGTGAATCCGCGAGCGCGAGTTAATCCATGAACTACACCGCTTTTCTCGTACCGATAGACAGTGCCAAATTCAAATAGGCGCAGAGGCAACTCCCGATACGAGCGACCGCGTGCAGAAAAAATCAGGTTATGCATGGGGCAGTTCATCGGCTTGAGGTAGTAGTCAGCGCCCTGTCGCTTCACCGTTCCATCGTCGTGATACTCCGCATCAAGGTGCATCGCTGGATACATGCCCTCTGAGTACCAATCAAGGTGACCAGACTTTTCAAATAGTGCCGACTTCGTGATATGCGGGGTGTTGACAAATTCGTACCCGCCTTCTTCATGGCGCTTGCGACTGTAATCCTCCATCACCTTGCGAACTACTCCACCTTTCGGGTGGAACACTGCTAGACCTGAGCCAACTTCTTCAGGGAAGCTGAATAAATCCAATTCGGTGCCAAGTTTGCGGTGGTCACGCTTTTCGGCCTCGGAAAGGAAATCGAGGTAGCCCTTGAGTTCCTCTTTGGATGGCCACGCAGTGCCATAGAGACGTTGCAGAGATTCCTGCTTTTGATCTCCGAGCCAATAGGCAGCCGAGGAACGCATGATCTTGATCGCATTCGTGGGAATGTAACTCGTGTCGGGAACATGTGGACCGCGACATAAATCCCCCCAACACCGCTCCCCCGACTTAATGTTCACGTTGTCATAAATAGTGAGCTCGGACCCACCAACTTCCATGACATCGGCGTCGAGGACAGTCGCTCCCTTATCTGCATTAATCAGACGCAATTTGAATGGCTCAGACGCGAGTTCGACCTCGGCCTCCGCCTGCGAGACAACTCGACGAACAAACTTCTGCCGACTCTTGATCAAGTTCTGCATTTCTTTTTCAATGTCAGCGAGCACCTCGGGGGTAAATGCCTCGGGAACATCAAATTCGTAGTAGAAGCCATCTTTGATGGGAGGCCCAATGCCCAATTTGGCTGCGGGAATCAACTTCTGTGTTGCCTGAGCAGCAATATGTGCTGTTGAGTGACGCAACACGGCTAGGCCTTCGTCTGAGGACACGTGGACGCCTTCAACGACATCGCCCGAGGACAGTGGTGTCGCAAGATCAACCATGAGCCCGTTGACCTTCATGACCACAACGCCCGAAGCCTTGGGAAATAGGTCTAGTCCAGTGACGCCATCGGGATGTTCTTCCTCGGACTGCCCTTGTTCATTTCTGATCGTCACAATCACGAGCCAAATGCCTTTCCGAGTCAGTTTCGCATGCCCAACCAAGGCACGCGCTGCGAAGTCTATGTCACCCAATCCGTCTCGAGACCTCAGCAGTCATGCCATGGAGTCGCAGAAGGCGCATGAGTGCCCCCTGCACTACCTTTCACTCCTGAACTCCAGTAAGCGAACACGCGACCGACTCCAGGAGGCAAAGAGCGTGGTGGATATGAGCAGAATCGACTTCACGGGCAAAACCCTCCTGTTGACCGGATCTAACGGCGGGATCGGGCGGGAAACCGCCATCCAGTTCCGAGCGGCCGGCGCCAACGTGGTGATGGGTGAGCACACAGTTGATCTAGATCATGATTTCGCAACAACGCTCGACCCCACGGGTGAGCATGTCCTGTCATTTCACTTGGAAGCTGGATCCTCAGCGAGTAATGACGCCTTCGTCGCAGCGGCCGTGGCCAAGTTCGGGTCAATCGACTTTGTAGTTCCCGCCGCTGGCATCTATCCAGAGCAGGCAATCACGGAAATCACCAATGAACAGTGGGACAAGGTGATGTCTGTCAACCTCGATGCCGTGTTCTACCTGATCCGCGCATGCGTTCCCCACATGAATGAGGGTGGATCAATTGTCAACGTGGCGTCGCTGGCGGGTCACCGTGGCAGTAACCGCCACGCTCACTACGCCGCAAGCAAGGGTGGCCTTCTGGCACTGACGCGGAGTCTGACCTGGGAGTTCGGGTCCAAGGTGCGAGTTAATGCAGTTTCTCCTGGCATCATTGACACAACAATGACCACGGACCTCATAGAGACTAGAGGTGAATCACTTCTAGCCCAAACACCTCTCGGCAGATTTGGCCAAGCCAGCGAAGTCGCTTCAGTCATTGCGTTCCTGTGCAGCCCCGCTGCAAGTTTTGTCAATGGAGAGACGATCCAGATCAACGGTGGGCTGTACGAGTCATAGATTCACGCCCAAAACCACATTACCCAAGGCATCCATGGATGTTGCAATAGCTGTTGTTGCCTGTGCCCCCCGAGGCCTCCTCTAGTTCTTCGTCGCTCAGATCAGCAACAGGATCAACCTCGTTCGTGCCCTTTTCATCGGTCATTTTTTTTGCCCCTTTGGTGAGAGGTCTGCACACATTAACTCTCGTCCACTCCGGTTACTACCGTGAAAATACGGTAATTGTTAGCGGATTACCGTTACCCCTGACCCGACATTGTGCGCGAAGTTTTCATGCAATTACCGAGGAATATCGGGGTTAAAGCCGCTCTGTTGGAGTTAGCTTTGCACCTCTCGCACTTCCATTTTTATGTTCTCGATAAGGGTGATTCAGTCCACCCGCTGGACCGTTAGCAAAAGGGGCAATCGCTTTAATTAGAGGCCCAAAAAGTCTCGCCTCAGCGATCATGACACGTGCCTGCACGAAGCAAGCCCCTGGCATTCGGTGGGCGATACTGGGTTCGAACCAGTGACCCCTCGCGTGTGAAGCGAGTGCTCTACCACTGAGCCAATCGCCCGAATGTGCACTAACCGTACCCGCTCCTGCGCCTATAGGACTCATCAGCCACCAGCATTAGACCTAGCGTCCAAATACGCAGAAAAGCGACTTTTGGGGTTATCGTTGTTTGTTACAGAGAAGTTGCTTGCACTGGAACCCAAAACCCTCGTTATAGGAGAACACATGTCATTGACCCACCCGTGGCGCAAAGTTGCCACCGCTGTTTCAACTCTTGCGCTCATCGGAGCAGGCCTCGCGGCAGTAACACCCTCCGCAATGGCGGCAGATGCCCCTATCGGTGGCTGCTCAATTTCTGGCAATTCATCGGGCACGGTCGGTATGAGTCAAACTCTTAATGTGCAGGATTGCCAAAATTATGGTCAGGTTGGAATCGGATATAACGGAAACCCCCCATCCCAATTCATCGACGTTTATCAAGGTACAGCCACGAATGCAATTGCTACTTGGCAGCCACTTCTCGCAGGGACGGCAAACCTGTATTTGGGCGGCGCAATTTATGCGACGTCGTCCATATCTAAAGTTACAACCGCAACAACGGTTGCTGCGCCTAACAATGCTCAGGTAGGAGTCGCGACCAAGATTACGGTGACTGTTCAGTCTGCCAGTCCAAGCGCGTACAACCCAACGGGTCAAGTTGTGGTTAAGGACATCAGCGGCGCCACCCTGGCAACCATGGGCCTGACACCGGGTCCGGGAACAGGCCAGTCGTACGCCTACTACTGGTGGACTCCGCCAGCTGCGGGTAGTTACACATTCCAAGCCACGTACAACGCTGACGCAAATGATCAGGGTTCGGTCTCCCCGCAGGACGTTACTGTTGCCACTCCTAGCGGAAACCCAATCACTTTGACTCACCCTGCACAAATGACTCAGGGTGTGCCTGTGACTCTGACTGCAACCGTCTATCCCACGTCGATTAAGGGATCTGTTGGATTCACGTTGAACGGTAATCCGATCAGCGCCTCTATTCCGTTGGTAAATGGTGTCGCTAATTACACCTGGACTCCAAACGTAGTCGGCCCAGTCACTATCGGCGCTAGTTACACAACCAATCAAGGTGGCACCGGTTCGACAACTGACAACGTCAACATCATCGCTGGTCCAGTTGCATCGGATGCAATTACATTGATTCAGCCAGGTTGGGGGGCATGGTCCAATGGTGGTTCCTACAACATGGGCAATGGATCCAACTTCACGTTCCAGGCCAGCACTCTTTCCGGTGCACCTGTGACATTGAGCGAAACCGGTCCCTGCGTTGTTTCGGGTCTCACCCTTCAAGTCAATGCGGGCTCAGGGGTTTGCAACATGAAGGCATCAACACCTGGCTCCAATGGCTATGCAGGTGTCACCTACAACTACACAATCAACCTGGTACCGGGTACACAGATCGCCACGCTCTCGGCCCCGCCTTCAGGAAGATACAAGGTTGGGCGCGTCCTAGTGCTTGAATCCCCAGGACAGGAAGACACCAATGCTGGGCAGAACATCACCTGGAAGCTCAAAAAGGCAGGCAAGAAGAACTGCCAACTTCTCTACCCCAACAACGGTTCCGTGACCCTTCGCATCAAGAGCAAGGGCACCTGCACCGTCCTTGGAACGGCTCCAGGAGTTGCTGGCCAGTGGTTGAAGTTCTCCACCGCACGTAAGTACACGGGGCGCTAAACACACCCACGCAACATCGAATTGAGCGGCACTCCTTCGGGGGTGCCGCTCAATTCATTTCGCGGGCAACTATTTGCGCGTATTCCTCAGAAATCTTTTTGGTGAGAGGCCAAGATGCGGACATTAGTCGCTCCCCGTACTTCTCCACAGGATGCACGCCACGCGTGCTCGAAGTAAGGAACATTTCCGTGCAATGTTTCAGGACGTCGAGTGCGAGTTCCTTTTCGTGGGCCAAGCCATGGTCAAGTAATACGCCGCGCGTTATCCCTGGCAGCACGCCGCTCGCAAGTGTTGGGGTCGCAACCTCCCCGTCAATGACGACAAAAATATTTGAAGTCGCGCCTTCACAGAGATTTCCCCGGCTGTTGGCAAATAGCCCTTCCGAGTAACCGCGAGCTTGAGCCCAATTCATGGCGAAAATATTTTCAAAATATGAAGTTGTCTTGATCCCGGTCAACGCTGAGCTTTCGTTGCGCGCCCATGGGACAAGAGTGCAGCTGGTTGTTGCGGGCCAGGGATTTAAGACACTCATGCCAATAAGAACAGTGATTTCGGATGAATCCTCTTGGGTGCACGTGACTCGTAGGCGGTATTCGCCGGTAGTGGCAGCGTTGACTTGAATCAGACTTCGAATTCCAGTTGCAATCGCAGCTGCATCCAACATCGGCCAGTCGAGCAAGTGACAGGACCGCATCAGCCTGTCCAAATGCCGATGTACTAACTGTGGCCTCCCATTGACAACTTTTAGGGTCTCAAAAACGCCCTGACCTGCAAGCAACCCCCGATTCGTCGCCGCGATCATTGGTTGATGGGTCAATTCACCGTTGAGCCAAAATGTTGGGCAATACTCGGTCATGGTGTTTTGCTCACTTTCGCGGCCAAGTTTGTGAGGTTCCTAGCCTTCAATTCCGTCTCTTCCCACTCAGCATGTGCATCAGAGTTCCATGTGATGCCTGCGCCCGTGCCAAATTTAAGCTCGCCCCCATCAAACCAAAAAGTTCTAATCGCAACAGCGAGTTGTGCTATTTGATTATCAACATCAATCCAGCCAAAGGCACCGCAATAGAAACTTCGAGGCTCCGGTTCCAACTCTCTAATAATTTCTAACGCGGATATCTTCGGCGCCCCTGTGACTGACCCAGGTGGAAAAGTCGCTGAAAACAGATCAGACCACGTCGTGCCACCGATTAATGTCGCCTCAATTTTCGAAACAAGTTGCACCAAACCTGGATGCTGTTCAACCTCTAACAGTGCCACGGTATGAACACTTCCCGTTACCGCATATTGCGACAAGTCGTTTCGCACGAGATCCACGATCATGATGTTCTCTGCGCGATCCTTTTCGCTCAGCCCCGATGCATCCGCGGCGGTGCCCTTTATCGGTCCCGAAGTGATGACATCAGCTGAGCGGGAGAGGAAAAGTTCAGGACTCGCAGAGGCAATATGAATTCCCTGCAAAGGAAGTCGCAATGCACCACTAAAAGGAGCAGGATTACCTTGCTGCAGAATCTCATCCAATGCCATCACATCAGCCTCGGAAGGTAAGGGGGCGCTTCGGACTCGACAAATATTCGCTTGGTAAACATCGCCACGTGCAATGCGCTCACGAGTGCTCTCCACACTCTCAACATAGGTATCTCGATTAACAGAGCTTTGCCAATCCCCTACAGGCACTCCACCCCAAACCCCAATCTGACCATGCTTGGGCAACTCGCACGACCAATCCGAAAACTGGGCCAGTACGGGAGCCCCTTCAAATGGCACTGCGACCGCCCAACGCCCTCCCAGTTCCAGATCCCTCAAGTCTTCGGTCACCTGAATCAAACCCCGGGCATACACATTCCCGAATCGCGCCATCGGTTCCGGTGCCATGCCCATAGCCTGCCGTCTCCGTTCAAGGTGACCGCGTGGGGACCCGCGAAGGCAGTTGGATAAGGTTTGCTGTCGCTTGAGACCGAATCTTCGGATTCGCTCAAGCACGCGGACGTAGCGCAGCTGGTAGCGCATCACCTTGCCAAGGTGAGGGTCGCGGGTT